>JAFYSJ010000032.1 GCA_017559445.1 Clostridia bacterium
TCTCTGCCAATTGGCAGAGAGTTTTGCTTACTGCTCACATATTCTTTTTAATCTTCAATTACTACAGCCAACAAAGTCTTAGGCACAGGAATTATCATACATATTCCAAGGAGTCCAAGGATTCCTGCGATCAACGGTTTTTCGTCCATAAGGAAAATAGCTCCGTACAAAAGCGCTGCACCAAAAGCTGCTGCTAACAATACGTTAAAGAAGAGATTTGTTAATTTAGCAACTACCCTCTTCATGTTCTTGTGTCTAATCTTTATCACCAGGAAAACAATTGGCGCTGCCAAGCCATATACAGCCAAGGTACCTGCTGTCCAGTTAAGAGCGCCGTGGTAAAACATTACCTCATACCAAACGGAAGAATTAACATACTTTGAGCAAAACTCCATTATGGCATTTGGCTCAGACCAACCTGTGGAGAAATACCAATAGGAAAATGCTAAATTTGCTAACCAAAGCAAAAATATAAATATAAATCCACTAAATTCTTTTTTGTTCCTAGCCATACGTACTCCTTTAAGGCAATATTGTAATTCTTGTTCCTAGCTGGCAATACTCAAATAGGATCTCCATTACTTCGTTATCCACTGCAATACATCCACGAGTCCAGTCTGTGGATCCGCCCAAGCCGTGGATCATAATCTCTCCACCAAGTGGAGTGTACCAATCTGGCTGCCTGCCATTATCTATAGCATTTGCGATGCGATCATATGTTGCCTGGTCTATTCTACCGTCCTGCAACGCTGCCAAAGCATCATTCTTGTTGGGGTAAGAAACTCCCAATGAAAGATAATATATACTTGGATCTACCCTTGTACATACATAATACTCTCCCTCTGGAGTTTTGCCATCTCCCTCCATCTGCTTATGTCCCTCTGGAGTAAAACCTAAACCAATGGAATATGTTCCAATTAGAGTTTCACCCTGCCAAAGCTCCAGCTTACGCTCAGACTTTTTAACAATAATACGAGTTTCACCTTGGAATGTACCGAAAGGTGGATAATTTGCAACATAGTCCTTGTGGACATATCCTGTTGTATCTCCATATTTAATTCGAAGCCAGTCGCCTTCTTCCCTAAGCTTAATAACCTCTGTTCCCTTTGTTAGCTGTCCCAGGATTTCTCCATCTGTACTAGGACTATTTCTAAAATTAACTGTTTCCCCTGTTACCCAATATGGTTCTCCACTATTAACGTCCTCCGTAGGATCCGCTGTTGGTTCTGCCGTTGGAGTAGATGTTGGCACCTCCGTTGCCTTAGGTGTTGATGTTGGTATTGGAGTAATAGTCGCTATTGGTGTGGGCGTTGACTGACTAATCTCTGGTGTTTGGGAAACATATCCTTCTGTTGTAGTTGAATTACCTGCACAAGAAGCAAAAGCAAACGACATGGCAAGCACGAGACATATTATTAATACCACCTTTAAGAAAGCCTTCATATTCCCTCCACAAAAAATAAAGAGCGATGAGTTTTCACTCTCGCTCTCTACTATAATTCTGTTATGTTTTTTCGTCAATCAAACTGTGTTCGCTTATGCCATCAAAGTTACGATCAACTGAGATGCCAATACGATCAATACCAAAGCAATTGGATATGTGGAAGCATAAGCACCTGCAACGTCGTCTGTCTTAGCTGTGTTAATCAATGTACCAAGAGCAGGAGTAGATGTCATACCACCTGTAATGGAACCCAAGCTGTTCAAAAGGCTAAGCTTAAGAACATACTTTGCAAAGAAGAAGCCAAGAATCATTGGGATGATTGTCATAAGAGCACCACCTACGAGGCCATATACAACGATCATACCACCGAGCTCAGACTTACCAATCTCGCTAACGAGAGATACACCGCCGGAAATACCAGCACCGATCAAGAAGAGCATAAGACCCAACTCACGGAGAACCTTTGCTGTAGACTCGGAAACCTTAAGGGACATCTTACCAAAGTGGCCAAAGTGACCAAGCACAAGACCCATAATAAGTGTACCACCTGTTGTACCAAGGCTGAAGCAAGGACCTGCATAACCCTTAGCAGAAAGAGGAATTGTAATTCCACCAAGCACCAAACCGAAGATTACTGCCAACGCAAAAGGAGTAAGACCGAAGGGATCGCACTCAAAGAGCTTCTTCTCTTCCTTTACTTCCTCAGTTGCATCAACCTTAAGGAGTTCTCTCTCCTTAGCCATATCTGCCTTGAGGATCTTGGGCATAAGCTGTACAAAGAGTACAACGCCAATAACACCAAATGGATAAGCAATAGCATGACCAAGTGTGATAATGTCTGTTGCGTGGCCCAAGGATGTAGCTGCCTCAATAGCTGCAGAGAATCCAGGAGTTGTTGTAAGTGCACCAGAAAGAACACCAACAGCAAACTCAGGTCCAATACCTGGAATAAGAGCAAAGAGAACTGTTACCAATGCTCCTGCTACAATAATCATAGATCCAAGCAATACGAAGGACTTAGCATTCTTCTTAAGGTTCTTGAAGAAGTTAGGTCCTGCGATAAAGCCAACGGATGTTACGAACAATACAAGACCAATGTTCTGAATAACCTTGGAATAGTATCCGTTCAATGTTGCAGAGGAATCTGCAATGAAGAAAGACTTAAGCACAGGGATATCTGCAAGGCCAGGCAATGTGCAAAGGTAACCAAACAAAATTGCTACCAAGAATACACCTGCTGTACCAAGGGAAACACCCTTAACAGAAATGCTACCAAGCAAGTAACCAAGACCTGCTACAATAAATATACCTGCCAACAAAGCTGTATTTGTGCTGAGCTTAACAGCACTTGCAATACCGTTTGCTGCGCCTGCATTGATTCCGCACCATACTGCAACTGCTGCTACTACAACGATTGCAATAATAAGGGGAAGAATCTTCTTATTATTCACTTTTTCCATTTATAAATTCGCCTTCTTCCAATTAGATGTTTGCCTTGTTTGTGTAGTTTGGCAAGAGCTTAGGAGAAATAGCCTCTGTCTCAATACCTGCTGCAGCAATCTCAGCCTCAAACTTTGTTACGTGATCAAGTGTCAAGCTACCAACAACTGCATCCTGTGCTGCCTTTGCTGCGCTCTTACCTGCTGTTCTACCGAATACGATGATGTCCAACAAGGAGTTACCCATGAGACGGTTTCTGCCGTGGATACCACCAACAGCCTCACCAGCTACGAACAAGTTCTTTACGTTTGTTGTCTGACCATCGTCAGTAATGTCCAAACCACCGTTCTGGTAGTGCAATGTTGGGTAAACGAGGATAGGTTCCTTGCGGATGTCGATGCCGTACTTGCCGAACATTCTCATCATAGCAGGGATTCTCTTCTCGATTGTGCCCTCACCACCGATTGCCTCGATCATTGGAGTATCAAGCCATACGCCAAGACCGTTGCCTGTCTCGATACCGTTACCTCTGTCGTTGCACTCACGAATGATTGCAGCTGCGCAAACGTCACGAGTCTCAAGAGGATGTACGAATACTGTACCATCTGTGTTAACAAGCTTTGCACCAAGGGAACGAACCTTCTCTGTTACCAATGCACCAAAGATCTGCTCAGGATATGCTGCACCTGTTGGGTGATACTGCAATGTATCTGCGTAGAGAAGCTTAGCGCCTGCTCTGTAACCCAATACCAAACCGTCAGCTGTTGCGCCGTAGTGGTTGGATGTTGGGAAGCCCTGGTAGTGCATACGGCCTGCGCCGCCTGTTGCGATGATAACTGTCTTTGCCTTTGCAACGAGCATGTCCTTTGTCTCCATGTTAAGAAGAACAGCACCTGCTGCATTGCCATTCTCATCGAGAATGAGCTCAATTGCAGATGTGAAATCTACAACTGGGATTTCTCTGTTAAGAACCTCATCACGGAGAGTTCTCATGATCTCAGCGCCAGAGTAGTCCTTACATGCGTGCATACGCTTGCGGGAAGTACCACCACCATGAGTTGTTACCATAGTGCCGTCTGCTTCCTTATCGAACTCTACGCCGAGGTTGCTAAGCCACTGAATAGCCTCAGGAGCATCGCAAACAAGCTTGGAAAGGAGCTCTCTCTTAGCTGCGAAGTGACCGCCACCGAAAGCATCAACAAAGTGAATTGCTGGAGAATCGTTTGGCTTATCTGCAGCCTGAATGCCGCCCTCAGCCATCATAGTGTTGGCGTCGCCCATTCTAAGCTTAGTAACAATCATAACCTTTGCACCAGCCTCGTGAGCCTCGATAGCAGCAGATGTACCTGCGCCGCCTGCTCCGATAACCAATACGTCTACGTCATAATCAGGATTGGAAAGGTCTACGCTATCAGCTGTAATGCGGCTGTGAGCCTGAAGCATCTCTGCCAACTCTGTAGGAACCTTCTCACCCTTGTTAGGGCCGATTGTGAGCTCTGTGAACTCATCCTTGCGATAGTCAGGGTGGTATGCTGCCAAGAGATCAATCTTCTCCTGTGCTGTCATACGCTGGGGCTCGTAAGCGATGTTCTGTGCTCTTGCTGCCTCTACTGCAGCAATGGATTTCTGAAACTTCTCTGAATACATCTTAAGTCCCCTCCTTATTTCTCGATCTCACGAGTGTTGTAGAGCTCCTTGAGCTCCTCAACTGGCTTCTGCATAAGAGCCTCGATCAAGTCCTTGAAATCGCCGTCCTTGATCTCCTTAACTCTGTCCTCAAGGTGTCCGCATCCTGGAGCCAAATACTTACCGTTAATACGACGAGCAAGCATAGCAACCTGAGGATGAGAAATACCTGCAGGGCAACGAGAAGAACATACTCCGCACATTACGCAGTCGAAAGACTCCTCTGCGCACTTCTCGAAGTCGCCTCTCTGAGCGTATGCAATATACTGCATAACGTTAAGCTCCTGAGTACATGCCTTTGTACATGCATTACATCCTACGCAAGCGTAGATCTCAGGGTAAAGCTGCATCATAACAGCCTCATTTGTCTTAACCTTCTCAATATCATAAACCTGCTTAACAAGTGGGAAGAAAGGCAATGTAGCGATGTACATGTTGTCCTCTACCTTTGTCTGGCAAGCCAAGCAAGCCTTGAGCTCCTTATCGCCCTTAATTCTGTAGATTGTAGCGCAAGCTCCGCAGAAACCGTTTCTGCATCCACAGCCTCTAACAAGCTGGTAGCCTGCATACTCCATGGCTGTCATGATTGTAAGGTTCTCTGGAACCTCGTACTTTTTTCCAAACAGGAAAATATTTACCATCTTTTCCATATCTACCTCCATTAATACTCGTCAGGCAACTCGTCCAGCTCGTCAAAGCGGAATACAGGGCCATCCTTGCAAATATACTTAGAACCAACGTTACATCTACCGCACTTACCGATACCACACTTCATACGCATCTCAAGTGTTGTGTAGATCTGAGTCTTCTCAAATCCCAAGGAATAAAGTCCATCCAATGTGAACTTGATCATAATTGGTGGTCCGCAAAGAATGGCTGTCTTATCTGTGCTGAAGCCAAGCTCCTTAACGTAGTTAGGAACGAAGCCTACGTGGCCATCCCAGCCCTCCTGCTCACGGTCAATAGTAAGGTGTACGTTTACACCCTCATCCTTGGACCACTCCTCGATGATCTCTCTGTAGTCAAGCAAATCGTCCTTGCTACGAGAACCATATACGATGTCGATAGTACCGTAATTCTCACGGTAGTGACGGCAGTAGTTAATTACAGAACGGAGAGGTGCAAGACCTACACCACCTGCTACGAAGAGCATGTTCTTGCCCCTGAATGCATCGTCTACTGGGAAGGGGTTGCCGTAAGGTCCACGAACTGTAACCTGCTGACCTACCTCTGCCTGGTGGAGCCACTCTGTAACGCAGCCGCACTTCTTAATGGAGAACTCCATATACTCAGTGTTTGTAGGAGAAGATGTAATAGAGAACATAGCCTCACCAACACCGGGCATGGACAACATTGCGCACTGACCTGGTCTGTGCTCAAATGGCTTCTCTCCATCAGGAGTTACCACGCGGAATGTCTTAATATCGGGAGTATCAATTCTAATATCAGTAATAACGCCAATCTTTGGAATCAATGCTTCAACATTATTCATTTTCTTTTCCTCCGATCTTCTTCATTACCTTAGCAATGTTCATGGAGATTGGGCACTTTGCAACGCAACGTCCACAACCTACGCAGCTGAACAAGCCATTGTTGTTTTCTGGATAGTAAACCAACTTGTGCATGAAACGCTGACGGAAACGCTCCTTCTGAGAAAGACGGGGCTGACCAGCAGACATCTTTGTGAAGTCAGAATACATGCAGGAGTCCCAGCAGCGGAAACGAACAACGCCCTTACCTGTGTTGAAATCCTTAATGTCGTAGCACTGACATGTGGGGCAAACAAAGGTACATGTTCCGCAACCAAGACATGCCTCAGACATCTCTGCCCAAATTGGGCTATCAAAGAGTTCCTGAGTCTTGCCAGCTCCCCAGCCCTCTGTTGTGAGGTTAGCCAAAGGAAGCTTGGACATGATCTTAGTAATCTTTTCCTTTTCTGCATCTACAGCAGCTGTGTCGCAATCCTCTGTAAGGTCTGCAATCTTCTCAAGCAATGCAGCACCTCTCTCGGTGTTTGCCTGCCAGTAAAGGCTGTCTGCTGTCTTCCATACGGAGATATCTCCCTGTGGATCTGCAGGATCGATGCCAAATGTCTTACAGAAACATGTGTCAGCAGGTCTGTTACATGCAACAGAGATGATAACGCCATGCTCTCTGCGATTTGTGTAGTAGCTATCGTAGGGCTCCTTGAGAAGGAATACGTTATCCAAAACCTCAAATGCCTTAACGTCACAAGCTCTTACGCCAAATACTACGAAATCCTCACGCTCCTTACGAGTGTCGATGATCTCGATGTTCTTACCTGAAGTCTTGAATGCAACCAAGTCCTCAGTCTGAGGGAAGAAAAATTCCTTAGGGCTCTTTACAGTGTTGAGATTGTTGCTCCACTCCTTGCCCTCTTCCCACTTAGAAAATGCTGCGCTGCCATCTGTGCAATTTACTGGCAAGTACAGCTCTGCAGCCTCTGCAATCTTAGCAAATACTGCATTAAGAGAATCCAAAGAACACTTACGCATTTGTATCCCTCCTATCGAAAACCTCTCCGGGCTCCAAGTCCTCAGTTGTGTAGTTAACCAATGGAGCTCTAGAACCTACCTCTGCGCCAGCCTGGTACTCACCATAGAACTCATTAATGTCCTTGATGAACTTACGGTTCAACAAGTGCAAAGGAATATTCTGAGGGCATACTCTAGAACACTCACCGCAGTCTGTGCAACGACCAGCAACGTGGAATGCACGGATGATGTGGAACATCTTCTCCTCAAAGCTATTTGCAGGAGCCTTGTTCTCAACACCAGATGTGGGGTTATCAAATACGCACTTCTCGCATGTACATGCAGGGCATACGTCACGGCAAGCATTGCAACGGATGCAGCGAGAAAGCTCGTTCTGCCAGAATGCAAATCTCTCGTCAGGAGTCATAGCCTCAAGCTTAGCAACCTCATCGAAACGGTTGGAGTCCAATGTATCTCCGTCCTCGCCCATGAGCTCGTCATAAGCAACATGCTTCTTACTCTTACAGTTAAGGCAACGCTCTGCGAGAACGCTCTCTACAGCTACCTTAACAGGCTCGTCATCATAGATTGTAGTTACAGCCAAAGCATCACCCTCTGTAGCAATAGAGGAAATACCGTCGCCGCAAACTTCCTTAACCTTAGCGATGTCAGCCATACCGTTGCAAGGAATACCTACTGCATAAACCTTATCTCTATCGAATCTGTGCTCAGTAAGCAGCTGGTTAAAGCTGTATGTATCACAGGGCTTCAAGAAAACAAGAATCTTGCCATCAAGCTTGCGTGTCTTTGCAACCAAATACTTAGAAAAGTTTGCTCCACAGAAATCATTCCATACGAAATCTGCATTGAGCTCCTCTGCTGTCTCGAAAACAGCAGGAGTAATATCATAATCAAATTCACCCTTCTTCCAGCCAAGAACGTACTTAACTGTACCATCAGCCAAAAGGGCAACAGCCTTGTTAATAAGCTGCTCACGTGTTATTGCTTGCATCTTAGATCCTCCAATCTCTTGTTCTCACCAAGGGCAGCTACCTTCTCTGCAAAATCATTCATTGTTGCAGCGAACTTAGCACCTTCTGCAGCGGAAACCCACTCTACACGAGTTCTCTCTCTCTCGATACCGAGGTAATCGAGCATGGAGAACAACATTGCCATACGACGACGTGTGTAGTAGTTACCAGATGTGTAGTGGCAGTCTCCGGGATGGCATCCACAGATAATAACGCCGTCTGCACCTCTCTGGAATGCACGCAGTATAAACATTGGGTTTACACGGCATGAGCAGGGAACTCTAATAATCTTAACATCGGCCGGGTAGCTGAGACGGTTGTTACCTGCAAGGTCTGCGCCTGCGTAGGAACACCAGTTACAGCAAAAGGCCACAATTAAAGGCTTGTATCCATTTACTTGCATATTGCATCTACCTCCGCCATGATCTGTTGAGTTGAGAATCCACGCAAGTTCATTGCGCCAGAGGGACATGCAACTGTACATGCACCACAACCCTGACATACTGCGGGATTTACAGAAGCTACGCGTCTAATTGCTGTAGTTCTGTCGGGCATACGGAACTCCTTATCCATGTATGTAATTGCACCGTAAGGACATACTCTCTCACAAGTAGAGCAGCCGTTACACATCATCTCATCGGAGTGTGCAATACATGGGTTGCCTGTAAGCTTATCCTTAGCCAAAAGTCCGATAACCTTAGATGCAGCTGCTCCAGCCTGAGATACTGTCTCTGGGATATCCTTAGGACCCTGACATGCACCGGAGAGGAATACACCAGCTGTTGGGCTCTCTACGGGACGAAGCTTGGGGTGAGCCTCTGTGAAGAAGTCATTTGTGTCCATGCTTGCTGTAAGCTTTGTTGCCAAAGGTCTTGCAGACTTGTCTGGCTCAATAGCTGCAGCCAAAACAACAAGGTCAGCATCAATGTGCAACTGCTTGTTTGCAATAAGGTCAGAAGCCTGTACCTTGAGAACATCGCCCTCAGGAACAACCTTGCCTACCATACCCTTAACATAGTGAACACCGTACTCCTCTACAGCTCTTCTGTAGAACTCATCGAAGTTCTTACCAGGTGTTCTAACGTCAATGTAGAATACATAAACGTCAACATCTGGATACTTGTCCTTAACAAGCATAGCGTGCTTTGCTGTATACATACAGCAGATCTTGGAGCAGTACTCCTTACCCTTTTCTGCCTTAGCATCGCAACGAGAACCTACGCACTGTACGAATACAATTGTGTGAGGATGCTTGCCGTCGGAAGGACGAAGCAACTTACCTGCTGTTGGACCAGCAGCATTTGTGAGACGCTCGAACTCAAGGGATGTAATAACGTCCTTGGACTGGTTGTAAGCGAACTCATCGAACTTATCCATGCTAATTGGGTTGAAACCTGTAGCAACAACGATAGCACCGTACTTCTCCTGGATGTACTCATCCTTCTGAGTGTAGTCAATAGCGCCTGCTGCACAAACCTTAGCACAAACACCGCACTTACCATTCTTAAGCATGTTACAGTAGTTAGGATCGATTGTTGCAACCTTTGGTACTGCCTGTGCGAAAGGAATGTAAATAGCTCTGCGGTTATCCATACCCAAGTTGAACTCGTTTGGAACCTTCTTCTGAGGACACTTCTCTGTACATGCGCCACAGCCTGTACATGCAGCCTCATTTACATATCTAGCATGCTTCTTAATTGTTACGTCGAAATTACCTACGAAGCCCTTAACATCCTCAACCTCACTGTAGGAGAAAATACGGATATTCTCGTGCTGTGCAACGTCTACCATCTTGGGAGTCAAGATACAAGCTGCGCAGTCCAATGTGGGGAATGTCTTATCAAGCTGAGACATCTTACCACCGATTGTTGGCTTCTTTTCAACGATATCTACAGGGAAACCTGCATCTGCGATATCGAGAGCTGTCTGGATACCTGCGATACCACCGCCGATAACCAATGCTCTCTTAGTAACAGGTGTCTCACCAGGAATAAGGGGAGCGTTAAGGTTAACCTTAGCAACTGCTGCCTTACCGAGAATAATAGCCTTCTCTGTACCTGTTGGAACGTCCTTGTGTACCCAAGAGCACTGCTCACGAATGTTTGCGATCTCAACCATGTATGGGTTAAGACCTGCAGCTGCAGCTGTCTTGCGGAATGTAGCCTCGTGCATACGAGGAGAACAGGAACAAACTACGATTCCTGTAAGCTTGTGCTCAGCAATAGCATCCTTAATGATGTTCTGACCTGCCTGAGAGCACATGTACTGATAATTGGTGGAAAAAACAACACCGGGCTCCAACTTGAGAGCTTCGGAAACTGCCTCTACATCTACTGTTGCTGCAATGTTACTACCGCACCAGCAGACGAAAACTCCTATTCTTTGCATCTGTCTTTTCCCTCCTTACTTAGTATACTTTCTGAATGCACTTACGATTGCCTGCTGTGGAATATCATCATCCAACATTGCTGGAACATCGTTTGCAGTCATGTGGTTTGCACCCTGCTTGCGAACTGCAACAAGGCGAACTGCCTCAACCAACTTTGCGGGCTCAACGCCTCTTGGACATCTATCTACGCAAGCAAAGCATGTGAGACATCTGTAAAGAGACTTGGAATTAAGCAATGGCTCAATATCACCAGACTCTACCATGCTAACGAACTGATGAGGATGATACTCCATCTCGTCGTAAGCAGGGCATGTGCCGGAGCACTTACCGCACTTCATGCACTTCTTAGGGTTAACACCGCTCATGCGTGTCAACTCCTCCTGGAGAAACTTCTTATTACTGCTCATTTGTTACCTCCTTAACGCCCAAGGCCTCAGCCAACAGCTCTGTGATGTATACAACAGGCATGTCTGTGCCAGCCTTCTGCAGGTTATAACGGCAGAGAGGACAAGCTGTTACAAGAACCTCTGCACCAGCAGCCTTTGCGTTCTCGATAATGTCCAAGCTCTTTCTCTTTGCGAACTCAGGGTTCTCCATTGTTACGTAGCCACCGCAGCACTCGTTACGTCTAGCATATACAACAGGCTCTGCACCCATTGCCTTGATCAAATCCTCCATGATTGTTGGATTCTCTGGATCATCCATCTGCATTGTGCTGTTAGGTCTAAGCAAGAGACAGCCATAGTAAGCTGCAATCTTCTTGCCTGCCAATGGGTTTACAACCTTAGCCTTAACCTGGTCGTAACCTACTACATCTCTAAGGAGCTCCAAATAGTGATAAACTGTTGTCTCACCTGCGTAAGGCTCCTGACCCATGTAGTTATTTACCTTAGATGCGAAGAATGCATCATTCTGCATTGCATGGTTTGTCTGCTTGATTACGTTGTGGCAAGCAGAGCATACAGAAACCAAGGGCTGACCCTTAGCTGCTGCTTCTTTCAGTGCACGTACGGAAGAAAGCTTAGTTGCTACTTCGTCATTGGATGTTGTGAAAACACCACCGCAACACTGCCAATTTTCGATTTCCTCAAGGGTTACACCAAGAACCTCAGCGGATCTGCGAGCGTAAAGATCGAGATCCTTTGCCTTGTTCTTAAGTGTACAACCGGGAAAATAACTAACCTTCATTTGTTTCCTCCCTTAGACCATCTGCTCAGGATGGAATACCTCATCAAATCTCTCTGCTGTCAAGAAACCAAGCTCAACACAAGCCTCCTTGAGAGAGATGTTATCCTTAAATGCCTTCTTTGCTGTCTTAGCTGCGTTCTCGTAACCGATGTATGGGTTAAGAGCTGTAACAAGCATGAGGGAGTTGTGCAAGTTGTGGTGCATCTTCTCCTTGTTAGCCTTGATACCTACTGCGCAGTTCTTGTTGAAGGACATAATTGCCTCAGCAAGAAGTCTAGAAGACTGCAAGAAGTTGTAAATGCAAACAGGCATGAAAACGTTAAGCTCAAAGTTACCCTGAGATGCTGCCATACCTACTGCTACATCATTACCCATAACCTGTACTGCAACCATTGTTACAGCCTCACACTGAGTTGGGTTAACCTTACCAGGCATGATGGAAGAACCGGGCTCGTTCTCTGGAATGAAAATCTCACCCAAACCGTCTCTAGGACCAGATGCCAACCAACGAACGTCGTTAGCAATCTTCATCATATCGCAAGCGAGAGCCTTAATAGCGCCGTGTGCAAATACGAGCTCGTCCTTAGATGTAAGAGCGTGGAACTTGTTAACAGCTGTTACGAAAGGCTTACCTGTAATAGCTGCAACCTCTGCTGCAACTGTCTCGCCAAAGCCCTTTGGAGCGTTAAGACCTGTACCTACAGCTGTTCCACCGAGAGCCAACTCATAAAGAGGCTCAAGAGAACGCTTAATAAGCTCTACGTCTCTCTCCAAGCTGGATCTCCAGCCGCTGATTTCCTGTGTAAATGTAATAGGAGTTGCATCCTGCAAGTGTGTTCTACCACTCTTTACGATGCCCTCGTTCTCCTGCTCAAGACGCTTAAATGTTTCGATAAGTGTGTTTGCTGCAGGAATAAGCTTGTTCTCCAAGGACAAAATAGCAGCGATGTGCATTGCTGTTGGGAATGTGTCGTTAGAGGACTGGCTCATGTTAACGTCATCATTGGGGTGAAGAAGCTTCTCGCCAAGAATCTGGTTACCACGGTTAGCAATAACCTCGTTTGTGTTCATGTTGGACTGTGTGCCGGAACCTGTCTGCCAAACAACCAGAGGGAAATGGTCATTCAACTGTCCAGACATAACCTCATCACAAGCAGCCTTAATAGCCTCCAACTTGCGGTCTGTCATCTTCTCAGGACGAAGCTTGTTGTTTGTGATAGCAGCAGCCTTCTTAAGTACACCAAAGGCATGTACGATCTCCATAGGCATTGTCTCAACGCCTACGCCGATCTCAAAGTTCTCGTGGCTACGCTGTGTCTGTGCTGCCCAAAGGCGGTCAGAAGGAACTCTAACTTCACCCATGGAATCATGCTCTATACGATAATCCATTTATAATTTTTCCTTTCAGATTAATTGCTATTAGATCTCGATGTTGTCAATAACGTCTCTAAGGCACTGTGCGCTGTGACGAAGTGCAGCAAGCTCCTCATCGTTCAATGGAACGATAACCTTGCTCTGAGCCTTCTTAGAGCCAACAACGTTCAAAATGCTGAGACATACATCGTCAATGCCGTACTCACCGTGCATCATTGTAGATACTGTAAGAGTTGTAGGCATACCTGTAAGCAAGCACTTTACAAGGTGGCAAACAGACATGGAAACTGCATAGAATGTAGCACCCTTGCGCTGAATAACCTTACCACCGGACTTACGTACGTACTCCTCAAGCTCTTCTCTTGTGAACTCTGGGTAGCAAGCATTTGTTGTCTGAACTGCATTGCGGTAATCCTCAACTGGAACGTTAGAAATGTTAGCAACGGACCAAGGAATGAAGGAGGAATCTCCGTGCTCGCCGTATACGTATGCGTGAACGTTCTTCTGGCTGATGGAGAAGTACTCAGAAATTCTAGAGCGAAGACGAGCTGTATCCAAGATTGTACCGGAACCAATTACTCTCTCCTCTGGAATACCAGATACCTTGCAGAATACGTATGTCATAACGTCTACAGGGTTTGCAACGATAACATATGTTGCATTGGGAGCATACTTAGTAATCTCAGGAGCAATGGACTTGAGAATGTTAACGTTTGTCTGTGCCAAATCAAGTCTTGTCTGACCGGGCTTACGTGCAACACCGGATGTGATGATAACGATGTCAGAACCCTCTGCATCTGCATAGCTACCTGCATAAATTGTGCAAGGATTTGTGAATGGTGTACCCTGACGGATATCCATAGCCTCACCCATAGCCTTCTCACCGTTGATATCGATAAGAACGATCTCGGATGCCAAGCCCTGCAATGTAAGTGTGTAAGCGATTGTGGAACCTACGCTACCTGAGCCAATAACTGTAATCTTGTTCATAAAAATCCCTCTCTTGTTTCAATAATAAAAGGTTTGCACCTTAAACAACTAATTTACATTTGGTCTTCTTTTGCCAATGTGGGCAAAACGACCTGGCTCCAAAAATCTCTGAAGCCCTCTGGTGTAACTCCAACGTGAATGTCGTCGTTAACCTGCACTGTTACTCCAACTGGAGAACATTTACCGATACAGAAGCTACCTGCCAAAGTGATATCCTTGTCTCTGCCTGAAAGGGCGATGGCCTGGTCGAACATCTCAACCAAACGCTCAGAACCCTTGATGCAGCAGGAACTTCCTACGCAAATTTGAATAATCATGTGACCTCTCTATGTTCCTTTAACTGAGGACTTAAGGGCGCACTCCACCCACTAAACCCATTTTCAGTTATAGTAATGTTTTAGCAAAAAACAAGACATTTTTCAACCCTTGCAACGCCCGAAACGCCCTTTTTCAACAACCTTATGTAACATATCTAAAGGGGGGTAATATTTATGTGGTAAGTTTGTGTATTTTTTGCTTCGCATCTAGTGTTTGGTGTTTAGTGTTTAGTGTTTGGTTTTTGTTCCTATGATCCAGTGGTCATTTTGCGTAGGAACATGTTTCCTACGTTAAACATTTAACACTCATCACTAAACACTAAAAAAGTGCCTCCCGCGCTTCGGAAGTAGCGGGCTACCTTTGATTACTTTGGGTCGTTCCAAAGTAATAGAGCTTCACTACTATTTTGCCCACAAAAAAAGCATCTATTCGAAAATAAATGCTTTTTGTCGAAATATCTTACTTAACTAGCAACGCAGTTGCGGCTCACTAGCACCACCGGTGCGGCCTACTAGCGAATGCAATGAGCGGTTACTTGCAACGCAGTTGCGGCTCACTAACGAGCTTTGCTCGTGGTTCACTAGCACCACCGGTGCGGCCTACTAGCGAAGCGGCTCACTAACCTAAGGCGGCTCGCTTGCAAACATCGTTTGCACTATCCTCCCAAATATGCCTTCTTGATCTCCTCGCTGGCCAAGAGTTCCTTGCCTGTGCCACTAAGTACGATGTTGCCTGTCTCAAGAACGTATGCTCTATCGGAAATAGCCAAGGACTTGTTTGCGTTCTGCTCAACCAACAGAATAGTTGTACCACTCTTGTGAATCTCCTGAATAATGGAGAATACCTGGTCAACCAACAACGGAGACAAACCCATGGAAGGCTCATCCAACATGAGAAGCTTTGGCTTACTCATGAGAGCTCTACCCATTGCCAACATCTGCTGCTCACCACCGGAGAGAGTACCAGCAATCTGGTTCTTACGCTCACCAAGTCTTGGGAATCTGTCGTAAATCTCCTCAATGGAAGCCTTAACTTCCTTGGGATCCTTCTTGATGTATGCACCCATGAGCAAGTTTTCGTAAACAGTCAATTCCTGGAAAACTCTACGTCCCTCTGGAACCTGTGTCATGCCCAAATGCACAATGGAGTGAGCTGGAGTCTTAGTAATGTCGTGACCATCGTACACAACAGAACCACTTCTAGATGGAATAAGACCCATAACGCTCTGCATTGTTGTTGTCTTACCTGCACCATTTGCACCGATCAATGTTACGATTTCGCCCTGATTTACTTCAAAGCTAATACCCTTAAGGGCACAAATCATGCCGTAATATACTTGTAAATTTTTAACTTCTAATAATGCCATTTTGTCCTCACTTTCCGATGTAAGCCTCGACTACAGCAGGGTTGCTAAGTGCTTCTGCAACGGACTCCTGTGCCAAAACTGTACCAAAGTTAAGAACTGTTACTCTATTGCAAAGGCCTACAACGAACTTAAGGTCATGCTCAATAAGCAATACTGTAACGTCAAACTTGTCTCTAATGAGTCTAACTGTGTCCATGAGCTCTGCTGTCTCATTGGGGTTCATGCCTGCTGCAGGCTCGTCAAGGAGCAAGAGCTTGGGAGATGTGGCCAAAGCACGGGCAATCTCAAGTTTACGCTGCTTACCATAGGGAAGGTTGCATGCCAAGTTATTTCTCTCCTCTTCCAAATCGAAGATTCTGAGAATTTCCTTTGCTCTTTCTCTCATGGCCTTTTCGCTGGCGAAATGGCGAGGCAATCTAAACATACTCTCGATAGCTGTGCACTTGAACTCTGGATTGTTGTGCAAGCCTACCATTACGTTACGGATAACGCTCATGTTGTTAAACAATCTAATGTTCTGGAATGTACGAGCAATACCCTTACGGTTAATTGCCTGCTCAGAAAGGCCTGTCAAATTCTCGCCGTTAAGCATAAATGTACCAGTTGTTGGTTTGTATACACCTGTGAGCAAGTTAAAAATTGTTGTCTTACCAGCACCGTTGGGGCCGATAAGTCCGTAGATTTCTCCTTTTTCGATGGAGATATTTACATTCTGAGCTGCCTTAAGACCACCAAAGGAAATGCCCAGATTTTTAGTTTCTAATACGTATTCTGCCATTAGTCCTCACCCTCGCTTTCGTAAGGATCACCCTTTTCTGCAACAGATGTGCGAACCTTTGTATCTACAGACAGGATTTCGTCCATAGCAATCTTTGTAGGAACTCTGTCCCAAACAGCCTCGTCGTCCTTTACTCTCATTGGATCGTGCTTAACAAGCTTGATCTTATGAAGCAAGGCCTTAAGGTTGTATCTCTCTCTGAAGCTCTTGAGAGCAGGAGAGTTGTTGTAAATAACGATAACAATGAGAATCAGGGCATATACCAAGTTCTGCAATACGGCCAAGTCACCTGTGAGAACTGTTGCCAATGTTGTGTTAAGGTATGTGATAAGAGTTGCAGCCAAAATGCCACCGTTAATGTTACCCATGCCGCCCAAAACTACCATAACAAGAATCTCGATGGAGTAGTTGTATCCAAAGTTGGAGCTCTGAACTGTGTAGTTGCTCCAGCTGTAGAGAACACCACCAATACCTGCAAAGCAAGCAGATACTGTAAATGCCAAAAGCTTATACTTTGTAACATTAATACCCATAGCCTTTGCAGCAATTTCGTTGTCACGGATAGCTGTAATAGCTCTACCGTGCTTACTGCGGATAAGGTTCTGGATAACTGCCAAGCAGATAATTACAAGTACAAATCCGATGATGAACAAAACCTTTTTGTCATATCTTGGTGTGGAAAGACCCAATGTACCACCGAAGGACTCAAAGCTTGTGTTCTGGAAAATTGACTTTACGATTTCGCCAAAAGCCAATGTAACGATAGCCAAGTAGTCGCCCTTAAGTCTGAGAGCTGGCAAGCCGATAACAACGCCGCAAACTGCAGCAACAGCACCACCAACCAAAACAGAAAGGATCAATGTAACAATGGAGTTACCCATGGACTGTGCCAAAACTGCAGCAACCTTACCTCCCAAGTAAGCACCAACACACATAAATCCTGCGTGGCCCAAACTGAGCTCACCCAAGAAGCCAACAACAAGGCTAAGGGAGATTGCCATCAAAATAGCGATAGACATTTTCTCCAAAAGGAACTGTGTGGAAGAAGCCAAATTACCAGTTACGCTCAAGGAACCAAAAATAATAGTTACAACCGCAATAACTGCGTAGTTAATAAAATCTTTCCACTTAATATTCTTACCCCTAATCATACCTTCTCCCTCCTCTTCTTTCCAAGGAAACCAGTAGGCTTAACCAAAAGGATAATGATCAAAATTGAGAATTCAATTGCGTCTGTGTAAGGAGCAATTGCTGTGATTTTGTAGGAAATGCACTCTACAACGCCCAAAAGGATACCACCCAACATGGCGCCAGGCACGGAACCGATACCACCAATAACAGCAGCAGTAAATGCCTTGATACCAGGCATAGCTCCCAATGTTGTTGTAAGACCTGGGGACTTCATCAAGTAGAAAAGACCTGCCAATGCAGCCAATGCGGAACCAATAGCAAATGTAATAGTAATAATTCTATTTACATTAATACCCATGAGCTGAGCTGCACCTCTATCTTCGGATACGGCAACCATGGCGCGACCTGTCTTAGTGAACTTAACAAACAAAGTAAGCACTACCATAACAAGCACTGTGCAACCAAGTGTTACCAATGTGCTCACAGAAATGCTAACAGAACCAAGAGTAACTGTACCCATGTCTGCTACGATAACGATTTTCTGTGCGGAACCAAAGATAATCTGTGCCAAACTCTGC
The DNA here is from genome assembly GCA_017559445.1 of Clostridia bacterium. Lineage (GTDB taxonomy): Bacteria > Bacillota > Clostridia > RGIG7378 > RGIG7378 > RGIG7378. The sequence goes on from JAFYSJ010000032.1 coordinate 18,209, forward strand.
AAAAGGTAGCTAACGCCGATAGCTGTAATGAGAACTGCCAAAGGAGAAGCGCCTCTAAGAGGTTTATATGCAATCTTTTCGATTGTGACGCCCAAAACTACGCAAACAATAATGGCAGCAACTGTTGCCAAAATAGGATTGCCAGATAGGCCAAGAACAACAAAAATTGTGTATCCACCAACCATGATGATATCGCCATGGGCAAAGTTAAGCATCTTAGCAATGCCGTATACCATGGTGTATCCCAAGGCGATCATTGCGTAAATGCCGCCAAGACTTAATCCGTTGATGAGTGTGGTAATAAAGTCCATTTTTTTCTTTTTCCTTAATAAACACGTAATCTGCCGACACTTGTAGTGCGGCAGATTGCGGAATTTAGTTTGTTTTATTTATTAGTTCTCGTTGCTTGCAGCAGGCTTTACAACGTAACGAATAGCTGTCTTCTGAACGTAACCTGTGGAATCCCAAGAAATGTTCTGACCTGTAACACCAGAGTAAGAGAAGCTACCATTGAACTGTGCCTTAAGAACTTCGCAAAGCTCAGATGCAGACATTGTTACGGAGATGCTGGAGTTATCTGCCTCGTAAGCTGCCTTCATAGCATTGTAAATAGCATATACGCAGTCATATGCGGAAGCGCCGAACTGGTTAAGTGTATCTGCTCCATACTTAGCAACGTACTTGTCGATATACTCCTTAGCAGCACCTGTTGTTGCGTTAGAATCGAAGTGAGAAAGCATGGAAACTTCCTGAGGAATGGAGTTAATATCGAATCCCTCTGCGCTTGCGATACCGTCAAGACCATCGCAACCATAGTAAACTGCATTTGCTGCTACCTTATCCTTAGCCTGAAGCATGAAGATAGAAGCTGGCTGGTAGTAGATAGGCATGAAAATGAACTCACAATCCTTAAGTGTATCGATCTGTGTGCTGAAGTCTGTTGTGTTAGCATCTGTGAAAACTGCCTCAACTGTAGTTACAGAAGAGCTAAGGTTTGCCTTGAACTGCTGGTAGATACCTGCAGAATATGGGTCGTCAGACTTGTAGAATACACCAATTGTCTTACCTGCAAAGTTCTGGTTGATGTAATCAGCAGCAACCTTACCCTGGTTACCATCAGCGAAGCACATCTGGAAACCGTTTGCATTTGCTGGAATAGCATCACCGGAAGCAGAAGGTGTCAAGAAGAATACGTTGTCATCTACAGAAAGGTTCTTCCACTCAAGACCAGGTTTAGTTGTAACTGTACCAAGGGAAACCTGCATACCATTCTCATAAAGGTTAGCATAGTTTGTAGCAACCTTAGTTGCATCGTGCATATCGTCTGTAGCAACAAGCTTGAACATAACACCATTCAAACCGCCTGCAGCGTTAATCTCGTCAACTGCCATCTGAGCAGAATTCTTAACTGCTACACCGTAAATAGCTGCACCGCCTGTCAAAGGACCAGACATACCAATAACGAACTCAGTGTTGTTTGCTGCATAGTTCTTGTCTCCGCCGCATGCAGAAAGCAAGCATCCTGTTGCAAGCATAACAACTGCCATGAGAACAGCTGTAATCTTGTTAAATGTGTTGTGTTTCATAATAGTTCTCCTTTTATCTATGCCCGAAGGCTGATTTTCTTTTTATAAATAAAAATGGACGCCGTGCGCACGGCATCCACCTTATTTCACTTAATTTTTTCGCACTCACCAAAAGACGCACTCTGAGAGTGATGATTCATGCAACAATATGAAGATGAACACTTCTTATAAAACATGTTTATATCGCCTTTCGTGAATTTGATTGGTCCATGATACCACATAATCGTGCATCGTCAATGGAGGTCAGGCTCAAAAACATGATTATTCCTTGCTATATATGGCGAAGGTCACCTTCTTATTTATTTTTGTACATTATTTATCCTGTTTTTTGCATACAAGACGTGACAAAACTGCGGAAAGTTGGTCCTGAGACACAGGCTTTATTAACTGTTCTGTAACTCCGGCTTTGGAAGATTCATGGTCCAAACCATCGTAAATACCGCCTGTTACTGCCACAATTGGCACTGTTTTGGCATCAGATCTCTTTAATTTGCGGATTTCCTTAGTTGCCTGAAGGCCATCCATTACCGGCATGCGACTGTCCATAATAACTGCTGCAAAACACCCCTCTGGCGAAGCCTTGAACTTATCCACGCCCTGCCTTCCGTTAGTTGCGGTCGTAACTTCCATGCCACAACGCTCCAGCATCATGGTCATAATCTGCATATTTAAGGGTCTATCTTCGCATAGAAGCACCTTTTTGCCCATCAAACCCTCTACATTTACAGGAGCCTCGCCGACTTCCTCTGTCACCTCTGCTGCCTTGCCCAAATTGCGCTCCATAGCAATAGTGAACTTTGTGCCAACACCAAGCTGACTTTCTGCCGAAATTGTGCCCCCCATTAATTCAACTAGACTTTTGACAATAGCGAGACCAAGGCCTGTTCCTGTTGGGCCATTGCCCTGGTAATTCATCTCCTGAGTAAAGGGCTCAAACATCTTTTCCATGAACTCTTGGCTCATTCCGCATCCCTGGTCCTCGATGACGCTCACCATGGTCACTTTATCACTTGCCAAGGGCTCGTCCTTGACAGTCCATTTAATACATGTGCCTGCCTGGGAATATTTAATAGCATTGCTCAAAAGGTTCGAATAAATGCGTCTTGACTTTACCTCATCCAGCACCACATACTCTCCTGCTGTTAAGTCAAAGCTATACTCCAGGTTAATGCCCTTGCGCTTGGCCTCTTTTGCATAAAACTTTGCGATGCTTCCCAAAAACTCGATACCATTTACTGTTTGCAGGTTAAGTTCCACCTTGCCCTGCTCGATTTTTGACACATCTGTCATATCATTTATGAGGTTTTCCAAGTATCTACTGGAGTCATAAATTTTGCCCATGTCCTCTCTTGTCTCGGGGCTCAAGTCCTCCTGATCCTCCAGCATAGATGAGTATCCCATAATTACATTAAGGGCTCCGCGAACGTCATGACTAATACGCAAAATCTGGTCTGCCTTTGCTTCGTTCTCCTCCTTGGCCTTCTTGGCCTTTTTCTCCAAGTCAGCATTTGTTTTCAGCAACAAAATAATGCCTACGCAGCTCAAAACCACCACAAATAACAACATAAAAAGCACTACCCTATGGGCAGCGCTTAAACTTGTCTGTATTGCAACAAAAATATTGGCCATGTTTTTCCTTACTGAGGCTCAGCCTCCCATATTTATCACAGGCCTAACTTACGGATCAAATCCTCCTTAGGTCTGTATCCTGTGGAAACAGCCTTAACCTTGCCCTTTTCCACTACAACAAGTGTTGGAATGCTGGCAATGTTAAAAATGTTGGCCAACTCACCCTGCTCGTCCACATCTACCTTGCATACCTTGAGAGTGTCCTGTTTCTCTGCAGCAATCTCCTCCACCACGGGAGCGATCATGCGGCAAGGACCACACCAAGTTGCCCAAAAGTCGATGAGCACTGGCTTTTCGCTAGCCAAAACTTCCTTATCATAATTGTCTAATGTCAAAACTGTAATGTTCATATTCTACCTCATTTTTCTTTGTAGTAAAGCATGCAATGGCAATATCCTTCGAAGTCAGGATCTGCAATCTGGTCTCTGAATTCCTTGCACATGCACATGTTGTCCTCTGTCAATTCTCTCCTGCAGGGACAGTAGCCCTCTTTCTTAATCAAGCCCTTGCGAATGGCGTTTACAATATCGGTGTTTTCGTTATATCTGATCTTCATGGTGTACCTCCCTGGGTTATGTATACTTTATACACCTTTTTGACTTTTATTTCAGTAATTTTGTCACAAGAAACCGGCTTCGGCTAGTGAACCGCGGAGCTAGTGGCCGCAAGCGGAGCTTGCTAATAGCCGCTTCGCTAGTAGGCCGCCTTCGGCTTGTGAGCCGCGGAGCTAGTGGCCGCAAGCGGAGCTTGCTAATAGCCGCTGCGCTAGTAGGCCGCCTTCGGCTAGTGAACCGCGGAGCTAGTGGCCGCAAGCGAAGCTTGCTAATAGCCGCTGCGCTAGTAAGCCGCCTTCGGCTTGTGAGCCACGGAGCTAGTGGCCGCAAGCGGAGCTTGCTAATAGCCGCTGCGCTAGTAGGCCGCTACTTCCGAAGCGCGGAAGGCACGGTTCGCAAAGCTGTGCTTTGCAGTGGTTAGTTATTAGTGTAAGAAGTACGTTCCTATAAAAGACCTCATGACCATAGGGAGAAACACCAAACACTAAACACTAAACACTCAACACCAAACACTAATCACTAAACACCAAATACGTAGCATCTTAACAACTTCTTAACGGCAAACGCTCATTTCTTAACTGCAATTTTACGACATTCAGGAATATACTGAGAGCGTGAAAGAGATTCCGCCAAACCTCAAAATTGTGGGTAGACATCCTGGGAGGTTTCAAACCAGAATGTGCAATTTCGAAGAAAGGCGGGGAGGTCTCATTCACAACTGCTGGCCTCGACATGCCCGAAAATGCCAAGCCAACTTTTAGTCCTTTTTCATGGCATTTGCGATCAGCAATTATGCCATCTTTTTTTGTGTTTTTATCATCTATTATGATTGTGTTACGAGACTCAAAATATTACAGTAGCATTCTAAAAAATTTGTGATAAACTGCACTCATAAATAGTTCTAGGAGGCACTATGAAAGCCACCAAAAAGACACTGCATTATATCTTTTCCTTTTCTCTTAAGGATTGCGTCGTTACCCTGTTGTGGATTATCGCCCACACTTTGATTGGTATTATCTGTGGCCACCTAACCCATGGTTATGCCTTCGGTCCCATTATCTATTTGCATTGTACTTTTGTAATTGCCTTAACTACCAAAGGCTATATTTTAGGTTGCATCAGCGCCGTTTCTACAGTATTTTTATCCAATTTCTTTTTCTCATACCCAAGACTTACAATCTCCACTACTCCAGATGACTCCCTTTCATACTTAGTGATGTTAATTGCAGGTCTTTCTGTTGTAATCGTTACTTCCACATACCAACGCATGCGCGAGGCCCACAGGTGGAGCACAGTTAATGCCCTTTGCGTAAAATTAATACGAGCCGCCTCCCACGATTTGCGAACCCCACTGACCTCAATTTCCGGCGCCACAACAGCCCTTATGGAAGAAAACAACTTGTCTGATGACGCTAAAAAAAATTTATTAGTGGCTTGTCACGACGAGGCAGACAACCTCATTAGGACCATCGAAAATCTTGTGGTTTCCTCAAAGGTTCTCTCTGGAAAATACGCCATGAACAAAACTGACGAAATTGTGGATGAAGTCCTAAGTGAAATCATCGGGCGACACTGTAGCAACCCAGACAATCCAGCTGTTGTCGCGTCTATTCCTCAAGAGATTCTAATCGCTCCCATGGACGTAGCACTTATGAAACAGGCCCTCACCAATTTGCTAGCCTTTGTATCCAATCACGCAGATTGCGGAAGTGAGATTAACATAGGACTTACTCGTGATGGAAAGATGGCGAAATTTGTTATTTCCTACCGAGGAGAAAAAATTAAATGCTCAACTGCAGGCCTTCTCTTTGACCTTGGCAGCACGGATAAGCGAGTGGACCTCAAAAACGTAAGTTTAGAGCTGTCCTCTGCGGCCTCCATTATCCGAGAACATGACGGCACATTTAACCTAGAAAATAAAAGCGACTGTTCCGAGATTACTTTTAGAATACCAATTTTGGGTTAGTGATTGGTGTTTAACGCAGGAAATATGTTCCTATAAAAGACCATTGGAACATAGGTACCAGCACTCAACACTAAACACTAAACACTAGATGCGCAGCATCTCTGGAGCAAAGGGACATACACTAAACACCAAACACTAAACACTAAACACTATTTACCAGCATGACTTACAAAATCCTACTCATTGAAGACGACAACAACATATCCACATTCATTACAACCATTCTAGATGCCAATGGTTATGAACCTCTCCTTGCACGTAACGGCAAAGAGGCCATGGCTCTAGTTTCTTCCAGCTGCCCAGACCTAGTCCTTCTGGATATGGGTCTCCCAGATATGGACGGCATGAAGATTCTACAATTCATAAGGCAGTGGTCCTCCTTGCCTGTTATTGTGGTGTCTGCAAGAACTAGAGAGCGCGACAAAGTAGAGGCCCTTGATGCTGGAGCCGATGACTACATAACTAAGCCCTTTGGATCCTCCGAGCTACTTGCTCGCATTCGCACAGCACTACGTCACGCCAACCCATCTAACCATGACTCCGGCCCATATTCCTCTACCTTTGTTTGTGGAGATTTTTCCATTGACTATGACAAGCACCGTGTAAAAGTTGGCGAAAAAGAAATTCACCTAACACAATCTGAATACAAAATGGTATCACTTCTTTGTCAGAACGCAGGCAAAGTTTTGACCTACGACTTTATTTCCAAACAAATTTGGGGGCCATACAACTGCGAAGATAACCAAAAACTCCGCGTAAACATGGCAAATATCCGCCGCAAAATTGAGCCCAACCCTGCTGTTCCAGAATATATTTTCACGGAAGTAGGCGTAGGTTATAGAATGAGGGATTATTGATTGAGACTTCTGAATGTGGAATGAGGAATTGGTGATAAACTTCGCTCATTAAGAATTGCGTATTGGGACAAACCTTTCTACTCCAAACACTTGACGCGAAGTGAAGAGTGATCTGCTACGCTAGTAGGCCGCAAGCAAAGCTTGCTAGTAACCGCAACTGCGTTGCTAGTGAAACGAACGCGTTGCGTCCTAGTGAATTGACCTCTGGAACATAGGTACATTCACTAAACACTCAACACTCAACACCAAACACTTGATGCGAAGTATCTTATTGTCTTATAATAAAGGATAAGAAATTTTGCGAGGTGACCTATGAACAAGATTCACTTTTTGAGGGCATGTTGGAACGACTGCATGGTTGTTGAATCCAATGGTTTATTTGGAATTATCGACACAGGTTTTGACGATGGCATTAATTTGATTGCACCATACCTTGAGTCTATCGGATGCAATAAGCTTGAGTTCATTTTAATTACACATTTCCACCACGATCACTACGGTAGCTTGGGCGATTTACTTCGCAAGTATCCTGTTGGCACTGTTTACATGAAGAGATACAGCGGCTTGGATATTACAACTGGTGGCGGCGAACCTGCTACTGACGAGTACCGCAGAACTGAGATGGCCAACTGCGACGCTCTTTGCGCACTTGCAGAAGAGGTTTCTAAGCTCGTTGTTATTAACGAGAATGTTAAGCAGGTTAAGATGGGAGACTTCTGCTTCGACCTTTATGGTACATGGGAAGCAGTTAAGGAGCTTTACGAGAACCCAGATTCCCCTTACTACCACGAAATTCACTTCGGAGAGAACACTAACAGCGTAGCACTCTTTGCAGACGTTAACGGCACTACTATTTACCTTGGTGGCGACGCTGGCAACGAGTCTAACCCATACGAGAAGTTCAACAAGCAGAATGATCAGTACGCTAGAGCAATTAACCGTCCTATCGACTTGTACAAGGTTCCTCATCACTGCTGCGGCAACTGCCTTGGCGAAGATGCAATGAGAATCTTCAAACCAAGATACGCTGTTGCAACTAACTGGACAGATTCTGTTAACGGCGTTTTCTCTGCAAACAGAGATAAGCTCATGGCAGCTAACCCTGATTTGGTTCTCCTTTGCAGTGACCGTTGCGGTTATGCATTTACAATCGGAGCTAACGGCGACCTCTCCTACACAGAGATCACACCCGCTCCAGCAGAATAAACATTACGGGCATCCTTCACGTCTAATTTGACCAAGGGTGCCTTTATGATAAAATTTACTACTCAAGTCTGTGGCTCTCCTTCCGTGAGCGGTCACAGATTATTTTTGAGATGGAAGTGTTTATGAAAATTTATAACAATCTTAAGAACAAGTTCACACAGCTAAGCACAATATTTATGTTTGTGCTCATCGCAATTCAGCCTCTGCTGGATGTGCTTTCTTACTTCTGCGTTGAAGCTGGCAATACCTCTATTACAACTGCCTTGCGTATGCTTATGTTCGCTGCTGTTGTGGTATATGCCTTTGTCATCGCTGAACGTAAAAAGCCATACATCATAATGGCTGGAGTATTAGGGGCCTTTTGGATTTGCCATATGGTAGCATGTTTCTCTGAAGGATATATCTCCCTGTTCTCCGATATGGCAAACTACATAAGATTTATCCAGATTCCTGTTTTGGCACTTTGCTTTATTACTTTGTTCAAGGCCAAAGACAAGGTTATTGCCACATTTGGACCTGCATGTGCCCTTAACATGGCCACCATCTCTTTGGTTGTTATTCTTTCCATCGCAACAGGCAACATCCACTACACATACGACATCGACAAGTTGGGCTGGCTTGGCTGGTTCTCCGTAGGCAACGCTCAGAGCATGATCGTTTCCTTCATTGGCGTTGTGACTATGTACTGGGCTTACACTGTTAAGCGCAGATGGGTTTTCCCCCTCGCAATGGCTGTTGTTAACGCAAACCTTTTCACATTGGGAACAAAGGTTGCTTACTTCACAATTTTCATCATCGTAATTGGATACTTGTTCGGCCTCGTTATTACTAAAAGCAAGAGATGGGAGTGCTACCTTGCCTTGATTCTCATTGCAGCTATTAGCGCAACCTTGTATCCATACTCCATCATGGTCAGAAGAAACATTTCCCACGACCAGGCCTTCGAAGGTAAAGACGAAATCATCGAGGACATTCTCGACAACAACCACACCGAGGATATTAACGAGATTAAGATTAACGGCATTTACCTCAATACATATGTGGACATCTACGAGCCATATTGTGGCGAAATGATGGATAAATTTGGTGTTGAGCGCGTTTTGGAAAAGTATAACTACACTATTTCCGCAGACGATTTGGCAAAACAGAGACTCAAAAAGCAGATTTATGCCGAGCTTTGCTGGGAGGATTCTAACTTCCTGACTCACCTATTTGGCTACGAGTACGAAACACTCATTGGCGAAAAAGAAATCTACGACTTAGAGAATGACTTCCCATCCGTATTCTACTACTACGGCTATGTCGGTTTCGCCATGTTCTGCCTGTTCCTGGCCTACTTTGCATTGCTCATTCTGGTGGCTTTGATCAAGAGATTCAAGGACGCACTTACCATGGAGACAATCATGCTTGGCTTAAGCTTCGTTCTTTTGCTCGGAACAGCTCAGCTTTCTGGAAACGTATTGAGACGCCCCAACGTGTCCATCTACCTTTCCTTGACATTAGCTTACATTTACCACGTGACCACTGCTAAATTGGGCGTAAAGCCTTTCCCTTGCAAAAAATTAGAATCAATCTCTGAGGAATAGTCATGAACAAGAAAAAGTTGTTGCTCAAAAACACTTTCATGCTATATTTGCTGACATTTTCTTCATATTTTTTCAGCTTTATTAGCGTTCCATATCAGACTAGAGTTCTAGGCCCCGATTTATACGGTCGCCTTGGATTTGCTGCTGCTTTTGTGGCATATTTCCAGTTGCTCATTGACTTTGGTTTCCTTCTTTCTGCCACTGAGGATATTTCCTCCCACAGAGAGGACAAACACTACGTAAGCAAAACCTTAACTTCTGTTGTTTGCATCAAAATTGCATTCTCCGCACTTTCTATGGCAGTTGTTTTAGGCCTTTGCTCCTTTGTTCCAAAGTTCAGTGAAGACCCAATGTTGTACATCCTGTACATCGTAATGACCATCGTAAACGCCATGCTGCCAGACTTTGTGTACCGTGGCCTTGAGCAGATGACAGCCATTACTGTTCGTACCGTACTCATTAGACTTTTCTTCACAGTTATGATTTTCGTTTTCCTAAGAGAGGCAAGCGATTATTATATTGTGCCAATCCTTAACATTATCGGCGGTATCGGTGCTTTGGCAGGAGTGTACTACCACTTGTCCAAGAAGATGGATATCCACCTCATTAAGCCTGACTTTAAGGATGTTGTGCGTTGCTTTAAGCGTTCTAGCACATTCTTCTATTCTAGAATTGCCACAACAGTGTACGGCTCAACTAACACATTTATTTTGAACTTGATTTGCGGCGATGGCATTACTGGCCTTTACACCTCTGCAGATAAGCTGGTTTCCACAGCTAAGAGTGCTGCATCTCCAATTTCCGACAGCCTTTATCCCTACATGATGAAGAACAAGGACTTTAAGACTGTTCGCAAGGTGCTGTCTCTGATTATGCCCGTTATTTTCTTGGGATGTACTGTTGTATTCATCTTCGCCGAGCCCCTTTGCGTGTGGCTCTTTGGTGCTGAATTCGCAGGCACAGGCAACGTATTGAGAGCCCTCATGCCCTCCGTACTTTTCATCCTTCCTAACTACATTTTGGGTTTCCCCACATTAGGCGCCATGGGCCTTTCCAAGTACGCAAACTACTCCATTATCGCAGGTACTATTGTGCACATCGTGGGTTTGACAGTTATCGCCCTTTGTGGATGGTTCAGCGTTATTTCCGTGGCCATTATGACATCCATTACAGAATTTGTTATTTTGCTCTACAGAGCTTTTATGATTTGGAAAAACAGAAAGGTTTTCAGCGCTTCTGCTGCTGAGTAAAAAGCTTATGAATATCAAGGATTTTTCTTGGAAATGTATCAGAAAGGGAATGTGGCTTACATCTAAGGTCATCCCTGTCAAAAAGGATAAGATCGTAATCTCTAGCTACTATGGCAGAGGTTATTCTGACAACGCCAGAGCAATTGTGGACCAGCTGCTTAAGGAAAATTGCAACTACGATATTGTATGGCTCCTTAAGGACATGAGCTTGGCCAAAACACTTCCTCAGGGAGTACGTGGCGTTAAGCTCGAATCCATTGCTGGCATTTACGAGCAGGCATCTGCAAGACTTTGGATCGACAATTGTCGCAAATGGGGTTATGTTCGCAAAAAACCTAATCAGCTCTACCTGCAAACATGGCACGGCAGCTTGGCTCTCAAGAGGATTGAGGCAGATGCTGGAGATGCTTTGGAGCCTGGATACATTACATCTGCCCAGAGAGATTCCAAAATGACTAACCTTTACTTGTCCAACGGCAACTTCTTCACAGATCTTGTTAGACGAGCATTTTGGTATGACGGCCCCATCCTCACATGTGGTTCTCCAAGAAACGACATTATCATTAACGGAAACAGCGAAGTTTACGACAAGGTAAAGAAGCATTTCAACCTTGACACAGACACAAAGATTTGCCTTTATGCTCCAACTTTCCGCAAGGACTTTTCCTTAAAGGCATACGACATGGACTACATGGCTCTTAAGAATTCCCTCGAACAAAGATTTGGTGGCAAGTGGGTTGTTATGGTAAGACTCCATCCAAACATCTTCCAAAAGTCCAAGGATTTGCAGTTAGGAGATGGCCAGAGCGTTATCAACGGCTCTTACTACGACGACATGCAAGACTTGCTCGTTACAGCAGACATGCTTATTACCGACTACTCCTCTTCCATGTTCGACTACTTCATGTGCCGTAAGCCTGTATTTATTTATGCTTCCGACATTGAGGACTATGCTGCAGATAGAGGATTCTATTTTGAACTGGATAAGCTTCCCTTCGGCCTTGCCCAGAATAACGATGAAATGCAGGCACTTGTTAAGAACTTTGACCAGGATGCCTACATTAACACATTGAATGCATGGGCAGACACCATGGGCCTTATTGAAAACGGCACTGCCTCCGCTGCAGTATGCCAGTGGATCAAAGAAAATATGTAATTAGGAGAATTTATGCGTTTTAGTATTGTTATTCCCGTATACAACGTATCTGACTACATAGATAAGTGCTTAGCATCCGTGCTTGCAAACGATTGCTCCGACTGTGAGATTATTCTGGTTGACGATGGTTCCACAGATGGCGTGTCCCCTGCAATTTGCGACAAGTATTCTCAGCAATACCCTGACCTTATTAGAACTATTCATCAGGAAAACAAGGGCTTAGGTGGCGCAAGAAACACTGGTCTTGAAGTTGCAAATGGCGAGTACATGTTCTTTGTGGATAGCGATGACACAATCACTGCAGATGCAATGACAATTCTCCGCAAGGCTGTAGAAAAAAGTCAGGCAGATATTATTGCGTTTAACATTTACTCCGACGATGGCGAGGGCCACCTGACTCCCATGAAGGCAAACGCTTTCGAGACAGAGGCACCATTCTCATTATCTGACAATCCCAATTTCCTCCTCTCTATGCCAAGTGCAGTTTGCAGAGTTTGGAAGAGAAGTTTGTTTATGGATTCTGGCGTTAGATACCCCAGCAGAGTTTGGTACGAGGACATTCGTACAAGTACTAAGCTTTTTGCCTTGGCAAAGTCCATTTACACCATTGAAGACATGCTCTACATGTATTTGCAGAGACCTGGTTCCATTATGAACTCTGGAAACCTATCTAGAAATCAGGAGATTATCTGGGCCTTTGACGATTTTGTCACATGGTACAGAGAAAATGGCTTATTCGAAAAGTACCATGATGAATTATGTCAGTTAGCTGTAAGCCACGTTCTCTTGGTTGCTTCCTGCAGAGTTGCCCGCATTGACCCTAAGGCTGATTTGCTTAAGTCCTTTGATGAATATATGAAGGCAAACTTCCCAGATTATGCTCAGAACAAGTACTACGGTTCCTTATCTAGCAGTCACAAGTTGCTCCTGTGGCTCCTGAATCACAAAATGTTCGGAGCTGTAAAACTACTATTTACAATTAAAAATATATAGCATCAAACACTCGTCATCTGGCGAGTGTTTTCTTTAGCCCCAGTCCCTTAAATGAAAAACTAAACGCAAGATGAGATAAGGTCGAAGTATAAAAGTTCTTTAAAAATCAAAATTTTGGCTCAAAAATGGTGTATAATGAGGCAAAAACTGCTGGAAAACACGTTTTTGAGGCATAGCAAACAGGCA
>JAFYSJ010000033.1 GCA_017559445.1 Clostridia bacterium
CACTTTCAGTTTAATAAAAGTTCTTGTTTTGCACTGTTTATTTTTCAAGTTTCAACCGCTTGTCTCAGGCGTTCGTTACCGTTCGCTCGCGACAGCTTGCATATAATACCACCCTGAAATACCTCTGTCAACACCTTTTTTAAAAAATTTTTTAAGAAATTTAAAAGGCCGAAACGCCCTGTTTTCAAGGCTTTCCGGCCATTTAATACTTTTGTGTTAGTGGTTATATTTCAAACACTACATCTATTCTTCAGTAGTCTCAGAAGGCTCCTGAACCTGTGTTTCTTCGCTAGAATTTCCTTCTCCAGGAAGTTCTTCATCAGGCTCCTTATCTGCTCTAGCAACGCCTACAATGTTTGCGTCGTCGCCAACTCTCATAACAGAAACACCCAAAGCTGCTCTCTTATATACATTAATATCAGATGCAGCCATACGGATAATTGTACCATCGTCACAGATGAGCATTACGTCATCATCCTCACCAACAAGTACAGCACCTGCTAAGAGACCTGTCTTATCTCTAAGATCTCCAGTAGTAACACCCTTACCACCACGTGTCTGAACTCTGTACTCAGATACTGGAACTCTCTTGCCGAATCCCTTCTCTGTTACAACAAGCATCTTCTGGTCATCGGAAGTTACAACATTCATGGAAATTACGCTATCGCCTTCCTCAAGGAGAATACCTCTTACGCCCTGAGATACACGTCCGATAGGTCTAACGTCACCGTTATCGAATCTGATACACTGGCCGTTCTTAGTTGTAATAATAATGTCGCACTCGCCACCATTAACTGCAACGCCAACAAGAGAGTCCTCATCTCTAAGAGCAATAGCCAAAAGACCACTCTTACGAATGTTAGAATACTCTGACATAGGAGTCTTCTTAATGATACCCTGCTTTGTTACCAATGTAAGGTACATATCATCACTGAATTCCTCTGGCAAGTTGAGTACTGCTGTAACTGTTTCTCCACCCTCAAGCTGAAGAAGGTTAACAATAGCCATACCCTTTGCCTGACGGCTACCCTCTGGAATCTGGTAAGCCTTAAGCTTAAATACACGACCTCTAGTTGTGAAGAACAACAACATATCGTGGCTAGAGCAAACCATAATATCCTTAACAAAGTCATTTTCTTTAGTTGTCATACCGGCAACGCCCTTACCACCACGACGCTGAGCTCTGTATGTGTCTGTAGGAAGTCTCTTAACGTAACCTGCGTTGGACATTGTTACTACAACAGCCTCTTCGTTGATCAAATCATCAATGTCAATCTCGCCCTCGTAAGGAACAATCTTGGTGCGACGAGCATCACCAAACTTCTTGCGGATAACCTCAAGCTCATCCAGGATAATCTGCTCAACCTTAGTAATGTCAGCCAAAATGCCTCTAAGTCTAGCAATTGTTTCCTGGAGCTCTGCATACTCGCGACGAATGGAGTCAACCTCAAGGTTTGTCAAACGACCCAAAGTCATATCAACAATATGCTGTGCCTGTACGTCGGAGAAACCAAATCTCTCAATCAAGTTTGCCTTAGCCTCTGGTACGTTCTTGGATCCACGGATAATGCGAATAACCTCATCAAGGTTATCAACTGCAAGCATATAACCCTCCAAAATGTAGGCTCTAGCCAATGCCTTGTCCAACTCGTACTGAGTTCTACGTCGAATAACATCTCTCTGATGCTCAACGTAGTACTCGAGAAGCTGCTTAATATTCAAAACCTTAGGCTCAAGCTTACCGCCCTCTGCTGGAACGATAGCAAGCATGTTAGCACTAAAGGAAACCTGCAAATCTGTATGCTTATAAAGCTGGTTAAGAATAACCTGTGGGTTAGCATCTCTACGAAGCTCGATATTGATGCGAACCTCATGCTCACGGTCAGACTCGTCAAGAATATTTGTAATACCCTCAATGCTCTTTTCCTTAGCAAGTTCTGCAATACGTCCAATAAGACGAGCCTTGTTAACGCCGTAAGGAAGTTCGCTAACCATAATGGAGGACTTGCCATTAGCGTGCTGCTCAATCTCACACTCAGAACGAACGATCATCTTACCGTGGCCTGTGCGATATGCCTCGCGGATACCCATCTTACCGAGGATGTTTGCTCCTGTTGGGAAGTCAGGTCCCTTAATAACTGTCATAAGCTCATCTGTGGAGCACTCAGGATTCTCCAACAACATACGGATACCGTCAATAACCTCGCCCAAGTTGTGAGGAGGAATGTTAGATGCCATACCTACGGCAATACCATTAGTACCGTTAACCAAAAGGTTGGGGAATCTAGCTGGGAATACAGAAGGTTCCATTTCGTGCTCATCATAGTTAGGACGGAAGTCTACAGTATCCTTCTTAATATCTCCCATAAGCTCAAGGGAGATTTTAGCAAGTCTAGCCTCAGTGTATCGAGCAGCAGCTGGCGGGTCACCGTCTCTAGAACCGAAGTTACCCTGTCCATCTACCAAGGGATATCTCATAGAGAAATCCTGGCCCATACGAACCAAACTGTCGTAAATAGCTGCGTCACCGTGGGGGTGATACTTACCTTGTACGTTACCTACTGTAGCCATACACTTACGGTATGCCTTGTCAGGTGTGAAACCCATATCCAACATGGAGTACAAGATACGTCTGTGAACAGGCTTCATACCATCACGAACGTCAGGAAGAGCTCTATCAATAATTACGCTCATGGCGTACTCGATAAAGGACTTCTTCATCTCGGTCTCAATTTCTATGGGAATAATGTTGCCAACCTTCTCGATATATTCCATATAAATCCTCTCTAATTAAACTCTAGCGGGTTGCTACTATCCTAAAAAAAGCGCAGACTGCCGCAACAGCCTGCGCATGTATACAAATTATACCATCAAAGGATGTGTTTTTCAAGAATTCGCCTTCTAAGGGCAAATTTTTAGGTCCTAGACCACATTTGCCAAAAGACATGTCGCGAGTTTCCTGATTAAAATCTAGCTTAAACAGCTTTTATGCCCGTTTTTGAGCCTCTGTTTATTGCTGCTCCTTAACAATCTTTACGATTTTGCTTGTTCCAAGGCGATCTGCGCCCATATCTAAGAACATCTGGCCATCTTCGAGAGATGAAATGCCACCAGCTGCCTTAATCTTAACCTTAGGACCTACGTGCTTTGCAAAAATCTCGATATCATGAGGTGTAGCTCCACTTGTGGAAAAGCCTGTGGATGTCTTAATGTAGTCTGCACCAGCCTCTGTTACGATTTCACACATACGAATCTTTTCTTCGTCTGTCAAAAGGCATGTTTCAATTATAACCTTAAGAACTCTGTCGCCGCAAAGCTGCTTGAGAGATGCTATTTCCCTCTCAACATCCTTCCAAAGGCCTTCCTTTACCCAACCCAAGTTAATAACCATGTCGATTTCGTCTGCACCATTCTGAAGTGCCTCGGATGTCTCAAATGCCTTAATAGGTGTTGTGTTGTAACCATTGGGGAAACCAATAACTGTGCAGATCTTAACTCTGCCCTGGGCATAGTCTGCAGCCTGTCTTACAAATGAAGGTGGAATACATACAGATGCTGTCTCATACTTAATTCCATCGTCAATGATAGCCTTAATCTGCTCCCATGTAGCTGTCTGTGCCAACAAGGTGTGGTCAACGTGGTGCAACATTTCTTTAACGTTCATTTTTATTCCTCCCTAAACTGGTATCTATAGAGACCGGCGTAGATGCCGTCCTGTGCCATAAGCTCCTCGTGGTTGCCTCTCTCTGCAACGCCTCTCTCGTCGATAACGATGATTTCGTCGGCTTTCTTAACTGTGGAAAGTCTGTGGGCTACGATAATCTCAGTTCTGCCCTTACCAAGCTCCTCCAAGGAAGACTGTATCTGCATTTCTGTTGCATTATCCAAAGCAGATGTGGCCTCGTCCAAAATAAGGATTGGGGGATTCTTAAGGAATGCTCGAGCAATGGAAATTCTCTGCTTCTGTCCGCCACTGAGCTTAACGCCTCTCTCGCCAACATTTGTGTCATATCCATCTGGTAATGTCATAACATAATCATGGATATTTGCTCTGCGTGCTGCCTCCTCAATTTCTTCCTGGGAAGCATTGAAGTTACCGTAAGCGATATTCTCACGGATTGTGCCATTAAAGAGGAAAACGTCCTGTGCAACAATACCGATGTTTGCACGGAGGGAGTCTCTTGTCATGCCCTTTATATCCATGTCATCAATCAAAATACGTCCACCGCTAATTTCGTAGAATCGTGGAATCAAGTGACAAAGAGTTGTTTTGCCGCCACCAGAGGGGCCAACCAAAGCAACAGTTTTGCCTGCATCAATTTCAATATTAAGGTTATGTATCAAAAGCTTGTCGTCACCGATAGTTTCCTGATCTCTGTAGTCGAAACAAACATCCTCGAATCTAATTGTGCCGTTTACCTTACCAACATCAACTGCATCAGGCTCGTCTTTTTCTTCGGGCTCATCCATAAGGTTCAAGAAACGCTCAAATCCTGTGGATCCTTCCTGTACCTGCTCAAAGAGACCAACCAACATGTTGATAGGTCTAAGGAAGCTGTGGATGTAAAGCAAGAATGCAGTGAAGGCACCAATTGTAATTACACCCTTATAAAGGAAGATACCGCCACCAACAATTGCCATAAGGTAAAGCAAGTCCATAAGGAAAGTCATACCGGAATGGAACTGGCCCATGGACTTATATCTATAGGAAGATGCCTCAACAAACTGGCCGTTGATATTGTCGAACTTAGAAAGCTCGTGATCTCTTGTTGTGTAAGCACGGGAAACTCTGATGCCGCTAACAGAATTGTTAATGTCAGCGTTCATTTCAGCAGTCTTTTTGCGGCAGCTGGAAAATGCATCGTGCATACGCTTACGCATAATGAGGGCAAAGATAACAATAATCGGAACAAATGCAAAGATGATCAAAGTAAGCTGCCAACACTTCTGAACTAAAATGATGAAAGAACCGATCATCATAATGCCAGCCAAGAAGAAGTTCTCGGGTGCATGGTGGGCTAGCTCAGATACGTCGAAGAGGTCGTTGTAAACCTTGGACATAATTGTACCTGTCTCGTTGTCGTCGTAGTACTTAAGTGGCAACTTCTGCAGGTGATGGAAAACATCATGACGCATTGCGCCCTGCATTCTTGTACCGATAACGTGGCCCTGGTATGCGATGAACATGTTACAGAACATCTTTACTACATATATAAGTAATAAGAGTCCGCCCAAGAGAAGGATTGTCTTGAGAATGCTTTCTGCAGTCAATGCGCCTGTGCCCTCTGCAAGTCCCTCACAGCTATCAATAATTTTTTCTGCCACAGAAGGGTAAACCAAATCGATGATTGATACGATAAGCGCACAGATCATGTCGATGGAGAACAACTTCATATGTGGTCTATAGTAACGAATAAACCTTCTAATCATGGATAACTTCATTGTCTAATCCCTTTCTTGCTAATGCCACATACTCTGCGGCCTTAATTCCGTCCATTGCTGCAGAGGTAATTCCTCCTGCATATCCCGCTCCTTCTCCCGTTGGGAAAAGGCCCTTAATATTTACTGCCTGTCCATTACTGTCCCTATCAATACGAACTGGCGAGCTTGTTCTGGCCTCCACGCCTGCCAAAATGGCATCTGGTCTATCAAAGCCCTTGATTCTGTGGGAACCAAAATAAGTTACTGCATTAATAATATCTTTTTCGAGGTGTCCTGGCAAAATACCCCTCAAATTGGCAAATTTCCATGTTCCCCTAAAGGCCGGGTTAACTTGTCCAAGTTTTTTGGTTTCCTTAGACTGCTTGTAGTCCCCAAAGGTCTGAGTTGGAATGTCTCCTTCTGCAACCTCATATGCCTTTTGCTCCATTTTACGCTGGAACTCGATACCTGCTAAAGGACCATCTCCCTCATAATCCTCTGGCCTTACTGAAACAACTATTGCACTGTTAGCATTTTCGCCATCTCTCTGACTGTAACTCATGCCGTTAACACACAATCTACCTGATTCGGAAGATGAGTTAACCACGTATCCGCCTGGGCACATACAGAAACTATATACTCCACGACCCTCTGGCGTGTTGTATGTAAGCTTATACGGAGCGGGACCAACGATTTCTGGTTTTTCCTGTCCATACAAAGCCTTGTTAATCTGTGTCTGTGGATGCTGGATTCTAAGTCCGCAGGCAAAAGGCTTAGCAGTCATGGTTACGCCCTGATCGTACAGTGTGTAGTATGTATCTCTAGCGCTATGACCAATGGCCAAGACAACTGCATCTGTTTCGTAATATGCTTTAGATGTCTTTACGCCTGTTACATATCCATTTTCTATGCTAAGCTGGAGCATCTTTTCGTTGAAATGAATCTCTCCGCCTAATTTTTCAATGAGATTACGAATTTGAGGAACGATCTGTCGTAATTTGTCAGTTCCTACATGGGGCATAGCGTCAATCAAAATGTCAGGGGATGCGCCGAACTCAACCAATGTCTCCAACACAAACTTGTTACGACCTGTGGCGTCCTTGGTGTTTGTGTTAAGCTTTCCGTCTGAAAAAGCTCCTGCACCACCTTCGCCAAACTGTACATTTGACATTGGATTAAGGTTTCCTGTGTGCCAAAAATCCATTACCTGCTGGGTGCGAGTTTCCATATCAGCGCCCTGCTCAATTACGATGGGCTTCATACCCTGCTTTGCCATAACCAGTGCTGCGAAAATACCCGCAGGTCCAAAACCTATAACAATTGGCCTTGGTCCATCTGGAATATTTTCCACAGGGAACTTGTACTCCACGGGAGTTACCTTAGTTACTCTGTTATTGGTCTGAATCTGATCCTCATCAGGAACCTCCACATCTACTGTATAGCAATAGAAGATACCTTCTCTTGCGTCGATGCTACGTCTAACAATTGAAACAGTCACAGGTGCATCCTTAGGCAAGCGCAAAATACTCCTAACAGCAGCTTCCATTCTGTGCTGGGAGTGACCTGGCTTAAGTTTTACCTGACTGATTCTAATCATGATTACCTGTGATATGGACGGTGGTTAATAATCGTCTCCGCCCTATAGATTTGCTCGACCAGAATCATTCTGGCCATCTGATGTGTAAATGTCATCTGGGACATGGAAATGGCTTCGTTTGCTCTATCCAAAACGGATTTGTGAATACCAAGGGAGCCCCCAATAACAAAAGCAACCTTAGAAAAACCTCTATTTGCCAAGTTTGTAAGCTTTTCTGCCAAACCTTCACTGGAAATTGGCTTGCCCTTTACGTCTAGAGCGATTACGTATGCGCCATTGGGAATAGCTGCCAAAATCTTGGCTGCCTCCGTTTCCATGATTTTCTTAACTTCTCCGGGAGTTGGATTGGAAGGAATCTTTTCGTCCGGAAGCTCCTTAATCTGGAGATTGCAAAATGCGGACGCTCTCTTGCGAAACTCCTGCACACCTTCGCTATAATACTTTTCCTTCATGGAGCCCACGGCAATTATTTCAATTGTTTGCATATGGAATACATACCGTCCTTCCTGGGCCTTCTCTGGAGGCGACCTCCAAGGAAATATCCTTATTTACATCGACTCCGCCATTTTTGAGCACTGTCTCAGCTGTCATTCTAGCAATGTCGGGGTAATTATTTTCTTTAGACAAATGGCCCAAAATAAAGTGCTTAGTGCCATCCTGTGTAAGTCTCAAAACATTGGCGGCCGCATCGTCATTAGAAAGATGTCCGTGGTCGCTGATGATTCGCTGCTTAAGATAGTATGGGTATGGTCCACACTGCAACATGCCAACATCATGGTTGGATTCAAGTAAAACTGCATTAGATCCCTTGATTTTTTCGTACAAGGACTCACTCACATTTCCAATATCGGTACAAACTGTCACCTTGTTGTCCCTGTCGTATACTGAATAAAACTGTGGATCTGCGGAGTCGTGAGGTGTGGAGAATGCCTGAATCTCCAGAGAACCTATATGTACTGTGTGGCCGTCGTCCTCAATGGGCATTTGCATCTCAGGTGCAATCTTTCCAATCTGGGGTCTCATGTGAAGCCAAGTAAGTCTATTGGCATAAATCGGTATACCAAGCTTGCGACTTATGATACCAACACCTTTAACGTGATCACCATGCTCGTGTGAAACAAAGATTGCCTTAAGCTTTGAGGCATCTTTGCCTGCCTGTTCCAAGGCATTAAGAATGCGGCTGCCACTGACACCCGCATCTATGAGAATGGCAGAATCATCATTTCCCACATAGATGCAGTTGCCACTGCTACCACTATATAGACTGCATAATTCTGTCATTAGTATTTCCTCTATTTATTAATCGTCTACTCTTTCGATATCTGCACCAAGGTGCTTGAACTTGTCTACCAAGTTCTCGTATCCTCTGTCGATGTACTTTACGCCAGAGATAGCTGTTGTGCCCTGTGCGCAAAGGCCTGCAATAACCAAAGCAGCGCCAGCTCTAAGGTCGCTTGCACTAACTGGTGCACCCGTAAGTCCCTCGCCACCATGAATAACAGCAACTGGGCAGTTTACGTCGATGTTTGCTCCCATTCTGTTAAGCTCATTGGCGTACTGGAATCTAGTGAGCCAAACTGTTTCCTTAATTGTGCTATCACCCTGTGCCTGTGTAAGCAATGTTGCCATCTGAGGGTGAAGGTCTGTGGGGAAGCCCGGGTAAGGCATAGTCTTAATAACAGCTCTACCGAGAGGCCACTCCTTGGGGAAAACGTGAATGTAGTCATCGCCTGTGTCAATGCCAACGCCCATTTCCTCAAGCTTAGCTGTCAAAGACTCCATGTGCTTAGGAATAACGTTGCGAATGAAAACATTACCACGAGTTGCGGCTGCAGCAATCATAAATGTGCCTGCCTCAATCATGTCCTGAATAATTGTATAAGATGTATGGCCCTTAAGCTCGCTAACGCCAGTAATCTTAATAACGTCTGTACCTGCGCCTCTAATCTTAGCGCCCATGTTGTTAAGGAAGTTGGCAAGGTCAACAATATGTGGCTCCTTAGCAGCATTTTCGATAGTTGTGCTACCTGTTGCTCTAACAGCAGCAAGCATAATATTAACTGTAGCGCCTACGCTAACTGTATCCAAGTAAATGGATGCACCCTTAAGTCCGTTAGGTGCTTCAACAAAAAGCTTACCATACTCCTGACGAACTACTGCACCCAAAGCCTCAAAGCCCTTGATGTGCAAGTCGATTGGTCTCTCACCAAAGTTGCATCCTCCGGGAAGTGCAACAACTGCCTTACCAAATCTGGAAAGGAGTGCGCCTGCAAAATAAATGGATGCGCGAATGTTAGACATCTCATCATCTGTGAAATCATGCGTTGCCAATGCGCGTGTATCAATAGTAACTGTATTGTTAGAGTGGTGCTTCCACTCCATACCTTTTTTTGTAAAAATAGTCTCGATGCAATCGATATCTGTAATGTCAGGAATATTCTCCAGGTTGTATACGCCTGCCTGAATAATAGTTGCAGGAAGCACTGCCACAGCTGCATTCTTAAATCCGCCAACGAAAACGTTACCTGCCAATGAGCTGGGTCCCTGAATAATAAGCTTTTCCATACTAAAAACCTGCCTTAATCTAGTTAAATGCACAACAAAAAACAAGTGCTGAGTACACTTGTTTTGATTTTATCATTATTTTGCAATTATGAATAGTATATTATGGGATTTCGTACAGATATCTCTTAACATATCTGTAGCCGAAAATGGCATCGTAATTCAAAATTCTGTATGATTCGATACTTGCCTCCAAATATTCCGGTGTTTCTCTAAAGGCCTTACCCTCATCATCCACAACAATACCGTCGTAAATAACCGAGAGCACCTCTCCTCTACGCCAGATTTGCTTGTACATACCATACATTGGAAGCTTTGCCCAATCGAACATAATTTCAGGCAAAAGCCATGAGCTAATTGTATCTGTAGAGCACATGAACTCGGCTGTATCCAAATGAATTATTGTGTTTGAGGAAATAATATTTCCCTCTTCATCTTTGATTTCTTCAATTTCCTCGTATGTTTCGTTACCCCAGATAACCACGGGAACAGTATTCATAAGCAAAGTCTCCTCCATGGTCCACTGGTAAGAGTGTGAACCTGATACGAGACCTCCGTGATAGTAAAGACCATAGAAACCGTCGAAGGAAGGTAGTCTGCTACCCATGAAGCACATCTTGGTTGGATAATCTAGGTTTTCCATTCCATCTGTAAGCTTTTCCAACATCTGGTCTGCATGTTCCAAGCCCATAAGATATGTGTTAAAGGCATCTGCCCAGCCAACCTGAATGTTCAAGGTTACATATGGATTATCATCGTACTTGTTTTTTGAATAAGGAATTGTGTTCTCTGCAGTAACTACAAAAATAAATGTTGGCTCTTCTGCATCCTCCAAAATCTGAAGAATCATGTCTGCCATGGCATCGTCAGAAATAACGCCACCAATGCGCTGGGCCTCCTGGGGGAAGTCCTCGGCAGAAATAAACAAGTCGATTCCCATGTCCTGGTATACAGAGTCCCTATTCCAAACAGAGGACTTTTCTGCAGAAATTGCAACTGTTTTGTATCCGTAATCCTTGAACATATCTACAATTGTAGGCACGTAGGGTGACATGTACTGTGTGTATGCTGATGTACCTGTTGGTAAGAATTCCATGGAAAGGCCTGTCAAAAGCTCGTATTCCAAGTTGCAAACCTTGGTGCCATTAACAGGGGAAACGATATTTTTGACATATCCCTCTTGCTTAAACTGGGAATAGCACTTCAATGGATTCTCAGATATTTCGTATTTCTTAAGAACGCTTGGATCCCAGAAGTTCTGGTTAACTACCATAACCATATGAGGGGCATCATCTGGAACATCTTTGTTTTCGTCCTGGCCAGTCAACTGCTTAATCTGAGTTGCCATGGCATCAATTCTAGATTCTGTGTATTTTCCAGGGATTTCTACAAAAGCATCCTGACATCCCATGAAAAAGCTCAAGATAAAACCGTTCTTTTCACAGCGCAAATCCTGACTGGTAATGCTGTGGTCTACACCCATGCTGGTCATAACATTTCCAACAACGGGCAAAGATGGGAAACAACCCATAAGCACAACCAACAAACCTGCGATGAAGGCGCAAACTCTATTAATTGGCTTAATTTTGTAAAGGCGTGTCATGGGTATGGTCACAATCAAGATTGCGCAAATTGCAATACAGAGCACAACCAAAACTAGACTCTTTGCCTTAATAATTGAAGGTAAAAGCGCTACAAGTTCCCTAGGAGATGTGAAATCCCACACCTGCAAGGGCTCGTCCACTATTCTAATTTTGAAATAACTTATATAAGTCAACAAGAAAGTGACTCCTGTGAAAATTGCAGTACCAATATTTAAGTTGCCAGATGCAGATACAGCAACAATCAGCATTCCGGAGAAAATAAAGGAGTTAACTAAGAATACCGTTGGGTTCGCACGGAGCCAATCCAATGTGTAGGAAAAACTACCGTTATGCAAAGTCTGGGATAAGAAGGCAGCTAACAAAGGGAAAATAATAATGGCAGCACAATAAATTGCCATGGACAAACCCTTGCCCACACCTGTATTACTCTCTCTCACTACTATGAAACTACGAGATTTGCGCTTATTTGCCATTTAGATCAAAAATAACCTCTCCGTCCTTAATGTATCCGCTCTTACGTGCAACATACTCCATGAAGGCGTTGGGGTCTTCCCTGTACATGTCGATAAGAACCTGCAACTCCTGCTTATTCTGTCTAGCTGCTGTAAGTTCAAGCTGAGCTTGATTGTACTCATCCCTGGCGTCCATAGCTGTATTAACAGAATCCACAAGATATACGCTGGCCAAAAGGATACAACACAAAACAAGGACTAAAGCAAAAATAAGTCCTAGATTACGCTTTGTGCCTACGCCTATCTTCACGAGTTCGCCTCCTACGCCATCTTGATTTAACTATGATAACAAATTTTGAAACGGCCGTGAAGAACATATTTATTGTATTGTCCACAGAAGGGGCCACCCAATATGAATATTGTTGCAAGCCTAACACATAAACTAGGCAGGGGCTTAACCTAAATCGTCCAGAATCATACTGGTGCATTAGGAAGAGAAGCAAAATAGCCGATACTATGCAAAAGCAGAAATCTCGAATCCAACGAAATATTAAGAAACCAGGCAAATGCCTAGACACACTACCTAAGAAACTTAATATAAAGCCACCCAAAACTCCAAGCACAAAGGATATAAACAGATAAACTATACCCTGCTGCCACAACATTATCTAAATAGCCTCTTCCAAAATGAGTTTTCGCCATCCACTGCGTGCTTATACACCATGGAATCAATGGTACCAGACAAAACTAACACGTGCTCATCTTTGTCAAGTCGTTCAATGTTAAGGGAAGTGCCCTTTATGCTAAGGACCCCTTTGTTCGTACGAGCTTGAATTTCCTTTTCATCATACATGGCCACATCTATTAATCCTTCCAAGGTCAATGTTTTGCGACCTTCGCAGGTTAGTTTGTGAACCATTTCCTTTTGCTGCATAGTCTACTCCCATATTTTATAAAAAAGTATATGAATCGGCTTTATAAAATATTAAACATAAAAAGAGCGAACCACCGAAGTGATTCGCTCTGGTTATCAATTTAAAATTGATTACTGTACCTCATATGGCAAGAGTGCAATCTGACGTGCTCTCTTGATTGCTGTAGTAACCTCTCTCTGGTGCTTAGCGCAGCAGCCTGTTACTCTTCTGGGGAGGATCTTTCCTCTCTCAGATACATACTTGCGAAGACGGTTTACGTCCTTGTAATCAATAACCTCAACCTTCTCTGCACAGAATGCGCAAACCTTCTTACGAGGTCTTCTAGGTCTCATTGGTCCCTTAGCGTCAAAACCGCCAGCGGGCTTTCTGTTCATAGACATGTTAAATGCCTCCTTTCATGCTACTAATGTGTTGTTAGAATGGCATGTCAGAATCGTCATCGATAGGGTAGAATCCTGAACCGCTATCTGGTGTTGCGATTGGAGCTGACATTGCGGGTGAGTTCTGAGTGTAGTTATCAGATCTCTTGCTCTCAGCGAAGTTAATCTCCTCAGCAATGATATCTGTGGCGTAATGTTTCTGACCATTCTGATCGTCCCAAGATCTGTTCTGGATAGAACCGATAACGATGATCTTAGTACCCTTGGTCAAATACTTCTTACAGAACTCTGCTTGGTTTCTCCAGGCGACGATATTAAAGAAGTCGGCCTTACGCTCTTCTCCCTGTCTAGCAAAGCTTCTGTCAACAGCGAGGCTGAAAGAGCAAACAGGAGTACCAGTTGCTGTCATTCTAAGCTCGGGGTCTCTAACAAGACGACCCATCAAAAAAACCTTGTTCATTCGTCTCCTCCATTAAACCGTGTACATTACTCAGCTCTTCTTACTGTCATGTACTTAATAACGCCCTCTGTAATCTTGAGATTTCTCTCCAGCTCCTTAGGGAACTCAGCGTCTGCGCTGTAGTTAACCAAGAAATACTGGCCCTCGGTCTTGTAGTTGATTGCGTATGCAAGCTTCTTCTTGCCCCAATCCTCAATACCCTCAAGTGTTGCAGAGCTCTCTACAAGAGACTTAAACTTCTCAGCCAATGCCTGAATCTGCTCATCTGCAAGAGTAGCATCAACGATGAAAATTGTTTCGTACTTGTTAAGCATGTGTAGCACCTCCTTCCGGACTAATACGGCCCTGTCTTATGACAGAGCAAGGAATAAATTACCTGCTGCATAGGTGAACCTACGCAAGCTATGGGATTATATCATAAGGGTGGTTTATTTACAATATATTTATTTAGTGGTTGTGCAAGCTGTCAAACCTATACCTGTAGGATTTTTGCATCATCCACAATTTACTGTACTTTTTATAGATGTTATAATATTTATGTGTAATATTATATATTAGAGAATACTTGGAGGGACCCCATGGATACATCTAATCGTAAGCAGAGATTGTTTATTTTTGGCGTAATTATTTTACTTATCACTGTAATAATTATTCTTGTGGTTCTTTTTTCTGACAAGGGACAGGGACCTCATATCTATGACAATCCCACGGCAACCCCAACAGCTACTCCTATAGCTACATCTACACCTATTCCATCTAATCCAACACCAACTCCAGTTGCTACTCCTACTGCAGCTCCAACTAAGGTTGTTGTAGATTTGCAGGATGCAAGCTCCTCTGTAAACATGAGATACTCAGCATCCACAGATAGCGACAATATTATCTGCGCAGTTCCAAGTGGCACAGAAGTTAAACCTTTGGATATTGCAGGACAGTGGATGAAGGTTTCTTACCAGGGCGAAATTGGTTATATTATGACCTCTTTCCTTAAGTTGACTGGCTCATTGAATGGATACATTAAGCTTTCCGATGATAGTTCCACTGTAAACCTTAGAGCAACAGCATCTTCCTCTGGCACTATCGTAACAACACTTGGCAATAACACCAAGATTACTATTCTCTCCGTCGGTAGCGATTGGATCCAGATTACAACAGGTGAATACGAAGGTTATGTAAGCTCTGCCTTTGTAAGACTTAGCGAGTAACGAATACCCCCAAGAATTAAGAAGAGTATTCCTACTACCCAAAATATAATCATGTAAGGACTTGTGGTTCCATAGATTTCCAAAACTCCTTGCATAGCGCTACCAAGTGTTAAAGTAGCAATTCCAGAATTCCATAAGTTTGAAGCATCCCTGCCAATGGCGGGGATTTTCTTTATTTTCCAGAAAAGTCCGTATGGCAAAACACCTAAAAGGAGTGGAAACAAAAACAGGAAAACCATGAATCCAGAGTATACCTGATGGCTGTTAATCTCATAAATTGTGCTAAATAGTATGCAAAATAAGGTTACACCTGCAAAGGAAATACAATTTTTCTTAGCTCTGTTTGGAATATTAGTATCCGATATAAACAATGTCACTTACGCTCCTTTCAGAAATTTTTCTACCATCTGTGGTTGGTTTATTAATCAGCTTTCCATTGAAAACCATTGTGGATGATCCGCCACCGTCCAAATTGTAAGCACATTTTGCTCCCAAACCCTGAAGGAATGTTGCGAACAATGTCAGAATAGTTCCATAAAAAATGGCCCATGCAAAAGGTTTCTTCAAAAACTGCATCAAAAAACTCCTTAGACGAAATATTAACTATTTTATCTAAAGAGTCTAAAAAAGGCTTAAAATGTAACAATTAAATTATTACGAGTTTGTTAAGATAATCGTATTTTTATATCCGATTTATCTGGAATGCTAAATGTATGGAAATACTTATCCTCCATAGGAATCCACTCATTATTGAATCGCTCCCACATCTTGGGTCCATTTCTATCTAGAATCCTATTTTTCTGCAAATTCTTATCTATTTCTATAAATATTTTTAAATCTGCATATTCTCCAAATAACGGATGATTGCTATATGAGCCCTCTACAATCCTATATTTGCTAGCCTTAACTGTAACAGATCCACCCATGGCCATTTTTGAGCAATCAAAGGCTGAGTATATAAGCTCTTCTTCCTTATGAATATCCATCAAAACCTGTGCAATAAATCTTTCGTAATGCACATTTCCTCCCGCTTCAGAAAGTCTGCGACCTGTTCGAAGTTCAGGAGGTAAGAAGAAGTCATCCATGTGAATTTCTCCAGCACCCAAAGCATCTGCTAAAAGCTTAGATAATGTGGATTTACCAGAGGCTGCTGGGCCATCGATTGAAATTACATATGAGCCTGTATCCTTCTGCCCTATTTTCTCCAATATGGGTAAAAGCTTCATATACTTCCTATTTACTATTCTATATGCTGGCTTTTCACCATCTCTGTATTCCTGACTGTGATGTACAGCTCTAATACCCTGAGATAAGTAGTCTTGTATAAATAACTTATGTTTTCCCGCAGATATATTAGTGGTTTCTTGTGAAATTAACTCTGTAGTTTCATCTAAAAGCTTTAAAAATATGGCTTCTCCATCTTCTACCGGAATTACACTTGCAACAAATATATTAAATAAAAATTCTGGATTAAGTCTTCTATATTTCCATCCAGCTATATTCACTCTGCAAAAGTCGTCAGAAATAGGCTCATATACTGAAACATTTTCTGCTGGTGTTAGCTCATATTCCTTATAGAAATAATTACTAGCCCCCTCTAAATTACTAAGTAAATGTTCAGCACCAAAAACAGCTTGGAAACAAAGCTTAATTACATCCTGTGACTGAATGCTTGAATGATTATTTAATTGCTGACGAAAATAATTCAAAAATTCCATGTCTGCCTCCTATGGAAAATATACCATTGACACAATATGTTCTCAAGAGCATAAAAAAAGACGACCTCTTGGATCGTCTTGGCGGAGAAGCGGGGATTCGAACCCCGGCGCCAGTAACCTGACCTAACGATTTAGCAAACCGCCCCCTTCGGCCTCTTGGGTACTTCTCCATGTATTAAAGGTTGGCGGAGGAAGTGGGATTCGAACCCACGAAGGACGTGAATCCTTGCCGATTTTCAAGACCGGTGCCTTAAGCCAACTCGACCATCCCTCCGCGAAAACCGCCCCACTATAGTACAACAACCTTTTTTGTTTGTCAATTATGCTTTTTTAATTCTGTTGAGTTTCTGTTCCAGCATTTTCTGCCTTATCAAGAACCTGCTGAATTTTATCCTCAATTTCCTCTAATTTTTCGTCAAGAAGAAGTTCTGACTTTTCTTCTGCAATGAACAAGCAAAGTCTCTCGAATGCTTCACTCTCACCTGCTGCATCACAAGCCAAAAGCATTAAGCACAAGGACCTATCATAAATATCTCCTCTAGAAACGTAATCTGTTACAGACTCAAACTTCTCAAGTGCCATCTTATACTTACCATTAGCATAGAACCTAACACCTTCGTTGTAAAGCTTCTCCGCCTGCTTCTGGTTACATGCATCCTCTAAAACACTGTATATAGCGTTTTCATATGTAGCTTTAACAGTATCAAGCTGCTTAAGACAATCTATATAATCTTCATTAATATAGAGAACAAGCAAATTAGAAAGAGCTGTAAGCTCCTCCATTGTGGCCTTTACCATGTTCTGAGCTTCTTGGCTGTCCAACTTAAGATCATCCAAAGCCTGCTGCTTTTCATTTAAATACTGCTGAATATCCTTAAGATTATCCTCCAAAGAAGCAATTGTATCGCCTGCTTCTTCCTGCTGAGTTGCATACTTATCAATAACGCTATTGATCTGCTCCTGATAATCCTTCTCTGACTGGTCAACCTTAATCTGGCTAACAATTGCCATTGCCAAAATAATTAAAGCACCCATAAAAAGGATTATTCCATAAACTACGAGCGTTCTAATTTGGCTCTTTTTCTCTGTATTAATATTTTGCATTGAGTGCATCCTCCAATACGTCCTTTTCTTCTGCGGAAAGCATATACTGACACAAACCGCTGGAAATAGGCTTAGCAAATGTTGTTGTACCTTCTCTTGTATACAAACCTGTAATCAAAACACCGTCGTTGTTTCTATCCAACAATACTACTGAGAAGGACTGGTCAGATCCAACATCTTCAAAAACATTATATCTCTTAACAGAAACCTTTTGAATATTTGTGGCAGATCTATTATCCAATTCGATAATTCTGTTGTTTGCCATAACATATTCCTTCTTAAGGTAGTCAATTTCCTCAAGATTTCTGAAGATAACATCTTCAATACTAGATAAACCTTCGCTATTACGCATGAACTTCTTATATTTTGCTTCCAACTTGCTAGTACGACTAATGAGCCATACCAAAAGGCCCAAAGTAGCTGCTAACATTAAGGACATTATTATAAGAACGATTCTCAATGTGGTTACTGACATTTATTTACCCTGTCCTCTCTCAAACACCTCAAGGATTCTATCTAAATCCTCGTTGCTATAGAACTCAATAACAACTTTTCCCTTACCCTTGTTAGAAGAAAGGGAAACCTTAGTACCCAAAAGCTTAATCATACGATCCTGAAGATCTGCAATTGCAGCTGTTTCCTGTTCATCAACAACTGGAGCAGGTGTCTCCTCAACTGTATTATACTTTTTAACTAATTTTTCTGTCTCTCTTACACTGAGATGTGCACCAAGAATAGCCTTAAGAAGTTCTGGTTCCTTGGACTTGTCCTGTAAACCAAGAATTGCTCTAGCATGTCCAGTAGAAAGTTCTCCTGTAATGAGCTTTTCTCTAACTTCTTCAGAAGATTTAAGTAATCTCAAGGAGTTTGTAATAGTGGATCTATCCTTACCAACACTCTTACCGAGATTCTCCTGAGTAAAGTTATACTCTTCAATAAGCTTTTCGTAAGCCTCAGCCTCTTCAATAGGGTTAAGGTCTTCTCTCTGAATATTCTCAATAAGAGAAACCTCCATAAGCTCTCTCTCAGAATAATCCTTAATAATTGCAGGAATCTTCTTAAGTCCAGCAACTCTAGATGCTCTCCATCTACGCTCACCGGCGATGATCATCCAGTTGTCACCGTTTTTCTTAACGATGATTGGCTGAATAACACCGTGCTCCTTAATAGACTCAGCTAATTCTACGATTTTGTTATCATCAAAGAATTTACGTGGCTGAGCCTTATTAGACATAACCTTGTCAATATCAAGCTCAATAACACCATCCTTATATTCAGGTGCCTTCTTTGCTGGTAAAATCTCTGCCTCAACTGCAGATTCTACGTTTGTAGGAATAAGTGCATCAAGTCCTCTGCCGAGGCTGCGCCTTGGATCTCTCTTAACTGCCATCTTAATTCTCCTTGTTAATTACTTCCTTGGCCAACTCTATGTAAGCCTTTGCACCTGTACATTTTGCATCATACATCACAATTGGCATACCAAAGCTAGGAGCCTCACTGAGTCTAACATTTCTAGGAATCAGTGTTTCGTATACATTATCACCAAAATGATTCTTAATCTCTTCTACAATCTGAATAGAAAGGTTTGTTCTAGAATCAAACATTGTAAGAACAAGTCCATCTACAGCCAAGTTACGATTAAGTCTCTTACGTACAAGAGAAATTGTATTCATAAGCTGAGACAAACCCTCTAATGCATAGAACTCACACTGAATTGGTACTAAAACAGAGTTAGATGCTGTCAAGGCGTTAAGTGTAACCAATCCAAGAGATGGAGGACAATCGATTAATACATAGTCATAATCAGCCTCAATTTCAGCAATTGCCTCTCTCAATATGGTCTCACGAGACATCATAGACACTAATTCTATTTCTGCACCTGCCAATTCGATGCTAGAAGGACATAAATAAAGATTTTCCTGACATGTCTCAATTACAACATCCTTCATGGAAGTTCCATTAATAAGGACATCGTAAACAGAATTCTTTAAGCCAGTCTTATCTACTCCAAGACCACTTGTTGTGTTGCCCTGAGCGTCGATATCTACTAACAAAACCTTCTTTCCCAAATAAGCAATACAGGAACTAAGATTAATAGATGTAGTTGTTTTTCCTACGCCACCCTTTTGGTTAGCGATTGCAATAATCTTTGCCACTTTCACAGTTCAATGTTTCACGTGAAACATTGTCCTTTCTCAAATTAGTTTCACATTTAATGTTTCACGTGAAACATTAAATATCTAATACTTCAACTTCTCTTGCGTGAGCGTTGATGTATTCCTTACGAGGCTCAACCTTCTCACCCATGAGGGTTGTAATAATTTCATCAGCTGTTAAAAGGTCCTCAAGCTGAACTCTTCTCATGCAACGAGTCTCAGGATTCATAGTTGTCTCCCAAAGTTGCTCTGCATTCATTTCACCAAGACCCTTATATCTCTGAATGATTGTCTTACCATCCTTACGAGACCAGCCTTCTCTATCGATGATTGCATCAAGCTCCTCATCGTTTTGAGCATAGAAGTAAACATTCTTAAGCTTTGGATCATCTCTACTAATTCTATAAAGTGGAGGCATAGCCAAATATACATGTCCCTCCTCTACAAGGGGTCTCATATATCTAAAGAAGAATGTAAGCAACAACATTCTAATATGAGAACCGTCAACGTCAGCATCAGCCATAATAATGATTCTATCATATCTAATCTTAGATACATCAAACTCACTACCTACACCAGCACCAATAGCCATAACAACAGGTGCAAGCTTTTCATTACTGAATACCTTATCGTCTCTTGTTTTCTCTACATTAAGCATTTTACCCCAAAGAGGCAAAATAGCCTGAGTCTTACGATCTCTACCACCCTTAGCAGAACCACCAGCAGAGTCTCCCTCTACGATAAACATCTCACAAAGCTTAGGATCCTTCTCAATGCAGTCTGTAAGCTTACCAGGAAGAGTTGTGCTCTCAAATACTGTCTTACGTCTTGTAAGTTCTCTTGCCTTACGTGCAGCTTCTCTTGCTCTTGATGCCAAAGCGCACTTTTCGAACAAAGTCTTAGCAATCTGAGGATTTTCTTCCATGAACTCCTCAAGTTTTTCAGAAACAATACCCTCAACCAATGTCTTGATTTCAGAGTTACCCAGCTTAGTCTTAGTCTGACCTTCAAACTGAGGATCCTGCATCTTAACACTTACGATAGCAACAATACCTTCTCTAGTATCTTCACCAGACAAAGGCTTTTCTCCATCCTTAAGTAAGTTATGCTTTTTACCATAGTCATTGAATACTCTAGTAAGTGCTGTCTTGAAACCAGTTAAGTGAGTACCACCTTCTGTGTTAGCAATATCGTTTGTATAGCTGTAAATTGTCTCGTGATATGTGTTGTTATATCTAAGAGCAACCTCAACAGAAGATGTTCCCTTGCTGCCTTCTACATAGATAACATCTGTAACAGCACTTTCGTCTCTGCTTAAATACTCTACAAATGACTTAATACCACCCTCATAGCAAAGATCATTCTCAACAATTTTCTCAGGATTACGCTCATCTCTTAAAATGATTCTAATTCCTTTATTAAGGAAAGCCATTTCTCTGTATCTAATGAGCATCAAATCATAATCAAACTCAAGTACTTCGAAAATTTCAGGATCTGGCTTAAATGTTGTCTGAGTACCAGTTCTATCAGTCTCCTCCAAAATCTTAAGTGAAGAAACTGTCTTACCTCTCTCATATCTCTGCCAATGTCTATGACCATCCTTGCAAACCTCTACTTCCAAATACTCGGAAAGAGCGTTTACTACAGATGCACCTACACCATGAAGACCGCCGGAGATGCTATATGCACCAGAACCGAACTTACCACCTGCGTGCAAAACTGTATGAACAACCTCAACTGTAGGGATACCAAGCTTAGGGTGAATACCAACAGGAATACCACCACCGTTATCTACTACCCTAATGATGTTGCCAGGCAAAATTGTGATTTCAATCTTGTCACAACGACCAGCCAAAGCTTCGTCAATACTGTTTGCAGCAATCTCATATACCAAGTGGTGTAAACCTCTTGATCCCTGGCTACCGATGTACATACCAGGTCTCTTACGAACACCTTCCAGGCCCTCTAATACCTGAATTTGATCTTCGGAATAACCCTTGTTTACCTGTTCTTCTGCCATTTTAAAATCCTCCGACTAATAAGTCCTAATCTCTAATCGCTTTTTGAGCGTACTTGTGTTCAAACTACTTGTAAAAATCTTAAACCCATTATATTTATCACTTACAATGATAAATGCCTTGGGCAACAGTCCTGACATATCATCAATAATCTTATCTTCTTCGATCCTATTGAAAAATTCAGCACCATCTTTTGTTGATGTAACATTATCCATGTCACAAATCGCAATTATATCCTTTTTAGGGATCATAATATCATTGCCTATGTGCAAGAACATTCTGTGTCCACCAACTTTCCCTTAGATATATGGTAATAATTAACCTTATCAGAAACCATTTCAAAAAAGCTCTTGTCAGTGCCTGTAAAAAATGTCTGATTAGAATCTACCACTTTACCTATTGCCAAACGGCGACTACCGTCTAACTCACTCATTACATCATCCAACAAAATAATTGGAGCCTCTCCCTTAACTTGCTCAAAAATATCAATTTCTGCCAACTTAAGAGTTAAAACTGCAGTTCTCTGTTGTCCCTGTGATCCATATGCCTTAAGAGATCCATTTTGAGTCATAATGTCCCAGTCATCTCTCTGTATGCCTTTATGAGTCATCTCCTTGATAATATCTATTCTGCGACTATCTCTAAATTTATTTAAAATAGTCTCCTTAATACCATCTATAGAAATGTTTTCATTAATTGCAATATCTGGACAGTAGATGAATTTCATCTGTTCTTCACCGCCAGAAAGGTCATGGCTCTTAACTAAACAAATATCATTAATTCGCTTAGTAAATTCTATTCTCTTAGAAACAATACCAGATGCATAATCTGCCATCTGAATCTCAATATCCTCAAGTAGCTGTCCCATAGATGGTCTGTTCTTAACTTCTTTAAGAATACTGTTTCTGTGATCCAGCAAATTAGAGTATATCTGCAAATCAGAGTAATATTTTGGACTTATTTGACAAAGCAAAAAATCCATAAATTTACGTCTATCTGCAGGAGCACCTTTTACAATTTTAAGGTCCTCTGGAGAAAACAAAACTGTATTAATTCTTCCAATTACATCTGCAGATTTTCTAGCAGATAAACCATCAATTTTAACAGCCTTTTTCTCTTGATTTTTCTTTACTATTTGAATCTGACTCTCTTTTCCATCTTTGCTGAAAATCATATCAATATAGAAATAATCAGATCCAGATCTAATCATTTCCACATCCTTAGATGTTCTGTGGGAACGAAGAGAAGAACAATAATAAATAGCCTCTAAAATGTTAGTTTTTCCTTGTCCATTTTGTCCGTGCAAATAATTAATGCCAGGACCTGGATTAAATTCTAGACTTTCATAATTTCTAAAATTAGAAAGTTTAATACTATTTATTTGCACTTAGTTTGTGCCCCTAACTGCAGCGATTGTATATACAAAGCTATCGCCAGAAACAGGCTTAATTGTACATGGTCCGAGAGCTGTGCAAATATTAAGTACTACTGTGTCCTCTTCGATAACTCTAACAATTTCGTAGAAAAGTCTAGGATTAAAGGAAATAGTCATTGGCTTACCTTCCATGTTAACAGGCATTTCGTCCTTAATCTTACCACCCTCAGAGTTAGCGGAAATTGTCAAAATATCGTTGTTAATATCAAGCTTAATGGAGTACTTACGAGATTCGGAATAAAGGAGAACAGATCTCTCAAGACAAGAAAGAAGCTGATCTGTGTTAACAACAAGCTTAGTTTGGTAATCTGTCATTGCTAAATTTCTATAATTAAGGTACTTACCTTCCAAAATTCTAGAAACAACTTCTGTACCAGGTACGGAGAACAAAATTTGATTATTGCTTACTGTAATAGAAAGGTCTCCCTCATCGTCACTAAGAATCTTACCAATATCACCCATTGTCTTAGCAGGAACAATGCAAGAGAAATTGCTGTTCATCTGTGTCATTACAGATCTACGAAGAGCCATACGAATACCATCAATTGCAACTACAACAACATTGTTCTCATCTGTTTCAATAAGAATACCTGTAAGAACCTTTTTTGTTTCATCTGTAGAAGCAGCGAAAATAACCTGACGAATAATCTCCTTCATTTCCTGCTGAGAAATAACAATCTTTTCACCATTTGCAACAACTGGAAGTCCTGGGAAACCTTCTGCATCTCTTCCTTTAATCTTAAACTCTGCAGAACCAGAAACAATTGTAATGTCGTATGCAGGTGTTACAGAAATAGTAAGTGTATCCTCTGGAAGTTTCTTAACGATTTCGCCAATAATTCTAGAATCAATAACTACAGAACCTGTTTCGTTAACAGTTGCAGGACACTCTGTTCTAATACCCATCTCAAGGTTATTACCTGTAAGAACAACCTTGCCCTCCTCTGCTACAAAGAGGATACCCTCAAGAATGGAGTATGTTGTTCTAGGATCAACTGCCTTCTGAGCAATGCTGATTGCGTTTGTCAAATTATTTCTGTTACATGTGAAAATCATGGAGTGTCTCCTTTATAAAATCAAATAGTATTATGATTGTAGTAGTAGTAGGGGCTGTCAGTATGTCAGTAAATCCCTGAAACCCTTGATTTACAAGGCTTTCAACTATGAAAATTATCAACATTAACTGTCAGTAAAAATGTCAGTAAATTTTTGATATGTTGGTATCTAAATTTATAAACATTTTATTAACCCTTTATCCAATGGAAAATGTCAGTAACTATACGTTTCCGCTGATGATTTGAATAAGCTCATCAATTTTTTCTTTGACTGTGATCTTAGTATTAATATCTTCCTTGATCTTATCGTAAGCGTAAATAATAGTTGTATAGTTTCTATTACCAAAGGCAGCGCCAATCTTGTTAAGAGAAGCATCTGTTAATTCTCGACAAAGATACATGGCAATCTGTCTTGGATATGTAATGTCCTTAGTTCTCTTTTCGGAAAGGAAAACAGAGGGTTTAATATTAAAGTATCTAGCAACGGCTTCCTGAATAGTCTTAATGGTAATAACCTTAGGATTATTAGGAAGGGATTCTCTAAGTGCCTCTACTGTCAATTCTCTAGTAATTGGTTGGCCTGTAATGTTGGAGTAAGCAGATACCTTGTTAAGTGCTCCTTCAATCTCACGAATATTAGAAACAAACTTACCTGCAATGTACTCAAGTGAACTATCGTCAATATTAACTCCGCCAATCTTAGCCTTTTTCTTAAGGATTGCGATTCTAGTTTCATAATCTGGTGGAGTAATCTCTGTGATTAATCCCATTTCAAATCTAGAAACAAGTCTTTCCTCCAAAGAAATAAGTCCCTTAGGTGGCTTATCACTGGTGATGATTATCTGCTTGTTTGCCTCATAAAGGGCGTTGAATGTGTGGAAAAATTCAATCTGAGTACTTTCTTTTTTCTCCAAGAACTGAATATCATCAATAAGGAGATAATCAATAGTCCTGTACTTCTCCTTGAATTTTTCAGTAGTCTTATTTGTGATTGAGTTAATAAGTTCAGTCATAAATTTCTCAGAGGAAATGTAGAGAACCTTTGCCTCTGGGTTGTTATTGAGAACGTAGTTACCTATTGCGTGCAAAAGGTGTGTCTTACCAAGACCAGCAGGGCTATATAAGAAAAGGGGGTTGTAAGCACCAGCAGGATTCTCAGCTACAGCAGCACATGCAGCATGAGCAAAACGGTTACCACCGCCAATAACAAATGACTCAAATGTATATTTAGGGTTAAGTGAAGAAAATTTAATAGAGCTACTGTCTGTAAGCTTGCGCTCTTGTTCCATAACAAAAGATTCGTTACCTTTAACGAAGAAATAAATCTTATAATCCTTTTGTGTAACAATGCTAACAGCAGCAGAAATCAAATTGGAATAACGGGACTCCAAAGTATTCTTAATAAACTCAAGCTCTACCATAAGGTACATGCGGTCCTCATCCATGCTGTATGGGATGATTGGACTGATCCATGTTCTATATGTAAGGTCTGTAACCTCAGGCTGTATTGTCTCTAAGACTTTATCCCAAATGTTGTCTATAGAATTAGCCATATAACCCCCAAAAATACCTCTAAAAAATGTCTAAAAGGGCGCAGTAATGCCCGGACATTATATAGAGTTATAATAGCAAAAAATGGCCCTTTTTACAACAGAATTGTTACTATAGAAAAGGGTAATGACAAATAATTAATGATCAATTAAGCTAATCAATAATGATGAATGAAGATGTAAATTATTTTTGGATAATAATGTGACTTACTGATAAATAAGATATTGTAGTTAATTAAAGTCCTTTATTTGTATTTAGTCGTTCATATTTTTAAAAATCAAATAATAATTAGCGTTAGCAAAGAACATTTAACACTAAATATGGTAGTTGACATAGATACCCTATTCAAATATAATTCGTCCGTATGCCCCTCGTAGGGTTTACTATATTTTGCGCAAAAAACTTGGAGGTTTTTAGATATGAAGATGACATTTAATCCTAACACAAGATCCAGAAGCAAGAAGCACGGTTTCCGTCTTAGAATGAGCACAGCTAACGGCCGTAAGGTTCTCAAGGCTAGAAGAGCAAAGGGCAGAAAGGTTCTCTCTGCATAAGGTCTAATCTAATTAGATCTGATTTTTAGTGGATTCAGATGATCAATACAGTCTCTCTCAAACGAGGTAGTGATATTGTCAAAGCATTTAGACACGGCAAGTTTAAGGCTGGCCGTTATTTGACAGTATACGTAAGACGCAACCGCCTGTCTTATAATAGACTTGCGGTTAGTCAAGTTAAGCATTTTGGTAATAGTGTTGAGAGAAATAGGGCGAAGCGTCTCAGCAGGGAAAACTACTCACAACTCGAACCAGGGCTCATTACCGGCATTGATTTGGTAATTGTAGCCCGCGCCTGCAACCCTAAGCCTGACTACTATATGGTCAATTCTGAACTCAAGTATCTACTTAACAAGCTAGAGCTATTTAAAAAGGAAAGTACAAGTGAAGAAATTATTCCTTTGGATGATAAGGTTTTACCAGAAGCATCTGTCTAAATTAAAGGGA
This sequence comes from Clostridia bacterium, assembly GCA_017559445.1. GTDB lineage: Bacteria > Bacillota > Clostridia > RGIG7378 > RGIG7378 > RGIG7378. The sequence goes on from JAFYSJ010000033.1 coordinate 26,655, forward strand.
TACCCCACGTGCAGATTCGTTCCCACGTGTTCTCAGTACGCATATGAAGCAATCCAAAAGCATGGAGCCCTCAAAGGGGGCTTTCTAGCATTATGGAGACTTTTGCGATGCAATCCTTTTTGTAAGGGTGGATACGATCCAGTTCCATAGTCTATTGAGCAACATAACAGGAGATAAATATGTTTGATTTTATCATTAAGCCAATTGGCTCTTTTTTCCTGTGGATGTATAACACAATTGCCTTCCAGAATTACGGATTGGCAATTGTTTATTTCACAGTAATCGTTCAGCTGTTGATGATTCCTCTTACAATCAAGAGATGTAAGTCTACTATCTTGATGCAGAAGATTAATCCTCAGTTGCAGCACATTCAGAAGAAGTATGCTAATGATCAGAAGAGAATGCAGGAAGAGCAGCAGAAGCTCTACGATAGCATTGGTTACAACCCAATGAGTGGTTGCGGACCTTTGTTTATTCAGCTTCCTGTAATTATGATTCTCTGGCAGGTTATTGGTAGTCCACTTAAGTATGTATTTAACTGGTCTACAGGTGCTTTGGAGAAGGCTTGCACATTGATTTCTGGTGCAGTAGAGGGCTTAGAGTTAACAACTAAGACAGCTTACTATCAAATCACAATTATGCTTCATAAGGATGCACTTCCAGCAGAGTTCTTCACAGAGTTCGGTATTGAGAACAACTTGTTTAACATGGATTTGTTCGGCATGAACCTTGGTAGAATTCCTGATTGGCATCCAGACGTTGTATTTGGTCCTCAGTGGAAGATTTACCTTCCTTTGTTCATTTTGGCAATTGCTTCCGCAGCATTGTCTTTCTTCATGAACAAGATCAACATGAAGTCTACTCAGGGCCAGCAGGCAGAGGGACAGAACCAGGCTATGAATGGTTGCATGTCTATTTACTTGCCCCTTATTTCATTGCTTTTGGCATTTAAGTTCCCCGTAGGTTTGTCTATTTACTGGATGACATCTACAGTTGTGTCCACAGGTTTGCAGCTTGTTCTTATGAAGTACGCAAAGGCAGAGGATGCAAAGGCAGAAATTGCTCGTCAGCAGGAGCTTGAGCTTAAGAAGCAGATTATTGAGGAACAGAACCGCGCTAAGCAGGAAGAGAGTTCCCAGGAGGAAAAGAATGACTAAGTCAGTTGAGACATTTGGTAAGACAATCGAGGAGGCACTTCAGGAGGCTCTTAACCTTTTGGGTGTAGATCGCGATCAGGTAGATTACGTTGTTTTGGAGGAGCCTTCTAAGGGTCTTTTCGGCAAGATTAAGAATGCACGTATCCGCGTAACTCTTTTGGATAAGGAGACACCTGATGCAGTTGAGGCAGTAGTTGCTGAGTCTGAGGTTGTTGAGACAGTTGCAGAGGCAGCTGTTGAAGTAGAAGAAGATGAGTTCCTTGAGGAAGAGGAGCTTGCTTGCGAGTATATCCTTTCAGTATGCGAGGCAATGGGCCTTGAGGTTGAGCTCGTAACAGAGGTTAGCGATAACACAATTAGCATTGAGGTACAGGGTGAGGATCTCGGACTTCTCATTGGTAGAAGAGGCGAGACACTTGATTCTTTGCAGTACTTGGTAGGTCTCATTGTTAACAAGAACAGAGACAAGTACTATAAGGTAAGCATTGATGCAGAGAACTACAGAGCTAAGAGAGAGGCTGCTCTCGTTCGTCTGGCTAAGAGAACTGCAGATAAGGTTGCAAAGTACAGAAGACCAATCACTCTTGACCCTATGAATCCTAATGAGCGTCGTATTGTTCACTCCGCTTTGCAGGGTTACAGAGGTGTTGAGACATACAGTGTAGGAGAAGATCCTAACAGAAAGGTAGTTATTAGACCTGTAAGATAATGCATAACACTACAATTGCGGCGATTGCTACATCGCTGGGAACAAGTGGAATAAGTATAATCAAACTAAGCGGTTGCGAGGCTTTTGCTATTTGCGACCGCCTTTTTGTTTGCCCAGGGGGATTTTTGTCAAAAGCTCCCAATACAATTACATATGGTAAGATTGTTGACCCTGCTACAGGCGAGACTGTGGACAAGGTTTTGGTTAGCAAAATGCAGGCTCCCAGAACTTACACAGGAGAAGACGTGGTTGAGATTAACTGCCACGGAGGTATGTTGGTAACTAGACGAGTTTTGCAACTTGTTTTGAACGCAGGTGCTTTGCCAGCAGAGCCAGGAGAGTTTACCAAGAGAGCATTTATGAATAACAAAATGGATCTTTTGGAAGCAGAGGCCACCATGGATTTGATTGGCGCAAAGGCTGACAAGGCAGCAAAGGTTGCTATTCAGCAGATGGAAGGTGCTCTTTCCAAGGAACTTGGCCAGTTGGCAGATAGCTTAGCTAATGTATGTGCTAAGATTGACCTTTCTACAGATTTCGACGAACTGGATTCCTTTGATTATGGTCCACAGAACGTGGCTAGAGAATTGGGGCCAGTTAGAGAAGGTCTTAAGAGATTGGCAGGCACATTTGATTCTGGTCGCAAGATTAGAGATGGTTTGTTGGTAGTTATTTGTGGTAGACCAAACGCTGGTAAATCCTCTTTGCTTAACAGAATGCTTGGCGAGGAGAGAGCCATCGTTACAGATATTCCAGGTACGACTCGCGATACAGTTGAAGAGGCAATTAGCCTTGGCGGATACATGGTGAGATTTGTAGATACTGCAGGTCTTAGACAGGGGGATAGTCTTGATCCAGTTGAAAAGATTGGTATCGACAGAGCATATGCCAAGATGGAGTCCGCAGATATGATTATATACATGATCGACATGTGTGGTGACTTGGATAAGCAGGTACAAGAGGCTCAGGAAATGTGTCAAAAGTATGGTGAAAATACTCCCATGGTGATTGTTGCAAACAAGGTGGACATGTGTGGCGAGGAAGAGGCCATTAAGCTTTTGAACAATATTCAGGGAGCCCAGCTTACATCTATTACACTTAGTGCTTTGAACGGTCTGGGTTTAGATAAGCTTCAGGATGTTATCCTTAAGCAGTGTGCCACAGAAGATGATCTTATGGGTCAGGGTATTTTGGTTAATGAAAGACAAAAGCAGCTAGTTCAGAGGGCAATTGCTCATTTGGACAGGGCAGTTATTGCAGGAAATGCTGGAATTCCTCTGGATGTTCTGTATACTGAGATAAGTAGCGGAGTTCAGGCTCTTAACGAATTGACAGGTAGATATATCGACATGGAAGCTATCGATAAAATGTTTAGCTCATATTGTGTAGGTAAGTAAAAAGATGGAATATAGTGCAGGAAAAGTAGACGTAATAGTAGTAGGTGCAGGTCACGCAGGATGCGAGGCTGCTTTGGCTGCGGCTCGAATGGGCTGTCAGACTATTTTGTTTACCATTAACATGGATGCAGTGGCTAACCTTCCTTGTAACCCTAGTATTGGTGGTACAGGTAAGGGACATCTCGTTAGAGAAGTAGACGCTTTGGGCGGTGAAATGGGTAAGGCAGCAGATGCTAATATGATCCAGATTCGCATGCTCAATAGAGGTAAGGGTCCAGCTGTATTTTCCTTGAGAGCACAGATTGACCGTCGTCGTTATCAAGAGCACATGAAGCAGGTTGTGGAGCAGACACCTAACCTCCTTTTGAGACAGGGTGAGATTATCGACCTTCGTAGGACAGAGGACGGAGAGGCTTGGGAGTGTGTAACACCAACAGGTGGCGTATACACAGCTAAGGCAGTTGTTCTTACAACAGGCACATATTTGGCAGGTTCCATTATTGTGGGTGAGTACAAGCAGACATCTGGTCCAGATGGTATTCATGCAGCCATTGGTCTGTCCGACGCCATGCGCAAGCTTGGTATTACCTTGTTTAGATTCAAAACAGGTACTCCATGTAGAGTTAGTCGTCGCAGCGTGGATTTTTCTAAGATGGAAATTCAAGAGGGCGAGGATGTGGAGCCATTTTCCTACGAAAGCAAAGGCGTTACTAACAGCGCAAGTTGCTATTTGACTTGGACAAACGAAAATACACACAACATTATTAGAGAAAATATTGGTAGAAGTCCACTTTATTCAGGCAAGATTTCTGGTATTGGACCTCGTTATTGCCCATCCATCGAGGATAAGGTAATGAGATTCCCAGACAGATTGCGCCATCAGGTGTTCATCGAGCCCCTTGGCATGAATACAGAGGAAATGTACGTACAGGGCATGAGCTCTTCTTTGCCAGAAGAGGTTCAGCTACAGATGCTTAGGTCCATTGAAGGTCTGGAAAATGTAGAGGTAATGCGTACAGGCTACGCCATTGAGTACGATTGCATCGATTCCTTGCAGCTTAGATCTACTTTGGAGTTCAAAAAGCACAAGGGATTATTCTCTGCAGGACAGATTAACGGTTCCTCTGGTTATGAGGAGGCTGCAGCACAGGGTATCGTAGCTGGTATTAACGCAGCTCTTCAGGTTCAGGGTAGAGAGCCCATGACTGTGGACCGTTCCGAGGGATATATTGGTGTTCTCATCGACGATTTGGTTACAACAGGCGCAGATGAGCCATATAGAATCATGACATCTCGCTCCGAGTATAGACTTTTGTTGAGACAGGACAATGCAGACGCACGATTGACTCCCAAGGGCCGTGAGGCAGGTCTTATTTCAGATGAGAGATGGAACGCCTTTTTGGAAAAGCAGGAACTTATCCAGCAGGAAATGGATAGACTGGAGGCTGCTCACCTTGGTACAGGAGCAAAATTCCAGGAATTCTTTGACGAAAGAGGCACGGCTAGACCACAAAATGGTACAACTTTGGCAAATCTTTTGAGAAGACCTGAGCTCACATACAAGGATATTGAGGTTTTCGACAAGAAGCGACCTGACCTTCCCCAGAATGTACAGAACGAAGTTGAGATTCGCGTAAAGTACAGCGGTTATATCAAGAATCAGCAGGAGCAGGTTGAAGCTTTTAAGAAGAATCAGCAGATTAGACTGCCAGAGGATATGGACTACATCAACATGTCAGGCCTTTCTAAGGAAGGTGCAACTAAGTTGGACAAGATTAGACCAGAAACTTTGGAACAGGCAAATAGAATCACAGGCGTTCGTCCAGCAGATATTTCAGTTTTGTTGATCGAATTGGCCAGAAGAAAGGGACAGAAATGATAGAGAAAATCATAAGATATTGTCAGATAAATGGCATAACTGTTAGCCAGGAACAGGCACAGTTGCTTAACCAGTACATGACATATATGTTGGAGTACAACACTCACACAAATTTGACTGCCATTACTGATCCTGACCAGTTTGTTATGAAGCACTTCGTAGATTCATTGGCTTTGCTTGAGGAAATCGGCGAGATTAAGGCTGGTATGACATTAATCGACATTGGCAGTGGCGCAGGACTTCCGGGTATTCCACTTTCCATTATGTTGCCAGAGCTCCAGGTTACAATGGTTGAGGCAACAAACAAGAAGGTTACATTTATTAACAGTGCGGTGGAGAAGCTGGGACTCACTAACGCAAAGGCAGTTTGGGGCAGAGCAGAGGAACTCAGCGGTCCTGGTAAGCCAATGAGAGAGGCATACGATATTTCTGTAGGTCGTGCAGTTGCTTCCTTGCCAGTTATGGTTGAGTATTGCTCTCCATTTACAAAGGTTGGAGGTAGAATGCTTGCCATGAAGGGCCCCAAGACTGACATGGAACCACCATACGAAAAGGCAGCTAAGGCACTTAACTTGAAGCAACTTTCCTTTAAGGAAATCGAACTTAAGTGGGAGGACCCACAGCAGGATACAATTTGTCGACAGATTTATTCCTTCCGCAAGGTAGAAAAGTTATCGTCAAAATATCCTCGTAAAACTGGAAAAGCTGTAAAAGAACCCATCTGTTAACAAGATGGGTTTTATTTTGCGCAAAAACTTGAGATTTTATGGATTTTCTGGTCGAAATGTTTTTGTTTACACCAAGAGGCGATGAAAGTAAAACTAGCCTTGGAGGTGCCAATGGAAATAATCGAGTATGTAGCAATTGAAAAAATCCTTTTGCCGGAAAATAGAATGAGAGAAAAGATTCCTCACAACGGAATCAGGGAACTTGGTCAGTCTATTATGGCTGTTGGTATGTTGAACCCATTGGTTTTGAGGCCTGGAAAAGAAGGGACTTTTGTCTTGGTGTGCGGAAATAGGCGACTTAGGGCAGCAAAGGAAGTGGGATTAACTCGAGTGCCTGCAATTGTTATCCCAATGGATGATATAAGGGCAGAGGAATTTGCGTTGGTAGAAAACACTTTACGAGAGCCTTTGACAGACGGAGACTTGGTTAGAGCATATTCAAGAAGACAAGGTCGCGATGATAAAGTCGCTTTTTGTCGCGCGCTAGGTTGGCATATTAGTAAAATTAGTGACATATGTGCCAAGATTCAGGTGCGAGAAGAGAACACGGAATGCGGAAGGCACGTGCAGATAAAGGGTGCCACAGATATTCGACTAGTGGATAATACTGTTCAAAGGGCTGTGGATTTAATCCAGAAATCTTCCCTCGGGGCAACAATGCTTAGAGAAGAGGATGAACAACAAGTTTCATACACAATAAGGGTGAAAAAACCTGTGTAGCCTAAGGACTCTTTGTGGTAAGATAGACGGGATTGGAGGATTACCATGTCAGAGAAGTTATATTATAGAGATAGTCATATTAAGGATTTTTCAGCCACAGTTCTTGACTGCGTAGAGGCAGAGGGAGCTTGGCTTGTGGAACTTGACCGCACAGCATTTTTCCCAGAGGGTGGCGGACAGTATTCAGATACAGGAGTTATTGATGGCGTGTCGGTTTCTGACGTACAGGAGGAAGGCGACACAATTTGGCATAAAGTGGCAGAGCCCATTGAGGTGGGTACAATTGTGGAGTGTTCCATTAATTGGCCAGAGAGATTTGAGAAAATGCAGTGTCACACAGGCGAGCACATTATTTCTGGTATTGTGCATGCTTTGTATGGTTATGACAACGTAGGTTTCCACCTGGGTGAGGACTATGTGACTTTGGATTTCGACGGTCCACTTACTCGCGAGCAGCTAGATAAGGTGGAGGATATTGCATGCGCAGTAATTGCATCTAACGTGCCAGTGGAGACAAGCTTCCCAGAGCCGGCAGAGTTGGCCATGATGGAGTACCGCAGCAAGTTGGATTTGACAGAAAATGTGCGAATTGTTTCCATTCCTGGAGTGGATGTTTGCGCATGTTGTGCACCTCATGTTGCATATACAGGTGAAGTTGGAATGTTAAAGCTTTTGGACTGTGTTAAGCATAAAAAGGGTGTTCGAATTTTCATGACAGCTGGATTTAGATTGCTCCGCGACTATCGTATGAGATATACACAGACAGCACAGGTTTCATCCATGTTGGCAGTGCCACAGGCTGGAATTGTGGAAGGTGTTGAGCGACTTCAGAAGGAATGTGCTGATTTGTCCTACCAGCTTAAGGGAGTAAAGATTGAAAAGGCCATGGCTGAGCTGGAAAAGGTTCAGAAGGATGGCGAAAACATGGTTATGTTTGTGGATAACTGGGATTACGATGTAATGGTGCCAGTTGCAGACAAGGGTAAGACCATGACTCAGGGCATTTTTGCATTGTTCTCTGCCACAGGTGAGGGACAGTACAGATATGTAATTGCTTCCGAAACAGTGGATTTGAGAGCTAAGACAAGGGAGATCAACCAGGCCATTAACGGCAAGGGTGGAGGAAGCTCCAATTTGATCCAGGGAAAAGCATGTGGAGAAGAAGAGGCACTGCGAGCAGTGTTCCACTAGGCGAGTAGGCCACGAGCAAAGCTCGTTAGTGAGCCGCTACGCTAGTGAGCCGCACCGTTGGTGCTAGTGATCCGCAAGCAGAGCTTGCTAGTATACGCTCGTTTCACTCGCTAGTGAACCGCGCTATCGCGCTAGTAACCGCAACTGCGTTGCTAGTGAGCCGCCTTCGGCTAGTAGGCCGCTGCGCTAGTATCCGCTCGTTTCACTCGCTAGTGAACCGCTGCGCTAGTAGCCGCAACTGCGTTGCTAGTGTGCCGCACCGTTGGTGCTAGTGATCCGCTACGCTAGTGAGCCGCGATATGGCCTAGTTCTATTTTTACCACATAATCCAAGCCTATTTCAGTGGTGTCGGACAACACCAGTAGGCGATGGAAACAATCGATCTTTTTAACACAGGAGGTGCTTGTAACATAGCGACCTCCTTCTTTATGCCTATCGGGCACAAAGTAAGTAATAGTAACAACTGGATTTTTGTCCAGTATGGAATTCAATGTCTGCAATTGATGGTTCAATTCAACCAGTTGGTCTTCGTTTAGCACAATCTGCGTATCTGTTAAGCGACCAGCCTCTGCCACCTGCTCGTCGTATCCAACTAATGCAGAGAAAGGTGCAAACTGTGCAGCCCTTGCAGACATGGACATGGGAGGATGTTTGGTAGACTGGTGGTGTGGCATATTGATAATATCGTCGTAAGGTGTCTTCATGCCTTGTGTCCTCCAATCTGTTGGTTTCTGTCTTTTTGTGTAGCCCCTTCCTCCAAGCTAAGGCCGCGAAGGATGGCATTTTTGCCATATTTTTCTTTAATAGAAAGCACAGCTTGCTGCATGCGCTCTTCGCGTTCGTCTGTCTTGGATGTATCGGAACAAAGGCTAAACAAATCTAACTGCTCTCCCATGGTGCATACAGGAATTTCTGAGCGATATATTACGTGGTTGGCCACAAGATTGAGTCTGCGGATTAACAAGTCAGGGTTGGCAATACGTTGGAAAAGTTCTCTTGCAAAATCCACGAACTTGTTAGAAGAGCAGCAATAGGAACCCATGTTAATGGAACCATGGGAATGCTTAGGAATAGCTCTGCCATATGGGTCAATGGTTATAGGGCCATTGTACTTGGCTGCACGCAATGGGTCCATTAAGTTGTCGATGTCATAGCCAATGGTAAGCACAAGCTGGTCTGCAACAACACCCTTGGCCATAAGGGAAAGAGCCAGCTGGTCGGCCATTTCTGTAACGACAACTTCTGCCTTGGAATATTCATATGGGTGCTGCAAAACTTGCCCGGAACCTAAGCTGTGGGAAGAGGAGCGGTACCCCTTAATGTCGGCAATTGTACATGGTTCATATCCCCAGGCATGATCGATGAGGAGCTCTGCGTTTACACCAAAGAGCTTATAAAGCAAATCTTCGTTATGGTAGTCAGTAGGCTTTCCGATGGAACATCTGGCCACGTCGCCCATGGTGTACATGCCATATTTTTGAAGCTTTTTGGCATAGCCTCGGCCAACTCTCCAAAAGTCAGTAATAGGTGTGTGGCTCCACAAGGTCTGACGGTATGTCATTTCGTCTAATTCTGCAATACGAACGCCATCCTTATCTGGCTTAATGTGTTTTGCGCCAATATCTAGGGCAATTTTGCAAAGGAACATATTTGGGCCTATTCCTGCAGTGGCAGTAATGCCTGTAGTTTGCAAAACATCCTGAATAATATGCATGGCCAGTTGGTGGGCAGTCATCTTGTATGTCTGCAAATAACACGTGACGTCCATGAAAACCTCGTCAATGGAGTATACGTGCATGTCTTCAGGGGCAATATATTTGAGATAAATATTGTAAATGCGAGTGCTGTACTCCATGTATTTGGCCATTTGTGGAGGAGCTACGATGTAGTCTAATTCCAAATCTGGGAAGGCCTGGAGGTCAGTGTCTAAATAGGATTTGTCGGAAAATGTACGATTAGGAGCTTTGGCACGACGCAGATTGTTAATCTGACGTACCTTTTGGACTACTTCAAAAAGTCTTGGTCTGCCGGGGATACCGTGGGCCTTAAGGGAAGGGGTAACAGCTAGGCAAATAGTCTTCTCTGTACGGCTGTTATCTGCCACCACAAGATTAGTTGTAAGGGGATTTAGCCCACGCAAAACACACTCCACCGAAGCGAAGAAAGACTTAAGGTCTATGGCGATGTAAGTGCGGTTGGGGTTCATGGGATTCCTTAAAAAAGAACATATTTTCTAAAGTATACCATGAATAATGGTTGGAGAGAAGAGGTTATTCCTGATCTAAAGGCTGAAGAAGGTCATATAGGGATACGCCCAGAACCTTTGAGAAGTATGCAAGTTCGATATCTGTTACAAAGCGTTTGCCACATTCTATACGCTGAATGGCATTCTTACCCACGTCTAGACCTGAGAGTTGCAGAGCATCTGCAAGCTCTCTTTGAGAAAGCTTGTTGTTGTGCCTATATAGAGCGATATTTTTACCGCAAAGGTTGTTTAAACCATTTGTCGTTCTATTAGCAAACATTGTAATGCTCCAATAATAATAGGGATTTTCCAAAGGTGTTACCCAATAAATTTAGTTCATATGGGAGTTAATTTTGACATTCACTAGATGTCAAAATGCCTAGTTCAGTTAATAACTTAGATGAGAAAGAGTCCTCAAAAATGGACAGTCATTGTGATAACTTGGGACAATAAACGACAAAAGATTTACAAATTCCACATAATTGCTTGAGGGAAAGATTAGATTTGACATTTAGTAGATGTCATAGAGCGTATAGCGCAAGGAGATAATAGTAAATGTTCCAAATTTTGGAATTAGAAGAATTTGAACTTGTGAGGAGCGTTATGAAGGCTACTGGAATAGTTAGAAGAATAGATGAATTAGGTAGAGTTGTTATTCCTAAGGAAATTCGCAAGACAATGCATATTAAGGAGGGCACTCCTTTAGAAATTTATACAAGTAGTAATGGAGACATCATTTTTAGAAAATACTCTCCCGTTGGTGAGGCTTTACAGGTTGCAGAGGATTTGTGTGCAACCATTACAGAAACTACAGGTTTAGCAACTATTATTACAGACACGGAGACAGTAGTTGCAGCTGGGGATAGTGGCGTGGATCAACTTAAGGAAATTGCTCTTTCTCAGGAAGTAGTGAAGATTATCGAAGATGGTAAGCTATACGAAAAAGAAGGGGATAAGGAACTCCTTTTGAGCAAGTGGGCAGATAATTGGAATGTTGTAATGCTCTGTCCAGTATTGGTTAAGGGTGAGTTGGTAGGCAGTGTTGCAATTATTGCAAAGGAACAGGTTGAGTTAGGAATTAGAGAGCGTGTCTTAGTAAAGGCTGCGGCAGATATTCTTAGCAAGCAAATGAATGCATAACTTTAAGCGAGGCGTTGTCCTCGCTTTTTTCATGGAAGCTTTTGTGGTAAAGTTGTAGTACAGCATGAGAGGAGGAAGGTGTATGGATCAGGAATTAGAGAAACTTTTATCGGAATTTGACGATGCCACAGCTCAGGCAATACGTGAGCTCATATATAACCATAGGCTCCTCGAAACAAAGGCTGATGGCAAAGACTTAATAATGGTCGTAGAAAATAATGGTTCCTGTAGAGCCAGTCTAGTGTTTAAAAATGTTCAAAATCCTTTGGGTGATCAAACCGATTATGCCAGTTTTGATTTTGAACTTTTGAAGGAAGAGACAACTGGTAAGTATCATCTTATAGGTTCCTACGATACCTTTGATGAGGATGAGTACATAAAGGTAGATATTATTTTTGATTCCGCAGAGCTTAGGACCGAAGTTTATAGCGCCGTTGGTGAAATTCGATACGAATTGAATCCGTGGGAGATGATGATTCAGGTTTGCTCTGCAATTTTGTCCAAGGCTGAAATCTCTGAGACTTTATTGAATCAGCAGGAAAAGAAACTTATTCCATTAATGGAAGAGGTTACTTGCCTAACTGCATGGGGTGAAGCTTATTTAGAAAGAAAGGTAGACTATTCAATTCTAAAGGCCATGGCTGAAGAAAGGAGACTTAAGAAAACATCTGCTCAGATTGGCAAGCTTGTTCAAGCCATAACGGAAAAGAAGAGAACTTTTGCTATTAGAGCTTCTTTGTTTGCTACACTTTCTTTAAAGGAAAACGAATCTTTATGGAGAGATATATGGCAGCAAATCTCCGAATCTCAGAGTTTATATCCCCAAAAGTCTGAAAATTCTATTAATAGAGATGAACTCCTGGCTCAGAGAAAAAAGGTAGAAGTTACCATGGCCAAGAGAGGCTATGTCGGAGAATATCCTGTTTTCTATAAAATGGGTGAACTGAAGGGTTGCCGAAACATTCCTTCGAATGGCGATTTATATACGATTTTCAATGAGAAGCGAATGCAGTCTATCATATATTTTTCAGAAATAGTCACCATGGAAAATAAGGCTATAATATTTCCAGTGGCGGCTACTGCATTTCTCAAAAAGCAGGAGCAGTTGGATGATGTGTATGGCTGTATGTTTAATGCAAAGGGAAGGAGAATCATATCCGCCGTACCTAAGGCATCTCCCGTCTTTGAGGAAGAAGACAGCACCAGTTTGTCGCAAAAGATTGATTTGGCGTGCAAGATTGCTCAGTGCATAATCCTTACAAAGGAAGAAAAGCGCTCACAAGTAGGAAGAACATCTTTTAATTGGGGCATGATGTTGTTTACTCTTGTTTTTGGAGGTGGATTTTTTGGCGGCGCCATGACCTTAGGTTTTACTTTGCTATTAGTGATTTTTGGTTTATTTGATAGCGAGCTTGGCGTAGCAGGTATGTTGCAGGGATACCCTTGGTACTGGGTATTGTTGTTCGGTGGGCTAGGCTTTGGCTTGCCAATGGGAATAATATATGGGTTTGCTAATAGAAAATAATATAGCATAACTTTAAGCGAGGCGTTGTCCTCGCTTTTTTGTTGTCAAAAACAATGTACAAAGATGTTAACTTTTTGGCACAAACCCTTTCACCTGATGCAAAAATCTTGTGACTGTTATATAGTTATATGGTTACCACCTAAGAAAGGACATGGCTTTCACATGAAAATCATAGATATACTTAAGCAGGACAAGTTGTCCCTATCCTTTGAGGTTTTCCCACCTAAGACAGAGACTGTCTTTGAGTCCGTTCGCGCAGCAACACAGGAGATTGCCAAGCTCAATCCATCCTTTATGAGCGTTACATACGGAGCCGGCGGTGGCACAAGCCGTTACACATTGGACATTTGCAAGGAGCTTAAGGATACATATGGCATGGCTACTTTGGAGCACCTTACATGCGTTTCCTCCACTAAGGAAACTGTTGCCCAGCGAATTCAAGAAATCGTGGATGCAGGCATCGAAAATGTAATGGCCCTCCGTGGAGATATTCCAGAGTCTATGAAAAACGATGACCGCAGCAAGTGGGCATACAGCCACGCTGTGGATTTAGTCCGTGAACTTAGGGAAAAGGCACCAGATCTTTGCATCGGTGGAGCTTGCTACCCAGAGATTCATCCCGAAAGCGTAGATCAGAAAGAGGATATTAAGTACCTTAAGGAAAAGGTGGAGGCAGGATGCGACTTTTTGACTACACAGATGTTTTTTGACAACAATTTGCTGTACAACTTCCTTTACAAAATTAGGGAGGCTGGTATTACAGTTCCAGTTGTGCCAGGCATCATGCCTATTACAAATGCAAATCAGGTGGCCAGGGCAATTTCCTTGTCAGGCTCCTTTGTGCCCCAGAGGTTCAAGAGCTTGGTGGACAAGTTCGGTTCTGATCCAGCAGCTATGAAGCAGGCAGGTATCGCCTATGCTACAGACCAAATCATAGACCTTTACGCAAATGGAATAACAAATGTGCACGTGTATTCCATGAACAAGCCAGATGTGGCAGCCAAGATTCAGGCTAATTTGTCCGATATTTTAGGAAAATGATCACAGTTGTAACTAAAACTTACAATAACATAGAGCCAGATAACAGGGAGATTCTCAGGTACGCAGGCTGCATGGAGCCAGATAACAACGTCAATACCTTAATGCAAAGCAGCTTGGTGGAGGCAGCAGCAGTTTTATCAGGCAAGGCATGCTATGTGGTTTTGTCCCAGGAGGAGTTGGAGGAAATCCCAGAATTAAACCAGGTTATTAAGGGATCCCAGGATTTGCAATATCTTTTGAGAGGTTGCTCCAAGATAGTTGTTATGGCAGCTACCATAGGTGTGGGAATAGATCGCCTCATGGCAAAGTATGGAAAGATAGCTCCCTCCAAGGCGCTCATGTTTCATGCAATTGGTGCAGAAACCATCGAAAAGCTTTGTGACATGGTTTGCCAGGAGATTTCCCAGGAGTTGGGAGCTGAACTCACATACAGGTTTAGCCCAGGGTATGGAGATTTGCCACTGGAAACACAGAGGACAGTTTTCGACATTTTGAATCCACCCAAACATATTGGACTTACATTACAAGAAAGTACACTCATGGCCCCGAGTAAGTCGGTTACAGCCATAATGGGAGTGAAAAATTAAGGAGTGTCATATGACATTTAGAGAATATCTCAAAAATAACAAAGTATATTTGGACGGCGGCATGGGAACCCTCCTTCAGGAGAGGGGACTTAAGCCCGGCGAAAGGCCAGAGCTTTGGAACATTACACACAAGGACATAATCGTAGAGATACATAGGGCCTACTATGATGCAGGCTCAAATGTTGTTAGCGCCAATACTTTTGGAGCTAATGTTTTGCATTTCGACGAGGTGGAGCTTAAGACAATAATCGACGCGGCAGTAGCTAATGTTAGAGAGGCAGCAAATGCATCTACATCTCAGGGGCCTAAGTTTGTTGCCTTGGACATTGGACCAACAGGCAAGCTTTTAAAGCCCTTGGGTGACTTGGATTTTGAGGATGCAGTGGAGGTTTTTGCCAAGACTGTTAGACTTGGCGTTCAGGCAGGTGTGGATTTGATTATTATCGAGACCATGAACGACAGCTACGAGACAAAGGCCGCTTTGCTAGCAGCTAAGGAAAACAGCGATTTGCCAGTTATTGTGTCCAATGCATACGGACAGGATGGCAAGCTCATGACAGGCGCCACACCTACAGCTATGGTTGCATTGGCAGAGGGCATGGGAGCGGATGCAGTAGGTGCAAACTGTTCTTTAGGATCTGCACAGTTAGTTGACGTGGCACAGGAGTTGCTTTCTGTTGCCTCTATTCCAGTTGTTATTAAGCCAAACGCTGGCTTGCCACACACAGAGGGAAATAAGACAGTATTCGACGTGGGCCCAGATGAGTTTGCCCAGACAATGGCAGAGATAATTTCCATGGGTGTCCGCGTTGCAGGTGGTTGTTGTGGTACAACACCAGCTCACATTGCAAAAATGGTAAGCGAAACTAAGGAAATCGCACCTAAGGCCTTGGAGGACAAGGGTATTACCATGGTTTCCTCCTATACACATGCAGTTGTGTTCAAGGATGAGCCTATTCTTATTGGTGAGCGCATCAACCCCACAGGCAAAAAGAGATTTAAGCAAGCTCTAGTAGAAAACGACATGGACTACATCCTGACAGAGGGTATTAACCAGCAGGAAAAGGGCGTGCATATCTTGGACGTAAACGTAGGTTTGCCGGAAATTGACGAAGTAGATATGTTGACTCGTGCAGTTTGCGAGCTTCAGGCAGTTACAGATTTGCCACTTCAGATCGACACAGCAGATACAGTTGCCATGGAAAGTGCTCTCCGCAGGTATAACGGTAAGGCCATGATTAATTCCGTAAATGGTAAGGTCGAGGTTATGGATGCTATTTTTCCATTGGTGAAAAAGTATGGTGGTTTGGTAGTTGCTCTTACTTTGGATGAAAGCGGTATTCCATCTACAGCAGAGGGACGAATCCAGATAGCTAAGAACATTTTGGCTAAAGCACAGGAATTTGGTATTTCACCAAAGGATATTATTTTTGACACATTGGCCATGACAGTCAGTGCAGACAACAAGGCTGCGGTTGCAACATTGGACTCCTTGGCATATATCAAAAATCAGCTAGGTTGTCATACTTCTTTGGGTGTTTCAAATATTTCCTTTGGCTTGCCCAACAGAGACGCAGTAAATGGCGTGTTCTTTGGCATGGCATTGGAGAGGGGCTTAAGTGCTGCAATCATGAACCCTTACTCTAGCGAAATGCTCAAGACCTACTATGCATTTAAGATGTTAAGGGGCATGGATGAAAACTGCGCCCAGTACATTTCTAAGGCAGACTCCTTTGGCACAGTTGCGCCTAAGACAGCGGTGACAGGATCTGTGGCTGCATCTCAGGAGGCTATGGACTTAAGACAGGCCATTATTAAGGGCCTTAAGGATATGGCATACCAGATGACAAAAGAAAAGATTGCAACAGTAGAGCCTCTTGAAATCGTAAATCAGGAAATTATCCCCGCTCTCAATTATGTGGGTCAGGGATTTGAACAAAAGACTATGTATTTGCCACAGCTTCTCATGAGTGCAGAGGCCGCAAAGTCCGCATTCCAGGTGATCAAGGAGGCCATGCCCAAGGGTGGAAACAACAAGGGCACATGCGTTTTGGCCACAGTAAAGGGAGATATTCACGACATTGGCAAAAACATCGTAAAGCTTCTCATGGAGAATTACGGATTTATGGTGGTGGACCTTGGCAAGGATGTTAAGCCAGCTGAAATTGTCGATAAGGTTGTGGAACTCCATGCTCCAATGGTGGGACTTTCTGCTCTAATGACAACAACAGTACCGGCCATGGAGGAGACCATTGTTTTGGTTAGAGAAAAAGCTCCTTGGTGCAAGGTAATCGTAGGTGGAGCGGTTCTCACACAGGAATATGCTGATAAAATTGGCGCAGACAAGTACGCATCCGATGCTATGGAGGCAGTTAGATACGCAGAACAGATTTGCGTAGGAGAGTAACATGTTCTTTGAAAATGTTTACTTTGTAAATGGAACGGCTTACGCAGGCAAATCCACATTAGTAAAGGAACTGGCAGAGAGATATGGTGGTATTCTTTGTGAGGAAAATTACCAGGATCGGTTGTTGGATACCTTGGATAAGGCGGAGTTCCCTTGTCTTACATACACAAGGGACTTGGTGGATTGGCACGACTTCGTTAGACGTACCCCGGACCAGTACGAGGCGTGGATTAAGGGAGTGACTCTTGAGTGTGAGCAAATTGAGTTAAGGATATTGGAAGGTTTGCAACAGGATGGAAGGCCAATTTTTGTAGATACAAATGTGACATTGGAAACTCTTAAGAAAATTGTTCCTCATGACCATGTGTTGATTATGTTGGCCGACCCAGATATATCTGTAAACCTGTTCTTTAATAGGCCAGACAAGGAAAAGCAGTTCTTGTATAGGCTTATTTTGGAGGAGCCGAACCCTGAGGCGGCTCTGGAGAACTTTAGGCAGTGCCTCTCTAGGATTAACTCCCAAGAAAATTATGATAAGTTCTTAAACTCAGGATTTAATGTTTTGCTGAGAGATGAGAACAGGGACATTGATGACACAGTGAAAATGGCAGAAAAGTTATTTGGATTAGATAAAAGGTTAGCTTTAGATTAAGCTAATCTTTTCTTTTTTGAGAAGATGGGTATAGGCAAAATAGGAGACGATACTATCAAAAACGTTGCCAAGGCCAAAGAAAACTCGCATTGCATAGGAACAATACGAGTTTAAAAGTTTTTATTATTTTTTACAACAATTCCTTGCGGAATTTTCAGCAATAAAGGTGAATTCGTGTTTCACTATGAAAAAAGTAAATTTATACTCGATATTCCCTCAAAAAAATGTAAAATCGCAGTATATATTCGCTCAAAAAAGTGTATAATAAGTATACAAAAGAAAATGGAGGCAAAAAATGTATCTGAAGAGAAAAATAGATGACTATTTAAAACAATGGAAAACTACGGATAACAGAAAGCCTTTGATTGTTAAGGGATCTAGGCAGATTGGTAAGACAGAGTCTATAAGAATTTTTGCAAAATCAGAATATGTCAACTTCATTGAAATGAATTTTGTCGAGAACCCTAAATTTAAAAAAGTTTTAGATGATGGATATAGCGTAGAGAGTATTATAAAAAATATTTCTTTAATGGAACCAGGGTATAAGTTTGTTCCAGGAGAGACGCTTTTGTTTTTTGATGAAATTCAAGAATTTCCTGAGATAGCAACAGCATTAAAGTTTTTTGCTATGGATGGACGTTTTGATGTTATTTGCTCTGGGTCCATGCTAGGAATAAATTACAACAAGATTGAGAGCAATAGCGTAGGATATAAGATGGACTATACAATGTATTCTATGGATTTTGAGGAATTTCTTTGGGCTAGGGGTTACGAGTCTCAAGCAATTGATGATATGTTTAATCATTTGCTTAAAATCACGCCTTTTTCATCATTGGAAATGGATATATATTCTTCAGTTTTTTTGGACTTTTGTATTCTAGGCGGAATGCCAGCAGTAGTTAGTGAATTTATTAAGAATAAGACCTTTCAAGGCACATTAGATATTCAAAGACAATTGATATCAGACTATAAGGAGGATATTAGAAAATATGCCATTGGATTAGATCAAAGTCGTATTGTAAATGTGTTTAATAGTATTCCTGTTCAACTTGCAAAAGAAAACAAAAAATTCCAGTTGTCCTGTGTAGAAAAGGGAGCGCGCTTTAAAGATTATAGAGGATGCATAGAATGGTTAGAAGATGCGGGAATGATTCATTTATGTTATTGCTTAAACAATGCGGAACTCCCATTAAAGGGGAACTATGATATCAACAAATTCAAAATATATTTTAGTGATACAGGATTGTTGGTTTCGCTTTTAGATGATGAGGCTCAAGAAGATTTGAGAGCGAATAAGAATTTGTCTGTTTATAAGGGGGCTTTGTATGAAAGTATTGTAGGAGAAGCTTTAGTTAAGGCAGGATATTCCCTTTATTATTACAAAAGAGAAGATTCGACATTGGAGCAGGACTTTTTTGTAAGAACTCCAAATAGGTTAGTTCCAATAGAAGTAAAGGCAACAAATAGTAAAGCAAAGTCTCTTATTCAACTTATTACTAGTGAAAAATATCCTGATATTTCATTTGGAATTAAGTTATGTGCATCAAATGTGGGACTTGAAAACAATGTATATACAATTCCTTATTTCTGCTCATTTTTATTAAAAAGGTTTATAAAAGAAGCAGATTTTTCAACCGTAATGTAAAGAAAAGGCCCTCAATTGAGGGCCTAATTTTCTACAACAATTCCTTGCGAAGTTCCTCTGGAGACTTGGGAGAAAGGTATGCTGGTGGAACATCAAATACAGTTTTGGCTCCGCTCATGCCCTCCTTGGCCATCTTGTATGTGGCTCTTGCATATGCCACGATAACGCTGGCTGTGAACTCTGGATTGGAACCTAACTTTAGGGAGTACTCGATCATCTGCTTAGTTTCGCATGTTTCACCAGTAACGCCTGTGCGAATAACGAAACCACCGTGAGGGATACCCTTGTGATTCTTGTCCAACTCCTCCTGTGAGATAAAGTTAACAGTTGTGTCGTAGTCAGCAAAGTAGTTGGGCATTGTCTTAATCTCGTTCTCGATGCGATCAAGGTCTGCGCCCTCTTCTGCAACAACGTAGCACTCTCTTGTGTGCTTTTCGCGAGTAGTGAGGCATGGATTTTCACCAGCTCTTACTCTATCCAAAGCCTCCGGCACTGGCACTGTGTACTGCTTGCCGTCCTTAACGCCGTCGATGCGTCGAATTGCGTCGGAGTGACCCTGGCTAACACCCTTGCCCCAGAATGTGTAATCCTTACCATCTGGGAGAATGCAGTTGCCCAAAAGTCTCTGAAGACTGAACATACCTGGATCCCAACCTGCGGAGATCAAAGCAATGTGGCCACCTTCCTTAGCAGCAGCATCACAGTTTGCAAAATGCTCTGGAATACGTGCGTGTGTGTCAAAGCTATCTACTATGTTAAAGAGCTTGGCATACATGGGGCTCTGTACTGGCAAGTCCTTAGCGCTGCCACCGCAGAGGATGAGCACATCAAGCTTGTCCTGCATGGATGGAACTGCGTCCACGTGATATACAGGAATCTCAGGACTGCATGTCTTAAGAGTCTCGGGAGCGCGTCTTGTGAAGAAAGCAACAAGCTCCATATCTGGGTTCTGTCTAAGTGCAAGCTCCACGCCACGGCCCAAATTGCCATAGCCTAAAATACCAATTCTAATCTTATCGTTCATATAGATTCTTCCTTTATTAAGATACCATTTAGGTATACCACAAAGTTGGCCCCTTGGGAATAAACGATTTTTATCCACATTTAAGAGCCTTGAATTGTCAAGTTAAGTGCAACACTGTTGAATTATAGATCTCATATGGAGTCAGATATCCCAAACATTTTCTTGGCCTACAATTTAATTCTAACGCTATAGACTGAATATATTCTTCTGGAATAGCTGTCAAATCC
>JAFYSJ010000034.1 GCA_017559445.1 Clostridia bacterium
ATATGTATGTGCCTTAAGGGGGACTTCTTCTTGGGCAATAAGGATTGCATTACATACGGAACAGTGCATACCTTCTGTTAGACCTGTTTTATCACATGTTGCCTCTACTGCTGAATCTACTACTTCTGTATGAGGAACCAGATCAAGTTCCTGAGTTTCTTTATCCCCACAGGAACAAACTCTCTCCTGTTCTCCCTTTTCTACACATGTGGGGGCCTTTGTAGTAGCCCAGTCTCCAAATGTGTGAGTATGATCTGGATTAGGAGATGCTGTTGCCTCAGGTGTTGGAGTTGCAATATCTCCTGTGTTCTCGCCTGATCCAAGCATAACAAACAACGCAATACCGATGCCTATTAGGAGCAAGGCAACGATTGCAATTATTATGATTAATTTCTTGTTTTTCATTTTGTTTCTCATTCCTAAATTTAATATCTAATGAACTGTATATTTGGATCGCATTCCCTAAAATACTCTTCTACAATAGAGTATCTGTGCTCTACCCTTACAAGAGAACTACATCCTCTAAAAGAATCATAATAGAAAATTTCCGCTATAGGTGGTAGTCTTAGTTCTTTTAAGGATACACAATTTTCAAAGCATCTCGTAGGTATATATTTAAGTGAGTTTGACAAGTTAATCTTGCTCAAAGATTTACAATTTGCAAAAGTTCCAGGACCCATTGTTTCAACACCATCTGGAATTGTTATCTCATTCAGAGAAGTACAATCTGCAAATACCTCTTCTCCAACCTGCATAACACTACTTGGAATGGCCAATGTCTTTAAGGATGTACATCCCTTGAAAACCATATCATTTAGTGAGTCCACAATATTCGACAATGTAACATCTGTAAGTGATGTGCAGTTCATAAATACTGATGGTCCTATATAACTTACAGTATCAGGTATAACAATCTTGCTTAAATTTGCGCAATTTTTAAAGGCACCTTCTTCTATTCTATATATTCCTGATTCGATCGTTACAGACTCTAATCCTGATGCTGCGAACATGTATCTACCAATTATATTCAGGGTGCTAGGTATAACAATTGTCTTTAATGAAGTGCAACCTTCAAAGATAAAAGCTCCTAGATTATCTACTCCCTTGCCAATTGTAACGTTTGAAAGAGAAGTACAATTTGCAAATGCGCTATCTCCAAGATAATTTACTGTATCTGGAATAACAATTTGAGTAAGAGAAGTACATCCACCAAAAGTACCATACTCAATTCTTGTTACCTTAGATGGAATAGTAACACTTTTAATAGAAGTACATTCGCTAAATGCTCCACTATAAATAACATCTACATTACTTGGAATAGTTATATTAGAAAGGTTATAACACTGTGCAAAGGCACACATACCTATTGTTCTAAGAGAATTAGGTAGTGAAACAGTAACTAGAGATGTGCATTTTTCAAACATCTCATCTCCTATAACAGTTACGCCTTCTTTAATTGTTACTGTTGTAAGAGAAGTGCACTCTCTAAATGCCCATTGTCCAATCTCTTCTACTCCTGATCCAATAGTAAGTGTTTTAAGTGAACTACATCCCCAAAATGCACTTTCTCCTAAAGATTTTACGTTATCTGGAATAACAAGACTCTTAAGTCCCAAACAATTTTCGAAAGCTTTTTCCTCTATCTTAGTTACTGAGCCTGGAATAGTAATGCTTTCAATAGCATTGCAACTTGATAAAGCTCCAGCACCGATAGTAGTAACACCATTAGGAATAGACAATTGCTTTAATCTATCGCAGCCATATAAAACCCAATCGCTAAGTTCTGTTAATCCCTTAGGCAAAGTGATGCTTTGCAATCCCGAACAATTCATAAAGGCGTTTGCCTCAATCTTTGTAACTGTATCTGAAATGACTATACTCTTAATGCCTCCAACACCAGCAAAAGCACTATTTCCAATTACAGTTACCTTATATCCATCAATCTGAGAACCTATGACTATATTTGATTCTGTACATGTACCTACACCAGTAATTGTGCATGTAATTCCATCTGCATTAACTTTGTAACTAAGGCCAATGGATCCATCTGTATTTGGCTTAGGTGTAGGTGTTGGAGTAGCTGTTGGAACTGTGGTAGGTATTGGCGTTGGAGTAGCTGTTGGTGCAGGTGTAGGTGTTATGGGATCTACATATGTATCAATGTAGCTACTACCACAATCAGTGCAAGTATGTGTTGTATATCCCTGACTATTCATTGTTGGAGGAGTTACAACACTATTGTAGTTATGACCCTTTGATACAACAACTTTCTGAGCTACAAGTACCTTGTTGCATACAGAACAATGCTTACCTTCTGTTAAGCCAGATTGTGTACATGTAGCTGCTACTGCATCGTCTTTTGCCTCTGTATGAGGTTTAGTTGCAATTGATGTTTGTGGAACGAGGATTTCTCCACACTTTTTACATTTGCTACCTTCTGTTAAGCCGGCTGTAGTACATGTTGGTTCCTTACCTACAAGCTTTTCTACATCTGTATGGGTACAGTTTACGTCGCGAATATATCCGCAAACGTTACATGTTTCATCGTTCTTATCTGTGTATGTATGTGCCTTAATAGGTACTTCATCCTGAGCAATAAGGATTGTATTGCATACGGAACAGTGCTTACCTTCTGTTAAACCTGTCTTAGAGCATGTAGCTTCTACAGCTGCATCTACTACCTCTATATGAGGAACAAGGTCAATTTGCTGAGTTTCCTTTTCACCACAAGAGCAAACTCTCTCCTGCTCTCCTCTTTCTACACATGTTGGTTCCTTTGTAATATTCCAGTCTCCATAAGAGTGGGTATGACCTATAGCAGGAGTTGCCGTTGCATCAGGTGTTGAAGTGGTGGTAGGTATAGATGTAGGGGTGCTTGTTGCTACATCATTTTTATCTCCTGTGGTACAAGACGCCATAGTCACAATCATGAATAGAATTAACAATATGGATAAAAACTTCTTCATATGAAATTAACTCCTTTTAATACATGGACACAATTTTACAACTTTGCCCATATTTTGTATAGGGCAAGGGGTGTCCCTGTTGGAACACCCCTTATAAAACAAGCATTATCTTATTGATACTTTTTAAACACAATATTAGGATGGCAATTATTAAACGCTGTAGAATCACATTTGTAGCCATTATTTGATACACCAACAGACATACTATATGGCATATTTACTAATGCGAGACTTTCACAATTTGCAAAAGCGCTCTGCCCTATGGACTTTACAGTCTTAGGAATGGTTATTGTTTCCAAAGAAGAACAACCGCTAAAAGCAAACGCATCAATCATTGTAACTCCTTCTGGGATTGATATGCTCACTAATGATGTGCATTTATAGAAAACAGCATGCTTTATTTCCGTAACCTTTGATGGTATTTCGAAAGATTCAAGGCCTGAATTACTAAATGCATAGGCTTCGATTACTTCAATTGAATCTGGCAACTCTATTGTTTTAAGAGCACTACATCCACTAAATACAGAATAGGCTATATTCTTTAGACCATCTGGAATATTCACATTCTTCAAAGAAATACAACCTGAGAACATTCCATCTCCCATTTTAACTAAATTATTAGGGAATATTACGGATTCCAAACTTTTACAATTAGCAAAGATACCGCTGTATGTAATCTCTGGGATACTGGATGGCCATGTAACACTCTTCAACCCTGTACAGTAGTAAAATGCATTATTTTCAATTGTTTTTACACTATTGGGAATAACAACTTCCTTCATGCCTGTACAATAGTAGAAAGCATACATTCCAATTGAAGTTACCGTGTTAGAAATAGTAAAACTTTCAATGTCATACTTATACGCAAAAGCATATTGTTTAATTGAAACTACTGTATATCCATCAATTTCAACAGGCATAATGATGTTTGTATCAGTGCAATTGCCAATTCCCGTAATTGTGCATGTCTTTCCATCACTATTTACACTATAAGCTAATCCCTTTGAGGCAAGTGAATCAACGTATGAATCCACATAGCTATGACCACACTTTGAGCAGGTGTGTGTTGTGTAACCCTTAGATGTTACTGTTGGCGATGTTACTACGCTGCTATATGAATGATTTAATGGAGTTACAGTCTGCGCTACAAGCACGGTATTACATACAGAACAATGTCTACCTTCTGTAAGACCTGTGCTTGTACATGTTGCGGCTACTGCTGAGTCTATTACTTCTGTATGACCCTTAGCTGGAATCACTGTCTGTGCTACAAGTACCGTATTACATACGGAGCAATGTTTACCTTCAGTGAGTCCTGTTCCTGTGCATGTAGCTGGTACAGCCACATCCTTCACTTCAGTATGACCTTTAGCTGGGATTACAGTTTGAGCTACAAGTACTGTATTACATGTAGAACAATGTTTACCCTCAGTGAGACCTGTGCTTGTGCAGGTTGGTGACACAGCCACATCCTTCACCTCAGTATGGCCTCTAGCTGGAACTACAGTCTGTGCTACAAGCACGGTATTACATACAGAACAATGTATACCCTCAGTGAGACCTGTGCTTGTACAGGTTGGTGACACAGCCACATCCTTCACCTCAGTATGACCTTTAGCTGGAACTACAGTCTGCGCTACAAGCACGGTATTACATACAGAACAATGCTTACCCTCTGTAAGGCCTGTTTCTGTGCATGTTGGAGCTTTTGCAGCATCTACTACTTCTGTATGTGACTGCACGGGAACAACAATTTGATCAGCAAGTACTTCATTACATGCAGAACAGTGTCTGCCCTCTGTAAGACCAGTGCTTGTACATGTTGCTTCTACTGCCACGTCTGTTACTTCTGTGTGACCTTTTGCAGGAACTACAGTCTGAGAAACCAAGATCTCGCCACACTTTTTACACTTGCTACCATCTGTTAATCCTGCTGTAGTACATGTTGCTTCCTTACCTGGAATAACCTCAGTATTTGAATGTGCGCACTCTGCATCTCGTGTAAATCCACATACGTTACATGTCTCATCGTACTTATCGTCATATGTATGAGCTACTATTGGAACAATTTCTTGAGAAACTAGTACTGTGTTACATACAGAACAATGCTTGCCCTCTGTTAATCCAGACTGAGTGCATGTTGCCGCAACAGCAGCATCCTTTACTTCCGTATGACCCTTAGCTGCAACTACCGTCTGTGCCACAAGCACCTTGTTACATACGGAGCAATGCTTACCCTCTGTTAATCCAGACTGAGTACATGTAGCAGCAACTGCTGTGTCTTTTACCTCTGTATGTCCCTTGGCTGCAATTACTGTCTGAGCTACAAGGATTTCGCCACACTTTTTACACTTGCTACCTTCTGTCAAACCAGCTGTAGTGCATGTTGCATCTTTTCCCACAAGCTTTTCTACATCTGTGTGAGCACAGTTTATATCGCGAACATATCCGCAAACGTTACATGTATCGTCGTTCTTATCTGTATATGTATGTGCTTTAAGGGGAACTTCATCCTGAGCAATAAGGATTGCATTACATACGGAACAGTGCATACCTTCTGTAAGACCTGTTTTATCACATGTTGCCTCTACTGCAGTATCTACTACTTCTGTATGAGGAACCAGATCAAGTTCCTGAGTTTCTTTATCCCCACAGGAACAAACTCTCTCCTGTTCACCCTTTTCTACACATGTGGAGTCCTTTGTAGTAGTCCAGTCTCCAAATGTGTGAGTATGATCTGGATTAGGAGATGCTGTTGCCTCAGGTGTTGGAGTTGCAATGTCTCCTGTGTTCTCGCCTGATCCAAGCATTATAAACAATGCAATACCGATGCCTGCTAAGAGCAAGGCAACGACTGCAATTATTATGATTATTTTTTTGTTTTTCACTTTGTTTCTCCCTTATTTTTGCCAAATAATGAACTAATTTTACAACTTTGCATACCTTTTGTATAGAGCAAGGGTGTCCCTTTCGGAACACCCCGGAGTGATTACTTTTGTGTTATTTTTATGTACTTATAAGCATTATTAAATGCTGTCTTATCATATGATCCCTTTGCCATCGTTACATTCGCTAGAGAAGTACAATTAGCAAAACAATAGCCTGAAATATATGATACCGAAGGCAACTCTATACTTGTTAGAGACGTACAATTAAAAAATGTATAAGGTTCAAGCCAAGTTACATTCTTTGACATTGTAACACTCTTAAGTGCTATGCATCCACTAAATGCCCCTTCCTCTATCCAATCTACACTGTCTGGGATTACAATGCTGGTAATGGTTTTGCAACTTTCAAAGGCAAATACACCAATAGTTGCAACCCTTTTTTCATTGTACGTAGATGGAATAACAATGTCAGTATCAGTACATGTTCCGATACCTATAACCGTATATGTACCATCACTCTCAAGCCTAAACTTAAGACCTAGGGGTCCTGTCTCTAACGGCTTAGGCGTGGGCGTCGGAGTCACTGTCGGTTTCGGCGTTGGTGTTGCCGTAGGCTTCGGCGTCGGTGTTGCCGTTGGCTTCGGCGTCGGTGTTGCCGTTGGCTTCGGCGTCGGTGTCGCCGTTGGCTTCGGCGTTGGTGTTGCCGTTGGCTTCGGCGTCGGTGTTGCCGTTGGCTTCGGCGTTGGTGTGGCCGTTGGCTTCGGCGTTGGTGTTGCCGTTGGCTTCGGCGTCGGTGTTGCCGTTGGCTTCGGCGTTGGTGTGGCCGTTGGCTTCGGCGTTGGTGTTGCCGTAGGCTTCGGCGTTGGTGTTGCCGTTGGCTTTGGCGTTGGTGTTGCCGTTGGCACTGGCGTTGGTGTTGCCGTTGGCTTCGGCGTCGGTGGTGCCGTTGGCACTGGACTTGGTGTCGGAGTCAAAGTCGGACTCGGAGTTGGAGTCGCAGTCACCATTGGTGTGGGTGTAGCCGTCGGCCTATGTGTTGGTGTAGGACTTGGCGTAGGACGACCAATAACTACAACCGGCTTTGGTGTTGGAGTTGGAGTCGGTTTAGGTGTTGGTGTCGGTGTGGGACTTGGTGTAGGCACAGGTGTAGCCGTTGGCACTGGGCTTGGTGTCGGAGTCGCAGTAGGTTCCGGTGTTGCTGTTGGCACTAGACTTGGTGACGGAGTTGCTGTAGGAACCGGAGTTGATGTGGCCGTTGGCTTCGGTGTTGGAGTTGGTGTTGGCATTGCTGCTTCCCACTTTTTCTCCCAGAATGGACTAAACTCCACATTAAACAAAGTTAAATCTGCCAATTGCTTATCTATAACTGGCACAGTAACAACCAATTTTCCTCTCAAAAGAGGTGATACACTGAGTTTCAAATTGCCTGCAACCTCAGGACCACTAGAACCCATATATCCCTTAAGTTGTCCTTCCATCTTTGCAGTAACACCTGCTGCAATTTCTGTACCTGTGCTACCATAAAGCCTAGAAGTCAATTTTGTTACAACTCCTATGCTTGCATTTCCTGAGAAATCCGCCTCTGTTCCCCACTTAAATGGTTCCTTGGGCTTAGTAAACTGGTTAATTTCTGTTAGGTCTCCCTTGTTATATATAAATCCCACGACTCTTTCCGTGTCCAAGGAAACCGTTGCAGTAAATGTACCTGTAACATTTGCACTTCCTTCTATTCCAAAGTACAAATCATTTGTAATAACAACTGGAATTACACAGTAAAAATAGATATTAGGTAATCTTTTATTAGCAATTTCCTTTTCGTACTCACCATTATATATCTCATGCTCATATTCAAGGGACATTTCACCGTCTGTAATCAAGTGAGTTACTAAAGAAAGCTCTACCTTACGCCACCTAACCTTGAGAGTAAACTCAAGCCAAATAGTGCAGCCAATATTGCCCTTTAATGTTGTGTTTTTGGCAAGTTTGAAATTGAAATCTCCAGAATATGCAAATTGAGCATCTCCATTTGCAAGTCTAGAAAATGCAGGTTCTTTTTCCATGCGTAAATTAGAAAGGTCATTGGAATTACTGCAGAGCAAAATAGCCCCTGCCAAAAAATCATCTCCACCTTCCAAATCGGATTCATCCATCTCAAAGAAAGTTTCCTCTGTAATAAGGAAGTTCTTAGTAATATTTGCCTCTTCGAAAACATCTGCAAATGTGGCAGGTTCTGTTTCATACACATACATGCCATCGACAACCTTAACGTCCACTACCTTAACCATGAATCCTGAAGGTGCAACATCTGTAATATCAGACACAACAACATCACCAATCTGAATCTCTGGATCATGATTGTAAACAAGAGTGTTCTCCTCTACTATGACAGGGGTCTTGGCTTCCTCTGTTGTCTCTGTAACAATATGTACGTTATCGTTTATGACTGCGGTGCCTTCTGCTGGCATAGAATTCCTGTCGTACAAGAAAATTCCTACACCTACGGCAATAGAAACTGCCAGAACGGCGCTTATGATAATAGCTAATAACCTACCCTTTGACATATGATCCTCTAGTTTTATGTACATTATTCGTCAATTATAGCACAAAATTCATTCACCAACACCAAACACTAAACACTGGACCCTACTTTTGCTATAATTCCCTTAAGGGAGGACAAAATCATGAAAACATACACAAACTCTAAACTTTCCAAAAGAACACTATTACCTTTTCTCGCAATTGCACTTGTTTTGACACTTTGTCTTACAGCTTGCGGAGATAACAATCAGGGAGACCCTTCTCACGAACATTCTTTTTCTGAGTGGACTGTCACACAGGATCCCACATGCACTACTATCGGAAAAGAAACTAGAGCATGCTCATGCAAGGCCACTGAATCCAGGGATATTCCCACTCTTGAACACAACATTGTGGTACTTCCCGGCAAGGACCCAACTCCAACAACCGAAGGACTTACTGAAGGTGCTGGATGCTCTGTGTGCGGCTTGGTTACTGTTGCTCAAGAAATAATTCCTTGCATAACTCCTTGGGACGGAACTGTTGCCGACTCCTTTGCCAAGGGTACTGGCTCTGCTCAAGATCCATACATTATTTCCAACGGAAGTGAACTTGCCTATTTGTTTACTTTGATTTCTGACTCACAGTACAAAAGCTGTGCGGGACTTTTCTTTAAAATTTCCCAAGATATTCACTTAGGCGACTTAGAATGGCCCTACGGAATTGGCGACTTTAATTCCCAATTCTCTGGCACATTAGATGGCAATAACCACTATATTTCTAACTTCCAGATTAACTACACAGAGAAACTAAGCCACACTATGATCGGCCTCTTCCCTATGCTGTACAATGCATATATCAGCGATCTAGGTTTGAAAGAATTTACCATAACTGCCAGTGGAAATGCGGGCCTATCCATTGGAGGTTTGTCCGGATATTCAAGTGATTCCACCATCACAAATTGCTATGCCATTGGCTCAATCGATGCAACAGAAACTACATATTACAGTGCTGTTGGTTTGTTAATCGGAGACCTTTACCAATGCACAGTTAATAAATGCTATTCCGAAGGAACTGCAAAAGCATACAACAGCAATTTTTACACAAATGTTGGCGGACTTTTAGGCCACACTAATAAGGGAGAACTTAGGGAAAGCTATTCCTCCGCAACTGTGTATGGCTCCTGTGCAGCTGGTTTAGTCAGCAGTGTATCAAACACAAATATCTCTGATTGCTATGCCACAGGTGACGTATATGCTTACGGCTATGAACCAAACGGCTATCGCGTTGACCTTTATGTCGGTGGCCTTATTGGACATTGTACCTCCCAGGAATCCTTAAAGAACTGTTACGCAACAGGCAACGTGAATTACTCTGGTCCTGCCACATATGCATTTGTTGGAGGTCTCGTTGGCAATAGCTATACCATCGAAAACTGCTATGCTACAGGCAATGTTACTGCTACGAATTGTAGCGGAACACTGGAAATTGGCGGTTTAGCAGGCTCCTGCAGTGCCACAACATGCGCTTACGCTACTGGCAATGTTACTGTTACAAATAACTCTTCCTCATATGTATATGCTGGAGGATTCGCTGGAACTTTTGCTAGCATTATCGATCAGGCTTTTGCCACAGGCGATGTATACGTAGAAAACACATGTGACACCGCAAACTTTATTATTTTGGATGTTGGCGGATTCGCTGGATACTCAAAGAGTGGCGGAACCACAAACTGCTACGCTACTGGCGACGTTACTGTAGTTGGAAACAACTACATAAACGCAGCTGGTTTTATTGGCAAGTGTGAACTCAGCATGTATGACGGATACAACTCATTCAAAAACACCTCCTGCTATGCCACTGGTAATGTTACTGCAACAGGTATTCAGGGCAATTATAGTATCTACATGGAAGTGGGTGCTTTCTCTGGTTACCAGGGAATTATCCCCGACAACTGCCTTGCCACTGGAAACATCACAGTTACAGGTGCAACAGGCGGTAGCCATATAGGCAATTTTGCTGGCCTTACATACCATTCATTCCAAAGTGATAACAGCGTTTACGATGCAATGAACATTAGTATCGAAACCTTGGACGGCAGCACATTAACTGCAACAACCAATGCATCCACATGCAAATTAGCGGACATAAACAACAAGACATTCTATACCGACTCTCTTGGTTATGACCCCAACATCTGGAATCTGGATGACATAGACTTTGAAAATGGTAAAATGCCAACATTGCTTTTTAGTAAGTAAATTTAAAATGGATAGTTAAAAAGCCAGCATCCGCTGGCTTTTTAATATTTGTTCTATATGTGTGCAAGCACGTGATGTGTCCTACGGACGTGAATTGCACTTCGTGCGTGGAAAATTCCCTATTCCTTACTCCACACCTGGCAACTTACATACATCTACCCATGCATCGTACTCAGAGCACTGCTCAAGCTCTGCAATAGTAAGTCTAATTGCACTGTTGCTACTGCCACATGCTGGATAAACTGCCTCAAATCTCTTAAGAGACTCGTCCAAATATACCTTTACTCCATCCTCTATGCCAAAAGGGCAAACGCCTCCAACAGCGTGTCCGATAAGCTCAACCACCTGATCTGGAGTAAGCATCTTGGCCTTTGTTGCAAACTGAGCCTTGTACTTAGGATTGTCCACCTTAGCATCTCCTGCTGCAACTACGAGAATAGGTGTCTCCCAAACCATAAAGGAGAGGGACTTAGCAATGTGACTTGGTTCGCATCCAATTGCCTGTGCTGCCAACTCAACTGTTGCGCTGGAAACTTCAAACTCCTGGATTCTGCCTTCTAAACCATACTTTGCTAAATGTGCTCTAGCTCTATCTATTGCCATATTATCTCCTTTTCTATGAGTAAAAGGGCCCGAATTCTCGAGCCCAAATCATCTGTTGATTAAATTTTAAATATTTCACTAGCGCAGCGGCCTACTAGCAACGCAGTTGCGGTTCACTAGGCGTAGCCGGTTCACTAGCAAGCTTTGCTTGCGGCTCACTAGCCGAAGGCGGTTCACTAGGCGTAGCCGGTTCACTAGCAAGCTTTGCTTGCGGCTCACTAGCGCAGCGGCCACTAGCAACGCAGTTGCGGTTCACTAGGCGTAGCCGGTTCACTAGCGCAAAATCGCTAAAATCAATCTTAGGAACATTTTTCCTGCGTTAAACACTAACCACTAAGCACTAAACACTACTAAAATTCACTCGTGAATTTTAGTACATTCCCTGTTCAGCACCGTGACCGCAGTGGCACTCCTTCTCAGGAATATCTGCCACAGCTGCCTCTGTTGTGAGGATCATGCTTGCAACGGATGCTGCATTCTGAAGAGCTGTTCTTGTAACCTTAGCTGGATCAACAATACCTGCCTCGATCATATCAACATACTTCTCGTTGAGAGCGTCGAAACCAACGCCTGGCTTAGAAGCCTTAACCTTGTTAACAACAACTGCACCCTCAAGACCAGCATTTGTAACGATCTGTCTTACTGGCTCCTCAAGTGCCTTAAGGATAATGGAAGCACCTGTCTTCTCATCGCCTGTGAGCTTAGCTGTAGCATCTGCAACCTTCTTAAGAACGTTGATATATGCTGTACCACCACCAGGAACGATACCCTCTTCAACTGCAGCCTTTGTAGCAGCGAGAGCATCCTCAATGCGGAGCTTCTTCTCCTTCATCTCTGTCTCTGTAGCAGCACCAACCTGGATAACTGCAACACCGCCTGCCAACTTAGCAAGTCTCTCCTGGAGCTTCTCCTTGTCGTAGGAGCTTGTTGTCTCCTCGAGCTGAGCCTTGATACCAGCCTTGCGCATGTTGATCTCATCAAGGTTACCAGCACCATCTACGATGATTGTAGCTTCCTTCTGTACCTTTACCTGGTGTGCGCGGCCAAGGTGTGCAACTGTTGCATCCTTAAGCTCCATACCAAGCTCAGAAGAAATAACCTGAGCACCTGTCAAAATAGCGATATCCTGAAGCATTGCCTTACGTCTGTCGCCGAAGCCTGGAGCCTTAACTGCAACGCATGTGAAGATACCACGAAGCTTGTTAAGAACCAATGTGGAAAGAGCCTCGCCCTCAACATCCTCTGCGATGATCAAAAGCTTCTTACCAGACTGAGCAATCTGCTCAAGTACAGGAAGGATCTCCTGAATTACAGAAATCTTCTTGTCTGTGATAAGGATGAATGGATCGTCAAGAACTGCCTCCATCTTATCTGTATCTGTTACCATGTATGCAGAAAGGTATCCTCTATCGAACTGGAGACCCTCTACTACGTCAAGGTGAGTACCTGTTGTCTTGGACTCCTCAACTGTAATAACACCCTCAGCTGTAACCTTCTCCATAGCCTCTGCAATGAGCTCACCGATCTTGTCATCGTTAGCAGAAATAGCAGCAACTCTAGAAATGTCTGCAGGACCATTTACTGGACGGCTAATCTCAGAGATACCCTCTACTGCTGCATCTACAGCCTTAGCCATACCCTTTCTCAAAATCATTGGGTTAGCACCTGCTGCCAAGTTCTTAAGTCCCTCACGGATAATTGCCTGAGCGAGCAATGTAGCTGTTGTAGTACCGTCACCAGCGATGTCGTTAGTCTTAGTAGCTACTTCCTTAACGAGCTGTGCGCCCATGTTCTCATATCTATCCTCAAGCTCGATCTCCTTAGCGATAGTAACACCATCGTTTGTGATCAATGGAGCACCAAACTTCTTATCAAGAATAACGTTTCTGCCCTTAGGACCCATTGTAACCTTAACTGCGTCAGCCAACTTGTTAACGCCAGCCTGCATTGACTTACGTACGTCCTCGTTAAATCTAATTTCCTTAGCCATTTAGCCAATCCTCCTAATTACTCAACAATAGCGAGAATGTCGCCCTGTCTAATAATAATATATTCTTCGCCGTCCAACTTTACTTCTGTGCCAGCGTACTTAGAGAGGAGAACCTTATCTCCTACTTCAACTTCCATAATAACGTCCTTGCCATCAACAACTCCGCCAGGACCTACCTCAATAACCTCAGCGATCTGTGGCTTCTCCTTGGAACCGGAAGAAAGAACGATACCGCTCTTAGTTGTTTCCTCAGGTTCAACCATCTTAACTACAACTCTGTCTGCAAGTGGTCTAATAATCTTCATATAATGCCTCCTGATACTTTAGCACTCTAACTCTTTGAGTGCTAATCATATTTTACATTCCTTATCAATTTATGTTAATAGTGACTTTGACGAAATATTACTTCAAAAACACCTTTAATTGAACAATTTCATGATTTTTTATAATTTTTCTATATTTTAGTAAGCTTTGCCATGGAATAAAGCATTCTTTTCATACCAAACTGGTCAAAAGCCACCTCAACCAAGTAGTCGCCATTTTCTGGTGTGATACCCAAAACTGTGCCGTTACCAAACTTGCGGTGAGTAACCTTGTCTCCTGCGCTAAGTGTGCAAACTCCAGCTTTAACAGGTGCAGGAGCAACCTTCTCCAAGGACTTGCGAACATCGCTAGCGCTGGAAATATTAACTCCAAATCCTGCATTTCTAGTCTGACCAAATGGGTTATAAGAATATGCAGTCTTAGCCTGTGGGGCTGGTGCTGGTCTCTGTTGCTTTTCGGCGAAGAGCTCCTCTGGAATTTCTTTCTCAAAACGGGAAACTCTGTTACTTGTTGTCTTACCATACATCATTCGAGAGCTGGCGTTCAAAAGGTAGAGTTGCTCCTTGGCACGAGTGATACCTACATATGCAAGTCTGCGCTCCTCCTCCATTTCGTCGGGGTCATCCATGGATCTAAGTCCTGGGAAAACACCCTCTTCCATGCCTACCAAGTAAACAACTGGGAACTCAAGACCCTTGGCGCTATGAAGTGTAAGGAGCAAAACGCTGTCGTCCTTGTCGTCAATTGCGTCGGAGTCAGATGCAAGCTGTGCAGATGCCAAGAACTCCTGAAGTGACTTGTCGTCGATGTCCTCTGCCTCGGCAAACTGTGTTGCAACGTTAATATATTCCTTGATGTTATCGATGCGACCCTCTGCCTCAATAGTATCCTCTTCTTCCAGAGCTTTAATCAAGCCAGTCTTCTCAATAACGTAATCCATGAGCTTGTCCACTGGAAGTTCCATAAGCTTTTCGCGGAAATCGTGCATCATCTCGCCGAAAGCCTTAACCTTAAGACCCACAGCTCTAAGATCTGACAAAAGTTCTGTGTCAGAAAGAGCCATGAACAAGCTAATGCCGTTCTCCTCGCAGTAGTTCTGCATCTTTTCGATAGTTGTATCGCCAATGCCTCTTGCAGGCACGTTGATGATTCTACGCAAGCTAACTGTGTCGCCAGGGTTGCTGATAACCTGCAAATATGCTGTTACGTCCTTGATTTCCTTACGCTTGTAGAAGCTTGTGGCTCCAACCAATTTGTATGGAATTCTAGCTCTGTTGAACTCTTCTTCGAACACACGGGACTGGGCGTTAGTTCTGTACATAACAGCGAAATCCTTGTACTGGCGGCCCTTTTCCATCTGTTCCTTGATGTTCTTAACAACGAACTTTGGCTCCTGGTAACCATCGTCAACGCAAACGCGGTGAAGCAAATCACCCTTGCCCTTGTCTGTCCAAAGTGCCTTGTCCTTACGGCCAGAGTTGCGCTTAATAACTGCGTTAGCTGCATCCAAAATGTTAGATGTGGAACGATAGTTCTGCTCCAATTTAATTGTAATTGTGTCTTTGAACTGTTTCTCAAAATCCAAAATGTTGGAAATATCTGCTCCTCTCCAACCATAGATAGACTGGTCGTCGTCACCTACTACACAAAGGTTGTTGTGGTAGCTAGACAAATATGTAACCAAAATGTACTGAGCATTGTTTGTGTCCTGGTACTCGTCAACCATGACGTACTTAAATCTGCGGCTCCACTTCTGTCTAGTGTCAGGGAACTCCTTGAAAATCTTAACAGTGAGCATGATGAGATCGTCGAAGTCAAGGGCATTGTACTCCTTAAGCTTCTTCTGATACAAAGCGTATGCTCTAGAGAAAGCAATGGCCTGGAAACCATCCTTGTTAAGCTGTGCAAACTCCTCAGGTGACTGAAGCTTATTCTTAGCCTTAGAAACAATGTCCAAAAGTCCCTTAGGAGGGTACTGCTTATCGTTAAGGTTAAGCTCAGAAACAACCTGCTTCATAACCTTGAGCTGGTCGTCTGTATCATAAATAACAAAGTTAGACTGGTAATCCAAAAGACCAATCTCCTGGCGCAAAATGCGGAGACACAGGGAGTGGAAAGTCATGGCCCAAACAGCGTTGCCCTCGTCGCCAATCATGTTAACAATACGGTCCTTAAGCTCCTTAGCCGCCTTGTTAGTGAAAGTAATTGTCAAAATATTCTGAGGAGCAGCCAAGTACTCATCCAAAATATATGCACAACGGCATACCAAAACCCTGGTCTTACCAGAACCAGCGCCAGCTAAAAGCAATAAGTGTCCATCTGTATTTATAACAGCCTCTCTCTGGGGGCCGTTAAGTGTGCTCAAATAATCCTGCATCCACATTCTCCTATATATAAGAGGAAACCTCGAAATTACGTCTGCACAGTATACCACATAGAGCGTCCATTGTGGAGTAAAAAAGATAATTTTATGGCAAAACAAAAGGGATGTTTCCATCCCTTTGAATTTATGTTTTAATCCTTACTTCTTAAACTTTGAAATCAATGCCATAAGGTCAGCAACGCTCTTTTTCTTAAGAACAAACCAAACAACTGCGAAACCGCCCGCTCCAAGCACAACCGCTCCGCCAATGCATCCAGCCACTATGCCTACAACCGCTCCTGCCTCTAAGCTATCATTATCCTCTCCTATAGAAAGGTCTCTACCACAAACATCACATTCTTTATCCCCATCAGTATCCTCGTGGCTAGCCTTGTCATATACATGCTCTTCGCAATCTGCACAGTCGTGCCAGTGGTAGTTCTTGTTCTTTCTCCACTTTGTCTTTGCTGTGTGCTGAACAGGAGTTACATCTATAGTATCATCTGAAGAATTATTGCTGCCAATGTAGTATGCGCAGACACTGCAGTACTCATATTCAGTATCGTGAGGCACAACGGAACTCTCATCCTTTGCTCCACAACGACAGATATACCAGTGAGTTGTATCGTCGTTTCTAACAACCTCGTATGTGTGCTCTACCTCGCGAATAAAACCACAATTATCGCAATCGGCATCGCATTCGTTAGAGTTATCGTATACGTGACCATTTGCGTGAATCTTGCCATTTGCGTCGATACAAAGACCAGATGCATCTTCAATAACTATTGTTCCATCCACTGCTTCAGAAACATTACCAAAGGCGTACAAATTTGTGTTAATGGAATCAGTCTTCAAATAGGAGCAATCCTTAACCTCGCCACGTCCCCAAATGGATTCGCTATAGCCTGCGATTCCACCAACCATGGTATTACCTGATACATTACCAAGGTTAATATTACCTTCGAGTCTGATAAATCTCATCCATCCGACAATACCACCTACATACTCAACACCAGTTACGCAACCAGAATTATTTCCAACGATGCTACCACGATTGCTGTCGTTGTCCGAAAATCCAATCAAACCACCAACGTACTTTTCGCCTGCGATGTCACCATAGTTATTACCAGATGTCCAGCTATCTCCTGCACCTAAGCCGCAAACACCACCAACATAATCCTTACCTGTTACGTTACCGTAGTTATCACACTTGCTAGGGTTATAAAGCTCACTGCATCCTCCAGCAATACCACCTACGTAGTTACCTGTGGAGAAAACATTACCGTTGTTCACACATTCTGTAATATCCCAATGTGTGATATATCCAGCGATACCACCTACATAGTTGCCTTTACCAAAAACATCTCCATTGTTAACGGACTTTTCTACACTGCCAGCTACACTAGATACAATGCCTCCAACATAGTCCACGCCAACAACTGCACCTTCGAAAGTGCAACCATAAATGGTGTGTGAGTTAAGTCCAATACAAATACCAGCTGCAGATCCAGCTGTAGATCTAACATATGCATTCTTAATGCTGATGTTCTTTACGTCTGTACCCAAATTACATATAAATGCCACATTCTCAGCAGAGTCCATGTAAAGTCCATAAATGGTAAATCCATTACCGTCCAAAATACCATTCAATCCAGAAATAGCCTTCCACTTATTCAAAGAGGATGTATCTACTGTAATGTTACCCATTGCATCGTATGTAAGGGCAACTTCGTTAAGAATAATGTCATTAGCCAACATGTAGTTGTAGTCCACCCACTCACCACTTAAGTTGGACAAAAAAGCAAGCTCAGAAGCGTTGTAAATCATGTAGTAATAAACGCCGTCTACATTAACAAGTACTGTTGGCTCCTTAGCAGATCCATCCCAAGGACCTTCCTGAGCAGGAGGTGTTATTCCCTCTTCTCCTGCAACGTTTCCAAACTCAGTCAAATTGGTGTTAATTGTGTCATTTTTGTCAAAGGAGCAATTTTCCACGGCACCTCTTCCCCAGATGGAATCACTAAAACCAGCAAGTCCACCTACCATGGTTGTACCAACAACGTTACCTGAATTGTGGCAATTTGAAAGGGTAATAAATCTCATCCATCCAACAATACCACCTACGTATTCAATACCAGTTACGCTACCAGAGTTGTTTCCAACGATGCTACCACGATTGCTGTCGTTGTCCGAAAATCCAATCAAACCACCAACGTACTTTTCGCCTGCAATATCACCATAGTTATTACCAGATGTCCAGCTATCTCCTGCTCCCAAACCGCAAATACCGCCTACGTAATCCTTACCAATTACGCTACCGTAGTTATCACATTTACTGGGGTTATAAAGTTCACTGCAACCTCCAGCAATGCCTCCTACGTAGTTACCTGTGGAGAAAACATTACCGTTGTTCACACATTCTGTAATATCCCAATGTGTGATATATCCAGCGATACCACCTACATAGTTGCCTTTACCAAAAACATCTCCATTGTTAACGGACTTTTCCACACTGCCAGCTACACTAGATACAATGCCTCCAACATAGTCCACGCCAACAACTGCACCTTCGAAAGTGCAACCATAAACAGTATGTGAGTTAAGTCCAATACAAATACCAGCTGCAGATCCTGCTGTAGATCTAACATATGCATTCTTAATGCTGATGTTTCTTACATCTGTGCCCAAATTACAGATAAATGAAGCATTTTCTGCAGAGTCCATGTAAAGACCGCAGATGTTAAAACCGTTGCCGTCCAAAATACCCTTTAATCCAGAAATAGCCTTCCACTTATTCAAGGAAGAAGTATCTACTGTAATGTTACCCATTGCATCATATGTAAGGGCAACTTCGTTCAGCACAATATCATTAACCAAAATATAGTTATACTCGAGCCACTCTCCGGATGCCTGCGCCAAGTAAGCCAGCTCCTCAGCTGTAGAAATCTCATAATAGTAAACGCCCTCCACAGATCTAATTACTGTAGGCTGAGTAACTGTCTTGCCATCCCATACCTTAACTTCGTCTGCATATGCATTCTGAGCGTTAAAGCCAACTGTAACTGCAAGCAAAAGTACAGCAATTACCATCAAAAAGGTTTTAATTTGTTTCATAAGATTCTCCTAATCCGAAGATTTATTTTTCGACAAAAATTAGTGTTCTTGTTATTGTGGCATAAGGCCCAAAATTTATCAACGCAAAAACGTATATTCTTATTTGCAAAACAAAAGAGGCCCATTGGACCTCTTTCATTATTGGATCAGTTTACACACCGAGTGATCTACTCGGGGTTATTCAATTGTAAAATTTGTTGTTATAGGTTGTATGTGTGAGTTATCTCACGGGTGTTTTCTGATTCTTACCTTTGGCCCCTCCTAAAAAGCCGGTTCAATCAATCCATAGCCTCCATCTTTCCTATGATATACAACACATACTGAAGAAGTATCGATGTTGTAGAAAACATAAAAATCATGTCCTACCAGGTTCATCTGGAGTACTGCCTCCTCAGGAGACATGGGCTTCAAAGTTACCTGCTTAATTCTCATGATGGAGATATCTTCCTCCACCACATCGCCCTCATATTCTGCCAAAACTGGAGTGCCAGCAGACTTAAACTTGTTCTCAAGCTTAGTCTTATGTTTGCGAAGCTGTCTCTCAAGAGCCTCACAGCACTGATCAATGGCGGTTAGGGCTTCAGCATCACTCTTCTCTGCCCTGAGCACCAGGTTTCCGCTGGTAATTGTAACTTCAGCCGTGACATCAACACGGCCCTTCTTAATTGTGACAGTAGCCTCAGCGGGTGTTCTAAAGAACTTATCGTACTTGCCCAATCTCTTCTCGATCTTCTCACGATCGATTTGATAAACGCGGTAGTCTTTCTCTCTGTACGTAACTGTCATACCAGTGTCCTCCTTAGATTCAGTTGTGTAGAATAGACAAGAAATTTAGAACTCCTCGCCTTTTCTTTGTCTATATTTTACTATAAAAATACGCTATGTGCAAGAATTTTGTGTTAAATATTCCTAACTTTTTGTTTGTTCACGAAACATATTCACTGCAATCACATAAAATACACGAAGCCTGAGATACATCTTCGTTGTGAAATGTCCTCCGGACTTTTAATACACGCAGTGCATTAAAAGTCATTAGAAATTAAACGTGAGCGTAGCGAATATTTTCTTGCCATATTTCCCTTACTAGTGTAAACTCTTGTGGTGCAATTTCCTAAGAAAGGATATATATATGAGACTAAATTCTAAACATATAGCAATTTTGCTTTTTGTTTTGACATTTATAATGATTTTCACAGCATGTTCTGGAGATAAGACAAGTGATACACCAGTTACCACTCCCTTTTTTACAATGTCTTCTACTCCAACTGCTGCTACAACTCCCACATTTACACCTACTGTGACTCCAACAATTGAGCCAACTGAGGAGCCTACACCGGACGTTACAGAAGGTACCGGAGATGTGACTGAGGGTACACAGGACGTAACTGAGGAAACAACCGGCGAAGTTACACCTACTCCAGTCCCAACACCTACACCATACGCAGGACCTACTCCTACTCCAGTGCCAAACGCACAGGCCACAGCAAAGCCTGCTGGCAAGCCAGGTTCTTCTTACTCAAACGTAGGTGATATTTACTACTACAATTTCAATCTTAAGGATACAAACCTTTTCTCTTTCAACCTGAAGTATGACAAGTACGCAATGTACTCAGATTACATCGTTTTCGAAAAGAATAACGTTAATGTATACGATTCCGTAAACGGATCTAAGCTTATGACAGGTATCCAGAACGAAAAGTATCCTTTGGTTCTTAGAGTTGTAGATGACAACGGCACTGTTTGGTTTGGTTTCTACCTTGGTGACGATTACCCAACAACTACACCAAATTCTGCTGCATCCAATGGAACAACAGATGATTTGGGCGAGGTTACACCTACTCCTACTGTAACAGAGACACCATCTCCTGTTCCAACAGAGGTCCCTACAGCTAAGCCAACAGCAACACCAGAGGCTACAGTTACTCCTGAGGCAACACCAGAAGCTACAGCAACTCCTGAAGCAACTGCTACTCCAGAGGCTACTGCAACTCCTACACCTGAACCAACTGCTACTCCCTATCCTTACGATAACCCATACAATGTGGACACATCTAAAGTAGCATTTGTTAAGGCATCCGATGTTTTGCAGAGATACGTCAACTACGACGAAATGTACTATCAGGTGAATGCCCTTAAGAATAACCTTTCTGGTAAGAAGCTTGTTCGCGTAAGCAACTACCGCAACGTGAACGGATGGGCTCCTAAGCACAACGGATCTGTATACGATGCATATGGCGTATACTACACACAGTGCTGTGCAGCATATTACAAGCCAAGCACATCTGCTGACTTCCGTTACTTCATGGATGGCGAGTTCCTCATTTACCTTTACGATGCAGGTAACGGCTTCACTGCTGTTTCCCACCCTAAGTTCGGTGGCACATATTTTGTTAAGAGTTATTTGTTAGTAGACACAGCAACAACTGCTACAAGATATATCCTCATTGACTTGGAAAACCAGAATCAGTCAGCCATTGAATACAAAAATGGCAA
The DNA here is from genome assembly GCA_017559445.1 of Clostridia bacterium. GTDB lineage: Bacteria > Bacillota > Clostridia > RGIG7378 > RGIG7378 > RGIG7378. The sequence goes on from JAFYSJ010000034.1 coordinate 21,519, forward strand.
GTGGGAAGTTGTTGGCGTAAGCTATTGTGCAACTGGTGCAAACACACAGTATAAGCTTCCAACAGAGCGCGGTTGGTTCAAGCTCCTTGCTGAAGAATACACTATGCTCTACTATTTCGATGGTGACTCCAGCAGATTCCAGGGATACGCAAGATATGCTCTTAGATTCAGTGGTGGTACATATGTACATGGAGTTCCAACTGACTACATTTATCACGCAGATGGTTCCTACTCCACACCAGCACCTATTGAGTATGGTTCATACATTGGTGTAATACCTACATCTCACAAGTGTGTTAACAGTTACACAAGCTACGTAAAGTTTTTGTACGACTGGGCTGAATTAAACAACACAGTAATTATTGTTTACTAAATGAAAAAAGCGAATTGGAAATTCCAGTTCGCTTTTTTTGGTGTTTGGTGTTTAATCATTACTTTGGAACGACCCAAAGTAACCAAAGGTCGCCCGCTACTTCCGAAGCGCGGGAGGCACGGTTCACTAGCACCAACGGTGCGACCTACTAGCGTAGCGGTTCACTAGCCGAAGGCGGTTCACTAGCCGAAGGCGGCTACTAGCGAACGAAGTGAGCGGTCACTAGCAACGCTAGTTGCGGTTCACTAACTCCGTGGCTACTAACTCCGTGGTTCACTAACAAGCTGTGGTGTCACAACAACTGTATAGTAGTTATCGTAATTTACCATTCCTGGTCTACCACTCTTTGCCTTCTTAACATACTTAATCTTAGTGTAGTCAACAGAAACCTTGCCTGAGTCAGATCCCTTACTGTAATAAGCTGCAATTTCTGCTGCCTTAATCATTACCTCATCTGGAATCTCTCCCTGCTGCTTACGTACAACAACGTGGGATCCTGGCATGTTCTTAGCATGGAACCACATGTCGTTGGAAGATGCCAAATGTAATGTCAAATAATTGTTGGCCAAGCTGTTTCTACCAACCAAAATCTCATAACCCATAAAAGTTACAAGCTGTGGTGCATTGGCTTGCTTAGGGTTCTTTTTAGCAGGGACCTTGCGCTTATTCCTAATGTAGCCCTCCTCTACCAACTCTTCACGAATTGTGAGAACGTCGTTCATGGACTCGCACTGGTCAAGCATATAAAGGGTCTGCTCCAAATACTCAAGCTCTGCCTCAGAGTTAGCCAACTGCTGAGATGCTGTGGCCATTGTTCTCTTAGCCTTATTGTATTTTTTGTAGTAATTCTGGGCATTTTTCTGCGGAGACATCTGTGGGTCAAGCTTTACCTTAACCATTTCGGGCATGCCATCCTCGCCAAAAGCACCATAGTAATTGGGTAGCATTACCTCACTTTCCCCACCCTTAATAAGGTACATAGAAGAAGTGATTAAATCTCCGTTAAGTTTCAAAAGGTCCATATCTGCAGCCTGAGAAATAGCTGTTTCCTGGATCTTAATCTTGTTGTTACATCTTGCTATTGCCTGGCGAACCTGTCTTGCACATCCGCCACGGACACTACCAAGGCGATCTCTAATATCCTTGTCCTTGTAGTATGCGTCTACTGCAGATCTAAGATCTGTTGTGTTCTGCACCTTGTCGCCATACTGTGTGAGAGTAATAGCAGAATACTCAACAACTACTCTGCTTGTTGTCTCTCCTCTAATCATGCAAGGAGTAAACGACTTGTCTACCAACTGCTTGGAAAGAGCTCTTAAAACTCCATCCAACCTGTTTAGTTCATCTTCTGAAAGAGTAGTAGCTTTAGGGTCCAACTCCGCTCTAAAGGCGATTTCGTCGGCCATGAGTGGTGAAATACCCATAAATGTGTTAATAAGCACATTTCTAAGGGCTGTGGTGCCATCCAAAGTAATCTTAGATACATCCATTTCCTCTGGATTGAGCTTGTTTTGCTCAGGAGCCATTTCATACTTGCGCATAGGCAAAATTTCTCTGTAAGTATTAACAGATGAGTCTACGTGCTTAATGGCGTCTATACATGTACCACCTTCGCTAACGAGGACAATATTGGAATGCTTTCCCATGATCTCCGCAGCCAAGCTACGAATAACCTTGTCACCCATTTCTGTGGTGGTCTCAAAATCGAAAATGAAAACTCTGTCGTATGGCCTTGTGCGAATATCTACTAATCGTCCACCGCCAATGTACTTGCGCAAAACCATGCAAAAATTAAGGGGAGTCTTAGGATTCTCCGCCTTGTTTTCTGTAATCTGCACTCTGCAATTGGCTGTGTTGATGTTAAGGAGTAGGCAACATGGTTTACCAAGAGAACGCATGTGCAATAATACCTCCTCTGGTGAAGGCATATGTATTTTATCTACTCTTGCTCCTAATAATCTAGACTCTAAGTCGTAATAGGTAGCTCTTGCTGTAATTCCGTCAAAACCCATATTTTTTAGTTATCCGTTCGTTTCACTCACTAGTGAAACGCTTCGCTAGTGATCCGCGCTATCGCGCTAGTAGGCCACCTTCGGCTAGTGAGCCGCTTCGCTAGTGATCCGCTTCGCTAGTGATCCGCGCTATCGCGCTAGTAGGCCGCCTTCGGCTAGTAGGCCGCTTCGCTAGTGATCCGCTTCGCTAGTGATTTGTTTTCACTTAATCAAACAAATGCAATCTTTCTTCTCTATTTGTAGCGCCAAAGATCCAAGAACCTGCAACCAAAACTTCGCAGCCTGCATTCTTGCAAAGCATACCAGTCTCATCGTTAATACCACCGTCAACAGAAACGATAGCATCCTGTTTGCCATTCTCATCCAAAATCTTGCGCACTTCTGCAATCTTCTGCTCGCTGCCCTCGATATATGACTGACCACCAAAACCTGGCTCTACAGACATAACGAGGACCTCATCAAGAAGGTCCACAAGAGGCAAAATTGCCTCTGCAGGAGTCTTAGGCTTAATGGAGATTCCTGCCTTGCATCCAAGGGAATGAATCTTCTCAAGGCACTCTCTGCCACCAGACAAAGACTCAATATGTACAATAATAATATCGCAACCAATCTTAGCGAAATCCTCTACGTACTTGATTGGGTCAATAATCATAAGGTGAGCATCAAAGATCATATCGGGGAACATTTTGCGTACCTGCTTCACTACAGGTGCACCAAAGGAAATGTTTGGCACAAACTGTCCATCCATTACATCTACGTGAATTCTCTCACATCCTGCGTCTCTAAGGTTTGCGATTTCCTCGCCAAGCTTAGAAAAATCTGCTGACAAAATAGAAGGTGCAACTATGGTCTTTCTCATCTTACTCACTCCATTTACTTTTCTTTAATGATTGGGATAATTCCAAATATCTCTGGTATCTTTCCTGGTCGATTTCGCCGGATTCTACCCTTGCTTTTACAGCACACTCTGGCTCGTTCTCATGACGACAATCGGAGAATTTGCACAAGTGACTGCACTCCTCGAACTCAGGATAATAATTCTTGAGCTCGTATCTAAAAACGCCTTCGTTAACAAAGTTTGTAAATCCAGGGGTGTCTACTATGTAGTGTCCTGCCTCTGTCATTACAAGCTCTGCATGACGAGTTGTATTCTTACCCTTTTGGATCTTAGCGGAAAGATCGCCTCTCAACATGTGTTCCTGACCAAGGATCAGGTTAACTACTGTGGACTTACCTACTCCAGACTGTCCTGTCAAAACTGTTGTTCCGCAGTCAGAAAGGGCATTCATCAAGGTCTCTCTACTCTTTTCTGGTTCAGCTGTGGCTGAAATGCCCACAACTCTGTAGCCAATTCTTTCGTAGCAAGCCTTGACCTTTGCCAAATGCTTACCGCCATCCAAATCCATCTTGTTAATCAAGATAATAGGTCTAATGCCCTTAATCTCTGCCAACACCAAAAGCTTGTCCAACAAGTACATGTCTGGTGTGGGATGGTCAGATGCCATTACGATCAAGAGAGCATCTATATTTGCTGCCTGTGGTCTGTAAATAGAGTTCTTGCGAGGAAGAATCTCGTCAATTACGCTGAGGCCCTGCTTTTCGATGGCTATCTTAACCTTATCTCCTGGAAGAGGGGAAATATGCTCTTTGCGGAAACTTCCCCTTGCCTTGCATTCGATAACCTGGTCTCCAGTATTTACCTGATAAATACCGCCTACGCCTTTTTCAATTATTCCAATAACACTTTGGCTCATATTACTCCGTTACTTCTGTCTGAGATGCTGCAGGTGTAGATGCGTCCTGTGTCTCTTCTGGTGTCACATCCTGAGTTGGTTCAGAACCACCCTGAGTTTGCTCTGGAGGAACATCCTGTGTGTCCTCTGGAGGCACGTCCTGTGTCTGCTCTGGAGGAACATCCTCTGTGTTCTCTACTGGTGGCTCTGTCACTACTGGAGGTGTGTATTCCTCTGTAACTGTATTAACAAGTTCACCATCGTAGTAAATATAAATCCTAGAATCACCTGTTGTTACAGGAATATCCAAAGAAATATTGCTGTTCATCTGGTAGGCCATAAGCTGTACATTGTAGATTTCCTGAGCAATTGTGCCATCTGCAGTAACAACGGTAATCTGTACAAGAACCTTGTCAGATGTGAGAGCATTATCAGGTTTCTTCAAATATACGCTTGTATTAATTGTGGTTGCGTCTACTGTATTAAATGTAAGATTTACAGCTGCGCCAGCGGCAATACCTGAACCAACTTCTGGATTAGCAGATGCAACTGTTGAATAGAAGGCACCTGTACCATTCTTAGCAATTGTTCCAAGTGTCAATCCTGCATTAGTAAGAGCCTTCACGGCATCGTTATATGTCATACCAACAACATTTGGAACATAAATCTTCTTGCCCAAACTTACTGTAATAACAACCTTATCGCCCTTCTTGACCTCTGTGCCAACGCCAGGATTTACATCAATAACTGTATCTGCCTCATATGTATCGCTATAGTCGTATACATACTCAATCTTTACTTCAAGCTGGTTAAGCAAAGCTACTGTATCTGCAACTGACTGACCAATACAATCTGGTACAACCTTCTCAAATGTTTCGCCAAAGTCAGCATAGTTTTCACCATCTACATAGATAGTAACAAATGTTTCCTTATCCATTACAAATGGAAGATCTACTGTTATCTCTAATGGGAACTGACTAAGTCTATAGTTATCGTTAGAAACAACATACTCTGTTGTCTCGCCCTTAACTACAGCAACAATCTTAACATTAATACCCTGTGCAGGAGCATAAGTTCCCTCATAGTTAACAGTATACTTTCTGCTCTGCTTAAGGTACTTAGTAAAGTCAGGCTTCAAATCATCTGTCTTGTCGCCACCTTCTGTTACGTCCTCAGTCTTATCATTGCTACCGTGTTCATTCTTAATAAGCTTAAGGTAGATATCTACTGCTGTGCCTGCATCAACCTCTTCACCAATTGCTGGAACTGTGTAATCTACTACAACTGTGTAATCTACATAGTCACTTGGATCTGGAGAAACTGTACCAACCTTAAGGCCAGCCTTAATAAGTTCTGTATATGCTGCTCTCTGTGAGAAACCAGTAATATCTGGAACAACAATCTTCTCGTTAGATGGTCCCTTACTTACGTAAACAAATACATTTGTGCCATAAATTGCATTAGTACCCATTTCTGGATATGTGGCTGCTACGTAACCAATTGCAACTGTATCTGAGAAAGTCTCATCAAATGTAACCTGGAGACCAAGTCCATTTAAAATATTTTCTACCTCTCTCTTGTCCTTACCCTCAAGATTGTCTGGAATCTGTACATACTGAGGTCCACGGCTTACTACGAACTTAACTCTAACAAGGTTACTGTTCTTAGTAATCTGCTCGCCAACAGGTGTCTCCTGACGAATAATGTAACCCTCTGCTACCTCTGTGCTGTACTCATATGTTGGATCTGTGAAAACGCCAATGTTATTGAGTTCTTCCACAACCTCTGAATATTTCTTACCTGTGAAATCCTGTACAACGTAAATTTCCTTAGGAGATGTTGTAAGAACCGGCAAAATAACCTGTGCTACTACATAGTAAACAGATGTGCCCAATGCGAAGAGGATTGTCAATGCAATTAAAATCTTAGTGAAATTACTAAGGAAATATGACTTATGACCTTCTCCTGGATCGTCCTCATCCACCTTTTTCTTCTCAGCCTTAGTCTTGGTCTTCTGCTTAGGAGTCTCTGTCTCTTCTGGAGCCTGACCTGCTGGAATAAATGCAATATCGTATGCTGGATCGTCCATAATAGCTCTAATATCATCCAAGAGCTCGCCTACGGACTGGTAACGATTCTTAGGATTCTTCTCGATACACTTCATTACGATATCGTTAAGGCCCTGCGGAATCTGGTCGTTAAGATAGAAGGGAGCAACAGGTGCCTCCTTAATATGCATAAGTGCAATAGAAACTGGGTTGTCTCCGTCAAATGGCAGCTTACCTGTCAATGTCTCGTACATGGAAATACCCATGGAGTAAATGTCGGAGCGCTCGTCAACTGGTCTACCCTGTGCCTGCTCTGGTGAGAAATAGTGAACAGAACCCATATTTGTTGTACTCAAATTAATGGTAGAAGAGTTCATGGCTATGGCGATACCAAAGTCTGTAACCTTAATCTTACCCTCACGTGTGAGCAAAATATTCTTGGGCTTAATATCTCTATGGATAAGGCTGTGTTGGTGAGCATTCTCAATAGCAAGACCTACCTGCAAGTAGATATCTACTGCATACTGCCATGCAATTGGACCATTCTTATCAATGAGCTCCTGTACATCAATACCATCGATATATTCCATAACAATATAATGGAGGCCATTTTCTTCGCCTACATCATATACGGAAACTACATTTGGATGATTAATGCTTGCAGCGGACTTAGCCTCGTGATTGAAGTTCAAAATGAACTCCTCGTCACCGCTAAACTCCTGCTTCAATATTTTAACTGTAACAGCACGATTAAGGAGAACGTCATTTCCCCTAAACACCTGGGCCATACCTCCCACTCCAAGTGGTTCTTCCAACAGGTATCTGTCTGCTATCAACTGTCCGATCATTACTTCTTACCTCTTACTAAAATTAGGCTTATATTATCTAGTCCGCCATTTTTGTTTGCATCCTTAACAAGGGCATCGCAAATGACTTTCAAGTTAAATTCTACGTTCTTGAAACCACCCTGCTCAAGCTTGGCTTCAATACGCTCCTCTGTGAGCATGTTTGTCAAACCATCACTACAAAGCAAGTATCCGTCATAGTCCTCGGTTACCTCTACTACAGAAGCTACAATGGAGCTCTCTGTGCCAATAGCCTTGGTAATGGCGTTTTTCTTAGGGTGCTGGCGAGCTTCCTCTGGAGTAATCTGTCCGAGATCAATCAGCATCTGTACGTAGGAGTCATCCTTAGATATCTGAGTGAGCTTATTATCCTTAATTCCATAAATTCTGCTGTCACCTACCCATGTTGCAAAGACCTTATGACCAATGTGCAAAATCGCAACAAAGGTGGAGCCCATACCAGAACAAGCTGGGTTAACAACGGAATATGTAAACACACCCATGTTTATGTCTCTAACCATCTTAGAAATAAGTGCTGTGGTCTGCTGAGAGCTAGGATTGGAACGCTTAACTTCCCAGTCCTCCATAATCTCCATGGCAAGTCTAACTGCAATCTTGCTAGCTACGTCTCCTGCATTGTGACCGCCCATTCCATCAGCTATCACAAATCCTTCAAGGTTATTAGCTCTGTACACACCAAAAAAATCCTCGTTGAGGGTTCGACGTTTACCAACATTGTAACCTACGGCGTAATCCACGAAAGTTGCCTCCATCATAAAATCTATCTAAGTATTATACTCCAGAATACAATCTAATACAAAGGGTCTTTGTTTTTATCTCTACAAATCAAAAAACCTGCCCTTAGGACAGGTCCTCTGTTATTCATCGTATGCAATTTCCTTAGGTGTTTTGGGAGAAATGAGCAACCTAAATGCAAATGCAGCCAAAACAGCGCCAAGCATAGGTCCTACTACAAAGATCCAAAGGCAGGACAATGTATTTGGGTTGCCTGTAATAGCGGCCACAACTGCAGGTCCGATGGATCTAGCTGGGTTAACAGATGTGCCTGTAAGTCCAATTCCCAAAATATGTACAACAGTTAATCCAAGTCCTACCACAAGGCCAGACACTGCAGCATTTGCCTTCTTGGAGCAAACTGTGAGCACCAAAAGAACAAAGATAAATGTGAGCACAATCTCAACTACTAATCCTGCAATAGAGCTATTCCCCACTCCTGCCAAGCCATTTGCACCAAATCCAAGGTAATCTCCCTGAAGGCCTGTGGCTGTAACCTTACCTGTAAGGTCAGTCTTTTTGCCAAGGATAAACACAAGCGCTAAAAGTCCTGAGCCTGCAAAACCACCTACAATCTGAGCAATTACGTACTTAATAAAATCCCTAAGTGTCATCTTGCCACAAAGATATGTCGCGAAAGAAACTGCTGGGTTAATGTGACATCCAGAAATGTTGCCAATGGTGTACGCCATAGCCATAAGTGCCAAGCCAAAGGCCAACGCTGTAAGGACGTATCCTCCACCAAAGCTATATGAACATCCAACTGTCATTGCTGTACCGCACCCCAAAACAACAAGTACCATTGTGCCCAATGCCTCAGCAACGTATTTGCGCATATTGCTCATAAAAACCTCCAAAAATCATGTGAATTAAGTATAGCATCTCCACCTACTTTATCCAACTCATACTTACTAAACGAAACAAGTCCATATTTTGTTCATAAATGGGTAAACTATTTTAGATATTTTTTGAATTTGGAAGAACACGTGTTCAAAATCATACTTACATCCCTGCTTTCTGTGTGTTCCCTGTTTGTTATCGCAAAAGCGATGGGACATAAACAAGTTTCTCAGCTAGACTTTTTCGACTACATTAGTGGCATTACCATTGGCTCCATCGCTGCAGAAACTGCAACAGATTTGGAATCTCCCTGGAAATCCCTAATCGCCTTAGCTGTATATGGTCTTATCTCTATTTTGCTCAACAAAATCACAGCCTTGTTTCCTCGCACTCGTAAATATATTAACGGTTCGCCTGCAATCTTACTTCATAAAGGAAAACTTTATCGAAAAAATCTCAAAAAAGCCAAACTGGATTTGTCTGAATTTCTCATGTTATGTCGAGAACAGGGTTACTTTGACTTGCGCGAGATATCTACTGCTGTCTTTGAGTATAACGGAAGGTTATCCATCCTCCCCTGCTCAGATACAAGACCCCTTTGCCCACAGGACATGCACCTTAAGCCTGACGAAGCTGAGTTTGGCATAGAAATAATAATGGATGGAAGGATTATGGGAGACAATTTAAACAGAGCTAACTTAGACGAGAACTGGTTAATCTCTAAACTACAAGAAAAAGGCTACCAAAACTCAAAACAGATTTTACTAGCCATTTACTTTAAGAAAGAAACTAATTTAGTTTTGTTTGAGAAATAAAAAAGCACTTGTGTTTCCACAAGTGCTTCTGGCAGGGGAGACAGGACTCGAACCTGCAGCCGACGGTTTTGGAGACCGCTACTCTACCAATTGCGCTACTCCCCTACGAGCGCGAACTATTGCATTATAACTACTTAATACCTCTCTGTCAATGAGAAGAATTAAAACTGTGTGAAAATATCTATCTCAGCGACAAATACTACGGCACTACCAACTACGATTGGCTTAGTTGGGTCAACTTCTCTATAAACCTTCCTAGCCTCGTGACAGTATCTGCCAATAATCTCAAGCACATCGTCTACTCTGTTGTCCTCAACAGCTGCGAACAATGTGGAGTTCTCTCCATTAAGGAATCCACCGTAGGAATCTGTCTGAGTCACAGGATGTCCCATGGCTGTCATCTCGTCCATGATGACCTTAGTATCCTCTTTGTTAACTACAGTTACAATCAGCTTCATGACAAAACCTACATCTTAAGATATCTCTCTACGTTAAGCACCAAAATGGTTGCTCCGCCGATGTCAACGAGAGTCTTCTCTTCTTCCTTAATCTGGTCCTCAGGCTTGTCGGCACCTAAGTAAACCATCTTAGTTCTACCATGGCACTGCTCCTTCATGCACTCTACAAAGGAATCTACTCTGTGATCCTCGATAGCGCACATAAGAGTTGTATTCTCCTCTCTAAGGAAACCACCTGAAGTCTTAAGCTTAGTAGTTCTAAAATTATTATCGCAAAGAGCCTCAACGATGTTCTTCTCTTCGTCTGTATTAACTATGGCAAAAACTAACTTCATTAGTCCTCCGACAAAATCAAACAAAAATAATGGATACGGACCATTTTAGCACCGTAATCCATTAAGTCAAGAGTGTCTACAATTGTAATACAAAAGCGTAAACAATATTACATTTACTAAATATATAAAACCGAGTAAGTCAATAAGCCGGGTTCTGTATTTGACAGTCATCTATCTAGGCCTGAGATCTCTAACAGGCTCAATCCACCTCCCCGGAACGGACGGGCAGCCCTATTGTTCCTCCACGGTGTTTCTCCGAATGGGGTTTACACGGTTCGGTATGTTACCATATCGCCAGTGAGCTCTTACCTCACTTTTCCACCCTTACCAAAGCATAGCCTTGGCGGTATTTTTCTGTTGCACTTTCCTTAGAGTCGCCTCCACCGGTATTTCGCCGGCACCCTTGCCCTACGGAGCCCGGACTTTCCTCGTTGGGGACCTTTCGATCGTCCACCGCGACTGTCCGGCTTACTCGGTTCTATTCAATTGTAACGGCCAAGATTATACCTTATTTTATAACCTCAGTCTAGTGTGCCAAATGGTTCTCAAGCCATGCCTTATGAGCTTCCATTTGTGCTACGATTTCGCCAGTTCCCTTGCTAATTTCTAGCTCCTTGAGTGCTTCCTTAACAAAGTGTAGCTTTCTCTCCAAATACTTAATGGTTATGTCATCCTGTGCCTTAGGAATGTACTCACCATATAGCATGTCGAACTGTCCCTTGGGGTATTCTCTCTTACCCTTAGGGTCCACAACAAAAACTACAAAGTATCTGCCTGCGTCCTCGATAACCTTTTCTTCCAAAATAGCCATACCCTGGTTATAAAGGAATTCACGGGTGGCATCTTCTCTATTGGCAGGTTGCAAAACAAGTCTGTCAATCTTGGAAACCACGTCTATTCCTCTGGAAACGATGTCCGCAGTAACCATACCTCCAATGCCTGCGATAAATACAGCGCCTGGCAACTTGTCATTCTCCACATTACGAAGTCCATCAAAGCCATCTGCCACGATGCAAGTAATGTGCTGGGACATGTTCTCCTCTGCAATATTCTTGCGCGCCTTAGATGCTGGGCCCTCCTTGTTGTCTATGGCGTACACATGCTCTGCCAATCCAGACTGGACTAAATGCATGGCCAAATATCCATGATCTGTGCCAATATCTGCAGCAAACTTGTGCTTGCCACCTAATTTAGCCAATGTAACCATGCGTTCTGTAATATGTAACACCCTAAACCTCCAATGCTTTAATGAGCGAAGATATTATAACAAAGGATCGGGAGGATTCAAATCTTTTGTTAGTGTTTGGTGTTGAGTGTTTAGTGTTGAGTGTTTAGTGTTTAATAATTACTTTGGAACGACCCAAAGTAACCAAAGGTCGCCCGCTACTTCCGAAGCGCGGGAGGCACGGTTCACAAAGCTGTGCTTTGCAATGTTTAGTGAATGTCCCTGTGTTCCAGAAATCATTTCACGAGAGCGCAGCGATTCACTAGCGTAGCGGCCACTAGCGCAGCGGCTCACTAGCACCAACGGTGCGACTACTAGCGAATGCAATGAGCGGTCACTAACGAGCTTTGCTCGTGGTTCACTAGCAACGCAGTTGCGGCCTACTAGCCGAAGACGGTTCACTAGCGAGGGAAACGAGCGTCTACTAGCGTAGCGGCCACTAGCCGAAGGCGGTTCACTAGCGCAGCGGTCACTAGCCGAAGGCGGTCACTAGCAAGCTCCGCTTGCGGCTCACTAGGCGCAGCCGGTTCACTAGCACCAACGGTGCGACTACTAGCAACGCAGTTGCGGTCACTAGCCGAAGGCGGTCACTAGCAAGCTCTGCTTGCGGCTCTCTAGCACCAACGGTGCGACTACTAGCGCAGCGGATAACAAAACAAAAAAGCATCCACATTTCTGCAGATGCTTTTTGTTTTGGTGGACCATCAGGGACTTGAACCCGGGACCAATCGGTTATGAGCCGAGTGCTCTGACCAACTGAGCTAATGGTCCTCGCTTTGAGCGACTTTCACATTATAAAGTCGCTAAGCTATGTTGTCAAACAGATTATCTTACTGCTCGAGCCCGCGAATAATCTTGTCGAGAGACTGAATCTGTCTCTTGTTAATGAGCAATTCATTCTCTCCTGCGAAGGACAATCTATAGTACTGAGTGCCATACTCTGTAAGTGTCATTGTCATCTCAGAGAACTTCTCTGTGTTGCGATAGAACTTAATTGTGATGTCTGGCTCAGTATCTGTTACAGAAATTGTAGTTCTGTCATCAGCTACGATGCTGTTAAGTGTTGTGAACAACAATGTCTGCTGCTCTGTAGCCTTATCCTTCTCGATGTTAGTTGTGATAACTGTACCATCAGCGTATGTTACCTCAACCTTTGTAACTGTGGAAATATCAACCTTGCACATATCCATTGTCAAAGCAGATGTAACATCAAAGTTAAGAATCTTGTTCAATGTATCTGTAAGGATACCGTAAACAACCTGATCATTGCTGTGAACAGTATTTTCACCTGTTGCAGGATCTACCTTATTAATTGTAAGAGTTACATATGTGTAGTTACCTGCTGGGAAACCGATGTTCAAAGTATACTCATAATAAGAATATGTCTTAACATCTTGTGTGGACTCATTTTTTACATCTGTTGTCTTCTCATCTTCCACGCAGTAGTAAACAAAGATATTTGCCTTAGGATTTTCCAATCCATAATCCTTCCACTCCTGGTCTGTTACGTTGAAATCCTTAGCAACATCAGGCTTCAAATCGAGAATTGCCTTAAGCAAATTCTGAACTGGAGATGTGCTACATGCTCTCTCATTAACATATGGGAAACCCAAGAACCATGCATAGTTCTTAGAAGAGTTATCATAATAGTTAGGATTGCCCTGACCATAAGATGTAAACTCATATGTGTTTTCAGAAGATGTAACGGCAAACTGAAGTGTTGTGTACAAGTCGAAGTCTGACCAATCTGTGGGCATTTCTGCCAACTGGTAAACTGTGTACTTGAAGTAGTTGAGCATTGTCTCATCTACAAGGTAAACACCATCTTTGTTAGATGTCTTAAAGAAATAGTTCTGTGTATAGCTGTTATATGAGCCAAAAGTCTCTGTAATAACAGTGCCATCCTTCATGTAGATTTTGACATCTAAAACGCTGCTATTAAATCCAAACTCAGCATCCACATCCTTTACGCTTGATGTATCAACCTTCTTAAAGGAAGAAACGTTTGTGGCATATACGAGCATGTATGCAATAGCATTCTGATTCAATGGGAAGTTAGGCTCCTCCTCTGCATAGAACTCTCCATCCTTAAGCTTGAGAGTTACTGTCTCTCCACCATATGTGTACTGGAAATAATCTACATCAGATGTCTTTTTAGAAACCAATACGATTTCTTCATCCTTACCGCCTGTTGTTTCAGTTACATCCTGCTCTCCCAAGTTTTTCACAAGGAAGATACCTACCATAACCAAAGCCAAACATACAAGAAGGCTAACAATAACATTTGGTTTCTTCATTACTTTCTTCTCCTAATTACGAAAACAATAATACCAGCTACCAAAACAACTGCAGGAATTACAATCTGCACAACTGTGCTCCAGAAGGAAACTTCTGACTGCAAAAGGTCAAGCTGATCATAAGCAAGGTCTACACTCTCAATCTCAATTGCCAATGTAACATCGCAAATTTCCTTGAGAATATCGGAAAATGCCAGATAGTTATAACTCTTATCTGAAACAACGCCTGTGAAAACATAGATGTTTGTCTCCACATCGTCATACTTCTCTACAATATGTGCACCAGTTATATACTCAGTTGTATTCTTATCTGGGAATTCGTCATCCCACTGAGCCAAATATCCTGTAGTCGTATTGCAAATCTTGTTAAATTCAATTGAGCTTCTATGACTTTCCAACTCAACAATAGGCATAGAATAATAGCTCATGAACTTAATACCTTTTTTGTTAATTGTCTCAAAAGCTATATCCTCACCAAGTGTTGGATAGAAAATAAATGGATAATCGTCATTATACTGTTTGGAAGGTGATATCTCATTTACATAATGATCGAAATCAATAGCAAAGCCATAATTCTCAAACAACTTAGCGAAATTCTCCAACTTAGACTCTGTTGAACGAGCCATTACAAACATAATGTCTCCGCCATCATTTGCGTACTGAAGAAGGAGCTCATATTCCTGCTGTGTCAAATCAAGGGAAGGCTCAAAAACGAGAATCATTCTACAGTCCTCTGGGATTTCAGCTCCCAAAGTCAAGGAATTAAACTTAATTATGTCGTTGGAAATAGCATCATAGAAGTAATCCACCTTCTTTTCGCCATGTCCTGCCAAAACATATACCTGAGGCCATTCCTCATTAGTAACATAGTTAATAGCCTGAGCCATCTTCTGCTCGCCCATAAATGTTGCTGGATAATAAGCTGTCACACCTGAATAGTATGCATTGATATCCTGTGCCCATCCATAGAACTCACTAGCTACGGCGCCATTCTGAAGGTCGTCCTCAGTCAAGCTAGAATGCTCACCACCTGATATTACATAAAAAAGAGGTTTGCCCTTGTCATCCAACAAATTCTCGTTAACAACAATCAAAGTATTGGAAGTAATATTTTCGATGTCGTAATTAGACGCAAAGTTAGGATATACAACAGGGTCAATAACCTTGAACTCAAAGTGGCTACTAAGTGTTGCATAGTTCTCTACGAATGTCTTAACTGTAATATCCTCTTGTCCACTGGAACAGAGATAATAGAGCTTAATATCCTGATCAAGAAGCGCCAGGCACTCCTCTGTCTCCTTAGATGTGGCTGTATAAAGGCCAGTTCTTGTCATATCGAATCTTGTGTACTGCACTGGAATTGCATTAACCAAAACGTTAAGCAAAATAACAACTGCCAATACAATTGCAGATACTACCAAGGAATATCCTGCATTCTTAACAAGTCGGTTATTTCTCTTATTCATTGCTTTTACCTCCTTATTAAGACCATCTCTTCTTGTCTACAGCCTGAACTGTAAGGAATACAAAGAGACCTGTTACAGAAAGGTAGTAAACAACAGATGGAATGTCAAAAATGCCATAGATGAAGTAATCCATACGTCCAAAGAGGGAGAACCACTTAAGAACGGAAGGAAGTGTGCCTGCCAACAATGTGGGATTAAGCACGAACAAAACTGTAAGTGCTGCCACTGCCACAAATGTGAAAATAGCAGGGATCAAGAAGTTTTTCATCATCACATAAATAAGTACTGCAAAGAGCACTGCGATAATGGAAAATCCAATGTAAGAAACAAGTGCATCGCCAGAAATCATATCTGCAACGCTATCTCCAAGGTATGCGAATAAAACAACCAATACGGAAATAATAGCTGCAACAATCTGGTTCTCTGTCAAAGATGAAATGAACATACCGATTGCAAGCAATGCTGCGCTAAGAAGCACAAATGCCATCAAAGTTGCGTATGTTGTTGCCCAGAAAATATCACCGTACATAGAGATAATCACAGGGTAAATAGCAATAATTGCGCAGGGCAAAAGGTAGAATGCCAACAATGCAAAGTACTTACCAAGAACAATCTTAGAAGATGTCAAAGGCAAGGACATGAGCAATTGGTCTGTCTTAAGTTTGCGGTCCTCTGCAACAGTTCTCATTGTCAAAATTGGAACCAAGATGATCATGATGAACAAAATGCTACCGATTACATACTCAAAGTTAGGATATGCATAATCAAACACATATACTGATGTGTACAAACCAATAACTACCAAGAATACGGCAGCATAAATGGCACCAATGAGGTTGGTGAAATATGATTTAAATTCTCTCTTAAATATCGCACCCATGGATTAGTCCTCCTCGCCACTTTCTGAAACAGTATCGATGTTCTGGCTAGTGATTCTAATGAATACCTGCTCCAAAGTCATCTCTCTCTTTTCCATCTTAACAATTGGGCATCTAGCATCACTAAGTGCGTAGAAAATCTGTTCCTCAGGATCAGACTCCTTAGAACACTCAACAACTACAGAAACAACACCTGCATCTGTACTCAAAACAGAAGCATTAGTTACACCTGCAACACCATTAAGAGCATTAATAATCTTAACGGAATCACCCTTAACTGTAATGTCAAAGATGTTTCTATCCTGCAAAATATCAGACAAGTTCTCAGGAGTATCGTTAGCCAAAAGCTTACCCTTGTTAATGATGAGAACCTGATCACAAATAGCAGTAACTTCCTGCATGATGTGTGTAGAAAGGATAACTGTGCGGTCCTTAGCCAAATCCTTAATAAGGTCGCGGATCTCGATAATCTGTGTTGGGTCAAGGCCTACAGAAGGCTCGTCAAGGATGATAATCTCAGGATTGCCCAAAATAGCCTGTGCAATACCAACTCTCTGCTTATATCCCTTGGACAAATGGCGAATCAAACGATTAGCGACGTCAGCAATGCTGGTACGCTCACAGGCATACTTAACCTGCTCCTTAAGTTCCTTGCCAGACAAACCCTTAGCCTCGCCTACAAACATAAGGTACTCCTTAGGTGTCATGTCAGGATAAAGTGGTGGCAACTCTGGCAAATAACCAATAAGTCTCTTAGCTCCAATTGGATCTTGGAATATATCGTGACCGTCAATCAAAACAGTACCCTCGGTAGCTGCCAAACATCCAGTCAAAATATTCATAGTAGTTGACTTACCTGCACCATTTGGTCCAAGGAAGCCATAAACCTGATTGCGCTGAACTGTGAAGCTCAGGTTGTCTACAGCCTTATGAGGGCCATAGTACTTGGTTAAATTCTTTACCTCTATCAATGTACTTTCCTCCAATAAAGAAATTACTCTTATTTTTATATTACAGCTTATTTGTTTCTTACTCGTGAATAAAAATAGAACATCAAATAAGACTGGGCAAACTATTTATAACTTCTGTGAACTCTTCGTAAAATCCTTGAGGATACATGGAATAATCCAAATTACGAGAGTTAACAATATTGTTCTTAAGGAGAAATACCTCCATGCCCAACTCCTTGGCAATCATATCCTCGCGAACATCGTTGCCAACCATTAAGCAATGCTCCGGCACCAGCTGTTCCTGGGCAATTATCTCCTTGTAATATTCCTTAGACGGCTTGGCATAAAAATGGTTCTCGTAACTTGTAACAAGTTCAAAATCCTCCGGATCCATACCTGCCCATCTAATCCTGCGTTCTGTACATCTACCTGGGAACAATGGATTAGTAGCCAAAATTACCCTGTAACCCTTGGCCTTAAGCGTCTTAATCCACTGGCCTGCCATGGGATTAAATCCTGTGCACTCCTTTACCTTGTCGAACTCACGATCTGAAAAACGCTCAAAAATCTCGCATACAACATCGTAATTGCTGCCAGCGTTATCCTTAACATGGCTAAAGAAAAGTTCCTTGTTAGTCATGGTGCCAGGATTATGTATCATGGCCACAAAGGCCTCCTCTATTACATCGAACAAATACTGTCTGTCAAATCCATAGGGCTCTCCAGTAATGGCCAACCCATCGTAATAAAGGTCGATAAATCTGTCTGTTTCCATTGGAAGCAATGTGCCATCTAAGTCAAACAAAATCGTATCCAAATTTGCTAACACGGCCACTACCCCCACTTTAAGATATACAAATACCATCATAGTTTACCTTTTATTTCTCGCCTTGACAAGGTTAAATCTAATGTTATAATAAACAAGCTGTTTGGGGATGTAGCTCAACTGGTAGAGCGCTTGAATGGCATTCAAGAGGTAGTGGGTTCGACCCCCATCATCTCCACCAAGAGTGTTGAAACCATTGTGTTTCAGCACTTTTTTATTTTCTGCGACTTATTTGAATATGAATCTATACTCCTCGAATACCATTGGAGCGTTCCTTTCAAAATGACAAAAGGCACCGACTTGCGTCGATGCCCCTTGTCTAGTGTGTAATACAAACATTAGGTGAATATCAAAGATTTAGTATGCTTAATGCTGTGCACATAGTTTATATACGCAACATTAAAGAATCCTTAAAATCAAGATTTTATTAGAAGCTTTGTAACAAACTCTGATCCCTCTCCCGGAATACTATTAACTAAAATAGTTCCTCCATGACATTCTGCAGCTTGAAGTGCCAAAGAAAGTCCTAATCCGTAACCTCTTTCCATACTACGAGACTTATCTGCCCTGTAGAATCTTCCAAAGATACGTGTCCTATCCTTTTCGTCGATGCCTATGCCATCATCCTTAACGCTAACATACACATACTTTTCATCTCTGTAGGCCTTAACCCAAATATGGCCATTCTCCACGCCATACTTATATGCATTTGAGATTATGTTAGTGAGAATTCTGCAAATAAGCAGGGGGTCTCCTTCCATCTCAATGTTATTTCCACATTCGCACTCTAAAGCAATTCCCTTTTGTGCAACAGTTTCCATGTCTTCACATGTGTCCATAATGAGCTCGCTTAAATTAAGTGGCTCTTTATTAATTTTCTCTGTGTGCATCTCCATTCTAGTGAAAGCAAGCAATTGAGAAATAAGCTGGGACATGTTTCTAGCCTGTCTCTGAATAAGGGTGAGGGCCTCTCTGTACTCCTCTACAGTCTGTTCCTCCTCCAAGGAATACTCACATTGGGCCAAAATAACCCCTGTTGGAGTTCTAAGCTCGTGGGATGCGTCAGATGTAAAAGACTTTTCTGCCTCGAAGGACTTCTCAAGACGGCCAATCATCTTATCAACGGTATTAGCTAGTCTATGAACCTCATCCTTACCTCTACCAACGTTGATTCTCTGGCTCAGGTCGTCACCATCACTGATGCTCTCTGCAGCCTTGGAAATCTTCTTAACTGGTCGCAACATGAGAGTTGCCATAATATAACCAGTTACTGATGCAAATAATACAACCAAAGGCAATATTCTAGTGGCACTCTTAATAACAGTACCTACTGTACCTGCATACAGCTCGGTATCAACCTTGCATACACCTCTAATCCATAGGTAATCGCCTGGCTTTTTGGGATCTGATATATCCTTATAGTCAAAAATGATGTACTTTTGTCCAGCTACTGTTGTAATTTGAATTTCATCGTGAACAAAATCTATTTCCTCAAAATAAACATCGTTGGGTCCCTTAAGAAGTATTCCACTTGAATTAAAGACAAAGGCCGTCATATCCGATCTACGCTGAACAAAGTCTCCAATCTCTAAGTCAATCTCAATTTTGTTTGTATTTGTGTTGTAAGATACCCAATATCCAACTTCTTTGGCATTTTGCTGAACGAAGTTTTCAAGTCTGACTGACATATTTTCCTGATAGAAATTACCAGAAATTGAGTACAGGAAGAACAACACAAGGTAAACCAAAACAACCATGAAGGATGTATACCAAAGTGTAATTTTTAATCGAATTGACATACTACTCTTCCTTCATGATATAGCCCATGCCACGCACTGTGTGTATAAGCTTAGGCTCATAGTTGTCGTCTATCTTCTTACGAAGATAACGAATGTATACGCTGGTGGCATTAGTTCCACCGTCATAGTCAAAGTTCCAGAGATTGTTCTCGATCATCTCATGGCTAACAACCTTGTTTTTGTGACGAATCAAGTACTCCAAAAGAGCAAACTCCTTAGTAGAAAGATGAATAACATCCCCTGCTCTCTTAACTGTACGTGAAGCCATGTCCACAGACAAATCTGCCACTGTATAAACGTTATGTACAACTCCGTCGTGCTTACGTGTTACTGCACGAAGTCGAGCATATATTTCCTCGAAAGAAAAGGGCTTAACAATATAGTCATTTGCACCTGCGTCAAGACCAATAACCTTATCGGAAATGGAATCCAAAGCAGTGAGCAAAATTACAGGTGTATTGTTACCCCTTGATCTCATGGTCTTGAGCACATCGAGTCCACTTACCTTAGGCATCATAATGTCCAAAATAATAGCATCGTATGTTGCCGAATCCATGTAATCCAAGGCCTCAGCTCCATCGTGAACACAGTCCACAACGTATCCGTCAGACTTAAACTTTTTGCGCATTATTTCGTTAAGGTCTCTCTCGTCTTCTGCAATTAAAATACGCATAACTAAACTCCAATAAATTAGTTTCCCTTATAGTAAATAAATCAAATTAAATAACCATTAAACACATTCATTATATATGCAAAACCACATATCTCAAAATAATAAAACCGAGGTTTCCCTCGGTTTTATTGTCATCTTTATTCTTCTTCTACTTTTTCAAGTCTCTCAACACGGATTCTCTCAATTCTTCTATTGTCGATTTCCTCAACAATAACCTTGAGATTTTCGAATTCAAAGGACTCGCCATTTTCTGGGAAACCATTGAACATCTCCAAAACCCATCCGCCAACAGTTGTAGAATCTGTCTCTACCAAAGACTCGTTAAGCTCCATGGCTTCAATGAAATCGTCGATGTTCATGTCGCCACTTACATCGAATGTGTCCTGAGAAAGGTTTGTGAAATCCTCCTCAACCTCATCGGTCTCGTCCCAAATCTCACCAACAAGCTCCTCCAAAACGTCCTCCATGGTCAAAACACCCATTGTGCCACCAAAGTCGTCTGTTACGATTGCCATGTGTGTCTTATGCTTCTTGAGAGTTGTCATAATAGCTGGCAAAGTCATTGTCTTATAAACATAACATGTGTCCAGCAAAACATCTGTGATCTTAACATCCTTGTTCTGGGCAATTGCCTTGTACAAGTGGTTTACGTGTAAGATACCGATAATATTATCAATACTATCCTGATATACAGGCATACGAGTGAAGTTATTCTCCTCGCAAATAGTCAAAATCTCTTCAAGACTATCCTCACAGTCAACTGCAATCATATCTACACGGGGAGTCATGATCTCCTGAGCTGTTGTGTCATCAAAATCCAAAGCATTCTGCAGAAGTTCTCCCTGCTCCTCGTCAATAACGCCCTCGTCCTCAACTGTCTCGATAATAGAAGCAAGTTCGTCCTCTGTAACTCCGCCTTCATCCTGAGCTCCTTTGCTCTTAGATGCAATAGCATGAGCCAAAGCTGTAACTGGCCATACGAGAGGAAGTGTTACAAACATCAAGATTCTCAAAGGAAGTGCTGCAACCTGTGCAAAAGGTGCAGGAATCTTTTTGGCAATCATCTTGGGAATGCTCTCTCCAAAGATAAGAACAAGAACTGTCATTACAATTGTTGCCACAACAGATGCCAAATCGTCGTCTGCAATAATCTGCATAAACACAACTGTGGCAAGAGCAGATGCTGCTACGTTAACCAAGTTGTTGCCAAGCAAGATTGTTGTAATTGCTCTGTCGTACTTGTTGTAAATCCAATATGCTAAGGCGGCGCCCTTTTTGCCTTCTTCCATTGCCTTTTCCAAACGGAGTTTGCTTGCGGAAGTAAATGCAATTTCAGTTCCAGAGAAGAATGCTGACAGAGCGATTAAAACAGCAATTGTTAAATAAATCATTTGTCTGCCTCCTCTGTTTCATCCTCAAAAGGTCCTCTAACCACAACAGCCAAAATACGGTTCTTTTCAACTGTTGTAATAGTTCCCATGAACTTCTCAAAAGCAAATGTCAAACCTTCTTTAGGCATGGAATTAATCTGTTCCATGGCCTGTGCTGCCATTGTCTTGGATCCAAGTTCATCTCTATCAAAATCGTCGAACTCAATCTCGTCAAAGAAGTCTGCTACAGCGCAGTCGCCCAATACTCTGTAAGTCTTATCCTCAAGACATACTACGGACTCAACAACCTCATCGTCCTCGTCCCAAATGTCGCCTACGAGCTCCTCAAGTATATCCTCTGTGGAAACAAGACCCATTGTGCCACCAAAATCATCTGTAATAATAGCAATCTGTGTCTTAGCTGCGCTCATCTGGTTAAGGAGGTCATCTGCCTTAACGCTACTGTGTGCAAAGTAAGGTGCATCCAACATTTCTGTAATGTCAGAAACATCACCACCAGAAATGTATCTGCGCAAATACTTACGAATAGGCAAAACACCTACGATATTGTCCTCTGTATCCTTATATACAGGGAGACGTGAATGCTTAGTGTCCATAACAAGAGCTGTGATCTCATCTGGAGTCATGTCCATGTTAAGGGCAACCATATCTACTCGAGCTGTCAAAATATCTCCTGCTGTCTTATCATCAAAGAGAAGTGCAGACTTAACAAGCTCAGTCTTTTCGTCATCCATGGAGCCCTCTTCGTTAATATCCTCGATAATATCAAAGAGTTCATCCTCAGTAACAGTTGCCTCCTCCTGAACCTTAACAATCTTGGCAAAAAGACTGCCAATAGATGTAAGAGCCTTGGAGAAAGGTTTAAAGATAACACAAAGCGCACCTACAAACCCTGTGGTGCTCAAAGCCATTCTCTCACTATTTGATTTTGCAATAGTTTTGGGGATTGATTCTCCAAAAATAAAGATAATCAAAGTAACCACAATAGTGGTTATTGCTATGTAAGAATCATCACCTGCAGATGCAAACATCTGTGCCGCAAATGTTGTAGCGATTGCAGAGCAAGCAATGTTAACTATGTTATTACCAATAAGTAGTGCTGAAACAAGTTCATCATACTTTTCCAAGAGTTTGAGGGTCTTGGTAGCCCTGCTGTCGCCCTTGTCTGACAAGGACATAATTTTAAATTTATTTAGTGATGCAAAGGAAGTTTCAGTTGCGGAGAAAACTCCTGAAAAAATCACTAACACGGCGAACAGGCATAATCGCAACCATTCGTCATTATCCATTAAAAAAACCAACTCCTTTAATATGAATTCAATTGGGGATTATATCACGGAAGTAAATTAGTGTAAAGGAAAGCAAAACAGAGGCCCCAATGGAACCTCTGTAGCTTCGGTTACTTTATTAAATTTATCCTCTGATAATTCTAACCTTGAGAACATTATCAATCTGGGACAACTCATCCATCAGGCTATCTTCGACGTCTGTGTTTGTCTGGATTACCATGTAGGAGTACTTGCCCTTAGAAGAGGACTGCATATCTTCGATGTTAATATGATCCTCACCAAAGACCTTAGTTACGTTAGTAATAACAGCGGGCTCGTTTCTGTGGAGAACGCAAACCTTATTCTTAGCTGCATTATTAACCTCCATATCTGGGAAGTTAACGGAGTTCTTAATAGAACCTGTCTCCAAGTAGTCTGCCATCTGCTCGGATGCCATAATTGCACAGTTCTCCTCTGCCTCTTCTGTACCAGAAGCCAAGTGAGGAATACATACACAGTTAGGAACACCAAGCATATCATCTGTTGGGAAGTCTACGTAGTACTTAGAAATCTTACCACTAGCAAGGCCATCTCTAACTGCTGCATTATCTGCAAGCTCTGCTCTAGAGAAGTTAAGAATTACAACACCATCCTTCATATGGGAAATAGCTGTTGCATCAATAGAACCTCTTGTGGACTCAACCAGCGGAACGTGGTATGTAATAATGTCGCACTCTGCGAGAACCTGCTTAGATGTTGCATTCTTAACCTTACGAGAAATGCTCCATGCAGACTTAATGGAAAGATATGGGTCATAACCATATACTTCCATACCAAGGTCTACTGCTGCGTTAGCAACCATAGCACCAATAGCACCAAGTCCTACAACACCAAGCTTCTTGCCCTTAATTTCGTTACCGACGAACTGACCCTTGCCCTTCTCAACCATAGGAGGAACCTGATCTCCATTGCCGGCCAATGTCTTAGTCCACTCAACAGCATCCAAAAGGTTTCTGCGGGACATAAGGAGTGTAGCAACTACCAATTCCTTAACAGCATTAGCATTAGCGCCTGGAGTATTAAATACAACAATACCATTCTCAGAGCACTTATCTACTGGAATGTTGTTTGTACCAGCACCTGCTCTAGCAATAGCCTTAAGGTCTGGAGAGAATGTCTCATCATGAAGCTTAGCGCTACGTACGAGGATACCATCGTAGTTAGCCAACGCATCAGAAACGCAGTATGTACCAGCAACCATTCTGTCGTAGATTGCCTTGGAAATCTTGTTGTATGTCTTAATATTAATCATGTTTTCCGCCTCCAAAAATGGCAAGTTTTATCCTATTCTAGAAGTATGAAAATCAAAAATCAAGGCATCTGAAATCCGCGTGAATTTACGACTAAAAAGCATCATGTAAATATAGAAAAGCCGCACACCATGTGGTGTACGGCTTAATTAAGTACTTGTTTAGTTTTAAGAATTATTACTTCTTCTTAAGAACAACAACCATAACAACTACGATAGCGATGATTGCAACTGCACCAACTGCAAGAGGAATAACGAACTCAGGAAGCTCTGCCTTGTCGTCTGTCTTATCCTCTGCTGGAATCTCAACTGTCTCTGCTACATCGTGAACAGAAGCATATGCATCTGTCTCAACTGTTGTTACATCATAGTTATCCATTGTGTTGATATTTGCACCAACTGTTACATAGTCAACAAGAACCTCATCTGCCTTAGCAAATGTACCTGTTACCTTAACTGTAACCTTAGTAAGATCTGCAACTGCCTTCAAGGAGAAGAAGTAGCAACCCTGATCTGCGAAGTAGTTGGATGCTCCATCAAGAGCCTGCTCACGAAGAACGTTACCATTCTCATCTGTAATAACGATATTTGTAGCACCTGCTGGAACCTTAACAGCAAGAGTCAACATAGCGTGTGCGCCTGTGTTCATGTTGTTAAGAGTGAACTTAATCTCAGATGTCTCTGCCTTAGCTGCGATACCAAGAACCTTACCCTCAATATAAGTTACCTTTTCCTCAGTAGCCTCTGTCTTACCCCACTCACCAGCAATAACTGGAGCGATGTCGTACTCTGGCCACTCATCAGCTGGCATACCGAAATCCTCAACACCCATTGCATATGCCATAAGCTTACCAACCTGGCAGTTGAAAAGCTTCTCATTTGCGAAGAGCTTAGCATACTCCTCATAACCAAGTGCAAATACTGGAACGTCCTGGTTAGAGTGGCTAGAAGATGTGTACTTAACCTTAGAGAGATCGGACTCCCAACCATTCTTAAGCTTCATACCGCCTGTCTCGTGGTCAGCTGTAAATACTACCAATGTATCTGGGTTCTCACATGCGAACTTAAGGCAAATAGCTACCATTTCGTCTGTTGCGCGATACTCAATAACACCCCACTCAACTTCCTGTGCGTGGCCAGCCATATCTGTACCTGTGTTCTCAAACATCATGAAGAAGCCAACGTTGTTGTTTGCCTCGGACTTAGCCTGAAGCCATGTAAGAGAGAATGCTGTCATCATAGAGATTGTAGCATTACCGGAGCTCTTAATTGTTGCATAATCGAAGTAGTTATAGATACAGCAAGACTGATTCAAGTTCTCTGCAGAGAAACCTGTTGTATCTGTGATGTTTGGAAGGTCTACCCAAAGCTTATTGTGGTTGTAGTTAGCCTCTGCCTCTGCCCAATTCTTTGCAAGATATACATCATCCTCTGCGGAAACATACTGTGTTGGGCTGTAGTCATTTGTACCAACACCGATCCAAAGGTCAGGAGCAAATGTACCCATCTGCTTACCCTTAGCGCTATCATTTCTCTCACAGTGTGCACCACCGAAAGCAGCAGGAGTAGCATCATAGGACCAGTCTGTTGTTACGATACCAATAATCTTACCAAACTTCTCTCTAAGAACCTCAGCAAGAGTAGGAATCTCATTCTTTTTAACGTCAATAGCCATGTAGCCGTAAGCTGTCTTGTAACCTGTAGCAAGAGCAGTACCACCAGCTGCAGAGTCTGTTGTTACGTTAGCCTTAAGCGTAGTTGGGTTAAGGGAGTTTGTTCTATGAGAACCCTGATATGGCATCTCATTAACAATCAAGTTACCAGATACATACTCTGTGAATGTGATTTCTGGGAATCCACCACCATCAGTAAATGCACAAATTAAGTTGTTAGGCTTAACAAATGTTGTAGATGTAAGTGCTGCAATAAGCTGGTCATTAACGTTAGTAATAGAAGCATTACCACCTGTTGCACCAAGGTTTACTGCAGGAAGATTGGTCTGGCCACCGAGAGTAGCGTTAACCTTCCATGTGTAAAGAGTCTCATCAACTTCCCACATCTCACCAAGATCACGATTTGCATAATCACTTGCCATAGCAAATGAAGAAACTGCAAATACGAGAACGAGAGAAAGGCAAAGTGCTATAAGTACCTTTTTCATAAAAGTTCCTCCAAATTATATTTTGATATCTACATTATACGATAACGCAAATCTATTTCAAGCAATTTTTGTAAGTTGTTAACATTTTGGACAAATTTGCATACATTAAAATACAAACCTCTGGAGTCCTTTGATGACATATTTAGACAATAGCGCAACTTCTTATCCCAAAGTACCTGAATTAGGCTCTGTAACCTCTTCATTTATCCAAGAACCACATGGCAATCCTGGTCGCGGAATAAACAGCAACACTACAAAATCCGCAAAGATATTACAAGATTTAAGAATCAAAGCATCTTCACTCCTAGGTATATCAAATCCACTTAGAGTTGCTCTTGTTCCCTCCTCCACATACGCCATAAATACTGCGATTTACTCTTGCATTACTAATATTAAAAACATCGCTTTTGTTATTTCACCCATGGAGCACAACGCCGTTACAAGGCCACTATGGAAATATAAGGAAACCATGAACTTTCCTGTTGTAATTTCAGGTGGAAAAGGCATGTTAATGGACCCTGTTATCCTGAGAAACAACATCCAATCCCTAAAAGATCAGGGCAAAAATGTGGTTGTAATAGTGACACTTTCATCAAACATAACTGGTCACGTCAACAACGTTACTGGAATATCCTCTATTTGCTACGAAACGAACTCTACACTCATTCTAGATGCTTCTCAAGGTGCTGGTAGCATTGGCATTAACGTGGCAGGACTAAAGCGATTAGACTATATGGCCATCCCTGGTCACAAAGGTCTCATGGGACCTCAAGGAACTGGGCTCCTGTACGTTAGCCCCAAAAGTCCTGTGGTCCCCTTAATCCTAGGTGGAACTGGCACAGGCATGTACGATAAAATGACGGATGTTATGCCAGATATTTTGGAAAGTGGAACTCTTAACTTGCCCGGTTTAGTTGGTCTTTCATATGCCATTGACTACGTAGCCTCTGTAACGCCACAAAAACTACTGACACATAAACAAAACATGTGCAGGATCATTTCTACACGCCTTTCTAAACAGCCTGGAATAAAGGCTGTGACGGATCCATCTTTTTATAATAGTGGTATATATTCCTTTAATATAGAAGGCCTGGATTCTCAGCAAGTGTCCGGAATATTAGATAAAGATTACGGAATCACTGTCCGTGGTGGTTTTCACTGTTCTCCTCTAGGTCACCTAAACCTGGGTACATCCAATTTAGGTGCCGTCAGAGTAAGCCCTGGAGCTTTTACCACAGAAAAAGAAATGCAGTATGCCTGTGACAGCATACTGCATATAGTTTCTATTAAAGATAAATATTAGAGCATTGCCTTTGCCTTAGCAGCAATAGACTCACCTGTGAAGCCGAACTCTGCGAAGAGCTGGTTAGCAGGAGCAGATGCACCGAATGTATCTACTGTTACGAACTGACCGTCCATGCCAGCATACTTGTGCCAACCGAAGGATGTGCCAGCCTCAACAACCAATCTCTTAGAGCAAGAAGCAGGAAGAACGCTATCTCTATACTCCTTGGACTGCTTATCAAAGAGCTCCATAGAAGGCATGCTTACAAGTCTAACCTTAATACCCTCTGCATTAAGAATGTTCCATGCATCGAGAGAAGGAGCAACCTCAGCACCGCTGGAGATGATAATGAGCTCAGGCTCGCCATCGCAATCCTTAAGTGCATAAGCACCCTTGCGACACTCAGCAGAGCTAGAATCCAATACAGGCAAGTTCTGTCTAGATGTTACGAGAACATAAGGTGTGTCTGTGGACTCAACTGCCATAGCCATACCGTGCATTGTCTCTGTGTAATCAGCAGGTCTGAATGTAATAACGCCAGGCATGCTACGGAACTGAGCCAAGTGCTCTACAGGCTGGTGTGTAGGTCCATCCTCGCCTACGCCGATACTGTCGTGGCTGAAGATATAAAGTACTGGCAACTGCATAAGAGCAGACATTCTAACAGAATGCTTCATGTAGTCAGAGAATACAAAGAATGTGGAAGCAAATGTTCTAAAACCACCATGAGCCTGAATACCGTTGCAGATAGCGCCCATTGCGTGCTCTCTAATACCGAACAAAATGTTACGTCCAAGTCTATCCTCATCAGAGAATGTGCCGCAACCCTTCATAACTGTGTTGTTAGAAGATGCAAGGTCTGCAGAACCACCTACTAAATTAGGCATGTTCTTAGCAAGCTTCTGAAGGAGCTTACCACATGCTGCTCTAGTAGCCATAGCGCCATCTTCCTTAACTGCGTAGTCAGGATCTGCTGCCAATGCCTTAGCTGCTGCCTCTGGATCCATAGCCATCTGCCATGCTGCAAAGTCCTCGGGGTACTTTGTCTCATAGATAGCCATGCGCTTGGACCACAAATCGTGAGCCTTAACGCCACGCTGTGCCTTAGTAGCTGCGTAGTCATAAACTTCCTGAGGAATTGTGAAGGGCTCATAGTCCCAACCCAAGTTAGCTCTAGTAGCTGCTACGTTATCTGCGCCAAGTGGTGCACCGTGAGAAGATGCGCTACCCTGCTTAGCGGGACAACCATAACCAATCTGAGTCTTAACAATAATCAAAGAGGGGTGCTTGTCCTGAGAAGCTGCCTTATCAAGAGCATCCTTAATAGCATCGCAATCGTTGCCATCCTCTACTGTATAAACATCCCATCCCTGAGAAGCGAATCTAGCTGCTACATCCTCTCTAAATGTACCATCTGTATCACCCTCGATAGTGATGTTGTTGGAATCATAAATAACTGTAAGCTTAGACAAAGCCAATGTGCCTGCAAGAGAAGCTGCCTCGTAAGAAAGGCCCTCCATCATACAGCCGTCACCACAAAGTGCGTATGTTCTGTGGTTAACAATTGGAAGTCCAGGCTTGTTGAAACGAGCAGCAAGCTGTGCCTCTGCAATAGCCATACCTACTGCGTTAGCAATACCCTGTCCAAGTGGACCTGTGCTAATCTCTACACCAGGAGTAACTCCAAGCTCTGGATGACCAGGTGTGCGGCTATTTCTCTGGCGGAAATTCTTAATATCCTCCATGGATACCTCATATCCAAAAATATGAAGAAGAGAATACATTAACATAGATCCGTGACCTGCGGAGAGAACGAAACGGTCTCTGTTGGGCCAAGCTGGATCTGCTGGGTCGAAATTCATCATGTCTGCCCACAATGTGTAGGCCATAGGTGCAGCGCCAAGTGGCAAACCGGGGTGTCCGGAATTAGCCTTCTGAATAGCCTCTGCTGAAAGAACTCTGATTGCGTTGATGCTAAGATCACGTGTACTCATAATTATCGCGCTGCAAAGTGCAGCTGCCTCCTAAATCTTTCATACTGGGTATGTTTATTCATAATAACCCATAATAAATGACATTATACCCTTATAAGCATTTTTTTACAATCTTATGGGCAAAAAAGTCCCGCAAAAATTCTACAAAAAATTTTAAAAAAATGTGTTGACATAAAGAAACTTTCCGGTATAATAGTCCTTGCTGGTCGCGATGGCCCTATGGTCAAGAGGCCTAAGACACCGCCCTTTCACGGCGGTAACACGAGTTCGAATCTCGTTAGGGTCACCAGTTTGCTGGCGTAGCTCAGTTGGTAGAGCAGCTGATTTGTAATCAGCAGGTCGGGGGTTCAAGTCCGTCCACCAGCTCCAGACCCAATAAGCGTTACACGAAAGTGTAACGCTTATTTTTTTATCTTCTCTCCCCTAACAATAAAACAGGCCCTCTTTTGAGAACCTGTTAAAATTTACTTATCCTTTATTACTATAACTAATAACGTATTATAAGGGCATCTCCAAATTTTTTTCATCTGTGCCCCCTCCTCCTTTATTCATTGTTTAATAAATTTCATTTTTCTTTTGCTTAGATAAAATCGATAAAATAATCACAATGTTGATCACCAAACCTACAGTTGCATACACAGTGAACTGCATCACTATATTATTTTCCCACTTCTTAGCTGGATCCACATACTTATAACCACATGCGCTACAGATACGGGTTTCATTCTCAAATTCATGGTAGGATGTTACTTGTTCACCACATAAATCACAAGTTCCTGAGTGACTAGAGTTGGAGTACACATTGTATTCCAATATTCGATGGGTTATCGGAATGTCCTCTTGTTCGGCCAAAACAGCACCACACTTGTTGCATATTTGTCCATCTGTTCTGCCTAACCTTTTACAAGTAGCTGCATAACCCTCTATAATCCTGATATCATGCTCTTCCTGACAGGAAAAAGCGTACATCTCTACAATGTTATAATAATGTTCCAAAAGTTCCTTCCAGCCCTGATTCTCACTAGGATAATAAACCTTAGCTGTAATAGTATATTTCTTACCAATTGAAAACAAATGCGGTACTTCCCCGTAAAACCATATTTCTTCTAGATCCGGGCAATTAAACATGGCACTATAACAAAAATTCCTTACTGTCCATGGTATTTCCAGCTTCTTTATTCCTGAACCTGTAAATGCATTCATTCCTATTGTCTCTAGGCCATTTGGTAAAACAATAGAAGTCAGTCCCTTAACATTAAATGCACACTTGTAATATAATTTTATTGTTTCAGGATGCACAACATGCTCACCCACATATCCTTCTGGTATCAAGTACAACATTTTCTCTCCATTGTGAGTGAGGTTGCCATTGTTATTACTATAAATCTTGTAGTAAAGAGCTCCATTATATATGACAAATAATTCATTTTCAGATCCCATCGTAAGAGTTCTCAAACTACTAGATCCTTCAAATACATCGCTTGCTATACTTCTAACTGAATCTCCAATATACACCTCTTTAAGAGAGGTGCATCCACTAAACAATTGTTTTGGCAGCTTCTTCACTTGGAGTGGAATCTCAATCTTCTCTATACTTGAACAGTTCAAATAGGCGCCTATTTCCAAGTTTATTAAGCTGTTTGGGAAAACAACTTCCTCTAGGCTAGTACAATTTTCAAAGGCTTTTTCTCCAATTGTCTCCAAGCCTTCCGGCAGAGGAACTTTTCTTAAATTTACACATCCCGAAAATGCTTTTCTACCTATTTTTACTAAACCCTCTGATAAGGAAATTTCCTTTAACTCCAAGCATCCATTAAATGCCTCTTCACCTATTTCCTTAAGATTAGTTCCGATAACAATCTCTTTAAGTTTTTTACAATTGCTAAAAGCTTGATTTTTTATTACTTCTACACTATCTGGCAAAACAACTTTTTCTAAACTTATACATCCCTGAAATAAGTATGACGAAATCTCTTTTATCTCCGCGTTTATGGTAACCTCTCTAAGCTGTTCGCATCCGGCAAAAGCACTATATTCTAAAACTTCTAACTTATCCGATAATGTTACGCTCTTTAGTCCTGTTTTTGAGAAAGCATTATTTCCAATATATTGAACATTGCTTATATCTATTTCAGATAGATTGTTGCAATATTCAAAAGCATTTTTTCCAATTTTTGTAAGGCTCTTTGGCAATACAACCTTTTTCAGTGACGCAAAACAATAGAATCCGTATGATTCAATCCCTGTTATTCCCTCATTTATTACAATAGTCTCAATGTCGTAAATATAGTATCTCCAACCTGGACGAGATTGAGTTGACTCATAAGCAGATTCTGAGCTCTGTATTTCTCCTGTACCTGATAATGTCAGGACCTTAGTATTAGGATTATACTTCCAGTATATCGTACCTATATTACCTGAAGTTGCCTCTGCGGAGGCTACACCACAAAAAGCAAGCATACCAACAATCATTAAAAGCATAAGCGTTATGACCAATAACTTTTTCATCTGTGCCCCCTCCTTCTTTTAGTAAGGTATCTCTAACTTTATATTATCATTTACCTAACTTTTCTACAATAAAAAATAGCGTCAGCCGAAGCCAACGCTATTTGAATCATCTATTATTCTTCTGTCTTAACGATTGCAATGTGTACATCGTCAAGCTGCTTCTTATCTACTGGAGATGGAGCATTAATCATGAGGTCAACTGCATTCTTGTTCATTGGGAATGGAATGATCTCACGGATGCTATCCTCGCCTGCCAAAAGCATAACCATACGGTCAACACCAGGAGCGATACCAGCATGTGGTGGTGCACCATAGCAGAATGCATTGTACATAGCTGGGAACTTAGCCTTAACATCTTCCTCACCAAGACCTACAAGAGAGAAGGCCTTAACCATAATCTCAGGGTCGTGATTACGTACCGCACCGGAAGAAAGCTCTACGCCGTTAACAACCAAGTCGTACTGATATGCGTTAATTGCAAGAGGATCCATTGTTTCAAGAGCCTCCATACCGCCCTGAGGCATAGAGAATGGGTTGTGGCAGAACTCAAGCTCGCCGGACTCCTCACCCATCTCGTACATTGGGAAGTCTACGATCCAACAGAACTCATAGCACTCCTTGTCCATGAGGCCAGGAACCTGGTTACCCAAAGTCTTAATAACTGCGCCCATAGCCTTCTGTGCGTCACGTGTCTTACCTGCTGTCAACATGATGAAGTCACCAGCAACAAGGCCCATGGACTCAACAACTGCATCGTGGTTAGGAACAAGGAACTTGGAGATGCCACCTACGAAAGCGCCTGTCTCGTCAACCTTGAACCAATATGCCTTGTGGCCAGAAACCTGCTCTACGTCTGCACAAAGCTTGTCGATAACCTTACGTGTCTCTGTGAAGTTATGAACTACTGTAGCCATAACTGTTGCGTTGTCGAATGGACCGAATCCGCAACCTGCTACAAGCTCAGTAACCTCTGTTGCCTGAAGCTTAATACGAAGGTCAGGCTTGTCACTACCGTACTTAGCCATAGCCTCTCTATATGGAATACGTACGAATGGAGCTGTAGATGCTCTGTCATACTTACCATACTTCTCAAATACTGGTGGGAGAACCTCCTCCAATACCTGGAAAACATCCTCCTGAGATGCAAAAGCCATCTCCATATCGAGCTGGTAGAACTCACCAGGAGATCTATCTGCACGAGCATCCTCGTCTCTGAAACAAGGTGCGATCTGGAAGTATCTATCGAAACCAGAAGCCATGAGCAACTGCTTAAACTGCTGAGGTGCCTGTGGAAGTGCATAGAACTTACCAGGGTGAAGTCTAGATGGTACAAGGTAGTCTCTAGCGCCCTCTGGAGAAGAACAAGTCAAAATAGGAGTTGTGATCTCCCAGAATCCCTGCTCTGTCATTCTGTTACGAAGCTCGCTAACTACCTGACAACGAAGCTTAATCTTGTCCTTAACTGCTGGGTTACGCAAATCAAGGTATCTATACTTAAGTCTAACTGCCTCGTCAGACTCCTTGGATCTGTTGATCTCAAATGGAAGTTCGTTATAAATACACTTGCCCAATACCTTAATGGACTGTGGAATAACTTCGATATCACCTGTTGCCATGTCGGGGTTCTTAGAAGAACGCTCGCTAACAACACCTGTAATAGAAAGTGTAGACTCGTTGTTAACGCCAGCAAGCTGAGCCATCATCTCCTCAGAATCTACAACAACCTGTGTCTTACCATAAAAGTCTCTGAGAATAAGGAAACCCAAGTTCTTAGAAACCTGACGCATATTCTCATACCAGCCAACGATTGTGACTGTCTGACCAACATGAGCTAATCTAAGCTCATTACAATTATGTGTTCTTGACTGTACCATATATCCTCCAAAAACCGCATCACACATAGTGACGCGGCCTAAATATCAATTATCTACCTGCCTGCATGGCACGAATGTTCTCGGGATCCCACAATCTCTCAAGATCATAGTACTCTCTGTCCTGACGATGGAAAATGTGTACGATAACATCACCATAATCCATGAGAATCCAACGAGCTGTATCTTCACCCTCAATGTGTGGACGTCTCTCTGGCTCTGCCTTCTCCATAGCCTCCTGGACAGATCCGCAAAGACCTCTGTTATGTGCAACGGATGTACCGCTAACAATAACAATATAATCTGTCAATACAGAAACATCTGTAATCTGAATGGACTGAATATCAATACCCTTACGATCATCAAGGGCATCTGTTATAACCTTAAGAATCTCCTCTGTATTCAAGGTGGTTCCCTCCTAAAAAATAATAGTAAAATGATACATTATTGCGGTGGCAAGGTCAAGTTGTCATCTATTGCTGCAGAGTCTAATTGTCCTAATAAATTCTGTAAAAGCCCAAAAATCTGCTTTCTAAACAAAAGTGCCAATCCCACCAGCACTGCTGCGATAATAACTACCTCAACAGTCTCTATGCCATCTTCGTCCCAAATCAAACGTTTTAAAATATGTTCCACCTCCTAGCGCCATAAAAATCATAGCAATTCGACAAACATATTTTCAACGGAGAAGTTCCGACGATTAACGACAATTAACTACAAGTTCTCAAGTTCCTGAAGCCAAGCTGTTGCCATTGCATCAGAAGGCATCTGCCAATCTCCTCTAGGAGACATGGATACTGAACCAGTCTTTGGTCCCTCTGGCAAGCAAGAACGCTTAAACTGCTGAGCAAAGAATCTGCGATAGAAGTTCTTAAGATAGGACTTAAGCTCCTCATCCTCAACCTTACCTGCAAATGCTGCAGATGCAATTCTGTAAACCTTGGATGGTCTATATCCCCATCTAATTGCGTGGTACAGAATAAGGTCGTTAATCTCATATTTTCCGATTACTTCCTCAGTCTTTTGAGCGATTACGCCCTGAGAATCTGGAGGCAAAAGTTCTGGGCTAACTGGTGTGTCCAAAACATCCATGAATGTCTCCATAAGTCTCTGGTTGCCACACTCCTCTGCATAACACTTAATTACATATCTAATTAAAGTCTTAGGAACTGTGGCGTTAACGCCATACATTGACATATGGTCGCCATTATATGTGCACCAGCCAAGAGCCAACTCTGACAAGTCTCCTGTACCTACAACAAGTGAATTCTCCTTGTTTGCTAAGTCCATGAGAACCTGGGTTCTCTCTCTTGCCTGGCTATTTTCGTAAGTTACGTCGAACTTTTCGGGATCCTGGCCAATATCTGCAAAGTGATTCATAACTGCATTGCGAATATCCACGTGCTTAAGCATTACGCCAAGCTCGCCGCACATTGCAACTGCGTTGTTATATGTTCTATCAGAAGTACCAAAGCAAGGCATTGTCACTGCCAAAATATCGCTATGGGGTCTGCTCAAAACATCACATGCCTTAGCAGCCACAATAAGGGCCAAGCATGAATCCAATCCACCAGAAATACCAATTACCAAACCCTTGCTATGTGTGTGCTGCAAGCGTCTAGCAAGTCCGTGAGCCTGAATGTCCATGATCATGTGGCATCTGTCTCTAAGTTCCTGCTCGTCAGATGGAACAAAGGGCAAAGTAGAATACTTGCGTGTAAGCTCTGTCTCCTCCAACTTGTCGTAGCTAAAGATAACATGCTCATAGCCATCATCATGCTCTGGCTCAAACATAGAATTCTCACGTCTCTTGTGAGTAATCTTATCTAAATCAAGTTCTGTTATACAATCTGTCTTAGCAAAGGGCTTGCTCTCTGCCAAAACCGCTCCGTCCTCGCAAATCAAGTTATGTCCAGCATATACGCCGTTGGATGTGGATTCACCACAACCTGCAGACGCAAGCACATATCCGCACATAAGTCTAGAGGACTGCTCCATAATGGTGTTCCTGCGCTTTTTGGCCAAAGTTACAACCTCCGGCATAGCGGACAGGTTAAGAATTACATTAGCGCCATTAAGAACATGGCTGGCAGAAGGTGCGTTAATAGCTAGAACATCAGTTCCAATTTCCACGGCTACTGCCAGCTGTCCTAGTGTTTCACAATGGAAGATGATCCTGTTGCCAAAGGGAATCTCCTGTCCCCACATCATGATCATCACTGTTTCGGAAGGTGCCGGAACAAAGAGTCTTCTCTCGTTCTCGCCAGTGCTAGACAAATAAGTCTTAGGAACAAGTCCCAAAACCTTACCGCCCTTAATAAGAGCTGCCACGTTAAAGAGCTTAGCCTTAATGGACATTGGAAGTCCAACTGCAACTAACACATCTAAGTCGTTGCTTGCATCCACAATATCCTTAAGCGCCCTAAGAGCACTATCCAATAACTGCTCCTGCATGAACAAGTCGCCGCAAGTGTATCCTGTGATGCAAAGCTCTGGGAATACTGCAATCTTAACTCCCTTGGCATCTGCATCTCTCATTGCGTTAATAATTGCCTTAGCATTCTCTACTGGATTAGCCAAAGAGAGCTTAGGTGTTATTGCTGAGCATTTAATGAAATTATCTATCACCTTTTACCTCCAAAGGGGAATGTGTCCCCTATTAGTTTATGCCTTTTTCTTAGCTACTACGATAACTACAACTGCAACTACTACCAAAACTGCAACTGCAATACCTACATAGAGCCACATGCTTGTTTCTGCTGGCTCCTTAACTTCGTCATTTGTGTCAGGAGTAACGTCTGTTGTTGCGTCCTGTGTCTCCTCTGGAGCTGGAGCCTCACCACCAAGTGTTACCAATCCGAAGTTGCCACTTGCGTTATTAGGTCTTGTAACACCTGTGGGGTTCTCATCCTTGTCCATCTCGATAACGTTCCATCTATAGTCCTCGATAACGCACTCAACGCCCTCGATTGTGCCATAGTCCTCATACATAAACTCCATAGCAACTGTTGCGCCATCTACGGATGTTGTGGGAGCAAGCTTAACAACTGCGAGCTCGATTACGATGGACTTACCATCCTCAGAAACCTTGCAGGCAACCTTGTGGTCTACCTCGTCCTCCATATTCTTGTCCTTAACGAAGTTACCATCCTCATCTGTATACTTAAGAGAAAGGGACAAACCAAGCTCCTTAGCATCTGAATCGTAGTTCATTGTAATCTGGTAACCATTTGTGTAGCCTTCCTCAAGTGGAGTGCCCTCATCGATATATACCTCAAATGCATCCTCGATGGAAATTGCGTCAGCGCCAGTAATGTCCAAGAGGTAATAGAAGTATGTATCGTCGTACATAATCTTAACCTTCTCTGCAGCGCCGTAGTAATTAATATTGCTGCTTGGATATGGCTGTCTAATCGGAATCTCAATAGGAGTCCATGCAACTGCATCCCATGCATCCTCGATCTCGCCATCTACTGTGATGGTTCCCTTATAAGTTGTGTAAGTACGCTCTGCGGAACAACCCTCGTCCCATGCAAATGCTGTGGCACCTACTGTAAAAATCATTGAAAATGCAACAAGTAAAGCTATAATCTTTTTCATATTTTCCTCCTCTAATGTTGTTACACTATACCCCATAAGAATAGCACCAAATACACGTTTCGACAAAACATTTTATTGAAAATTCGCTAAATCCTTTTATCCATTGAAATTCCCCGCAAACCCCATATATAATGTGCCCAATTGAATATTCCATGTGACGCTAGCAGGAAATGTTTATACAACCGAAGGAGTAACACTCTCAGGTATCCAACTGGATGAGGACCGCTGGCCGATGGAACTTTGGAGAATCCCTTTTTAGGGTGCCGAAGGTGCAAAGCAATCTGCTAATCTCTCAGGCAAAAGGACAAAGGATTTTATTCACCCATTAAATTGGGTTTACTTTTGTTTTTTATTAGCGGGTCGCCGAGCGCGATTCGCTATTTTGTTTTTCTCGGAGGATTTATGGGAAAGTTTGTTGAACAGATTACCAACATTAACAACGTGATTAACGAGTTTGTGTGGGTAAAAATCGGTCTTATTTTGTTAATTGGTGCTGGCGTACTTATGACATGCTGCACAGGTTTCTTCCAGATTGGCCACGTCGGTCTTTGGTGGAAAGAGACTATTGGCTCCATGTTTAAAAAGGATGGTGGCGCTACTAAGAAAACTGACAGAAAGTCTATTTCTCAGTTCCAGGCTCTTTGCACAGCTTTGGCTGCTACTATCGGTACTGGTAACATCGCTGGTGTTTCTGCCGCTATCGTAATTGGTGGTCCTGGTGCTGTTTTCTGGATGTGGGTTGCTGCCTTCTTTGGTATGATGACTAACTACTCCGAAAACGTTCTGGGTATGTACTTCCGCCGACGCAACAAAGACGGTGAGTGGTCCGGTGGTTCCATGTACTTCCTTAAGGATGGTCTTGGCAACTACAAGGGGTGCAAGGCTATTGGTTCCGTACTTGCTGTTCTCTTTGCTATCTTTGCCATTCTCGCTTCCTTCGGTATTGGTAACATGGGCCAGATCAACAAGATCACACTTAACCTTGAGTCCGCTTTCTTTAAGTCTGTAGACCTGGGTGCAGTTGCTGGCGTACCTGTTATTAATTTGATCATCGGCTTTGCTCTTATGGTTGTTGCAGGTCTCATTATCATCGGTGGTCTTCAGAGAATTGCTTCCTTTGCAGAAAAGGTTGTCCCCTTCATGGCTCTCTTCTATGTAATTGGTGCAGTTATTGTTACAGTTCTTAACTTCAACATGCTTGGCGATATCTTCACTTCTATTTTCAAGTTTGCATTTGGTGTTAAGGCTGTGGCTGGTGGTGCTGCTGGTGTAGCAATTAGTCAGGTTATTACTCAGGGCTGCAAGCGTGGTGTTTTCTCCAATGAGGCTGGTCTTGGTTCCTCCGTTATGGTCCACTCCTCCTCCAACGTTAAGGAGCCTGTTAAGCAGGGTATGTGGGGTATCTTCGAGGTATTCTTTGATACATTTATCGTATGTACAATGACTGCTGTTGTAGTTCTTTCCTCTGGTGCTATCGACCTTAAGACTGGTGCTGTAGCTGCTGGCATTAACGATGCAACTTTAGTATCTCAGGTATTTGGTAATACATTTGGTCAGTTTGGTGAGTATTTCGTTGCTATTGCAATGCTTCTCTTTGCATTTACAACTGTTCTCGGCTGGTCCCAGTACGGTGTTAAGGCTGTTGAGTACCTCATGGGCGCAAAGGCAGTTAACATCTACAAGGTAATCTTCGTATTCATGATCATGTCCGGTGCTGTTATGACATCTTCCCTTGCTTGGGATATTTCCGACACATTCAATGGTCTTATGATGGTTCCCAACCTTATTGGTGTTGTAGCCCTCTTCCCGTTGGTTAGAAAGATTACCAAGAACTATGTTGCAAGACATAAGAAGGGCGAAGATATTGAGCCTATGATCAACTTTGACAAGGCAGTTCAGGCAGAGGTTATGAACTCTGATGTGGTGGTTGAGTAGTGAACCGCTGCGCTAGTGAGCCGGCTGCGCCTAGTAGGCCGCTGCGCTAGTGAGCCGCTTCGCTAGTAGGCCGCTGCGCTAGTGAGCCGCAACTGCGTTGCTAGCGCGTTTCAAACTAAAGGTTGGTTACTAAAACCTGCCAAAAATTAATAAAAAGGAGATTAGTTGATGTTCAGCTAATCTCCTTTAATTTGTGTATTAGTAGTTATTCTTCATAAAGAAAATCCTTCTGTCGAATTTCAAATCTTTCTTTAAGAAATGCTTCTAACTCTTCAGTCTTGTATATTCTAAAATTATATTTCTTTTTGTTTAAAAATTCATTTCGATGTGGCCATCCTGGACGTTTGTTTTTTCTTCCATCATTAAGAATATAATAATCTACCAATCCTTCGCCTTTACCAGCCAGATTGAGTTTTCCTTCTTCTACAAACTTAACATTTTCAAGAAGCACTATATTCTTTGTGCGCAGCGCATTTCTTACTATAATCTTATCTTCGTAAATCTCAAATCTTTCACACTCAAGAATCCAATAAAACACAGAAAAGACCAGTTGATATATTGGAAAAAACAAAAAAGCAAGTCCTTTATTTCCCCAAATGACGCATGCAATCATAGTTATAAAAAAACAAAATCCTGCAAGTATCAAAAAGGCTAACATCATTTCTTTTTGCCCTTGATGCACTGGTTGCTTAAAAAGCAATTTATCTTTCATAACTCACCTCTAAAGTCTTGTTCAAGACCTTAACAACTGTTGCTTTTCCTACAACAATTGAACCTTCCTGTATGATAATTTCCTTACCAATCCACAAGCAATTAGGGTATGCTTCTGGTGTTATAAATGTTATTGTGCCCTTTACCCTTGTATTGGGATAAACGCATTCAACTTCATTGTATTTGTGAATGCCTGTTGTTAAATAATCATCCTTTACCAAATGGGCTGGTCTATATCCATCATATATTGGCTTAGTTTTTACGTCATTGAACTCAAAAACAACCTCAACATCTGGTGATCGCTCGAAGATATTCTCCAAATTATCCTCCTTCATTTGCCCCACTTTACACAATTAACTAGAACTATTCTTCAGGTGTTTCTATCTCTCCCTTGAACTCGGCACGTGTTACAACCCATTCCTTCTCTACCTTTTCAATGTAAAGATCAATTGCATAATATTTGCCTTCTTTTGTCCATGCTTCTACTGGGATTAACATTTCTGTTTCAG
The DNA here is from genome assembly GCA_017559445.1 of Clostridia bacterium. Lineage (GTDB taxonomy): Bacteria > Bacillota > Clostridia > RGIG7378 > RGIG7378 > RGIG7378. The sequence continues at coordinate 62,429 of JAFYSJ010000034.1, forward strand.
AAAGTTCCTCATATGTGGTTTCGTTTAATGTTATTCCTTCAATGTGACCACATGCATTCTGTAATTCCTCTGATGATTGGACATAGTCCCAACATGGGTCTCCAATAGGATCATAAACAATCATTGGACCAATCCAGAACATAACTAGACACCAAAGTGCCAAAAAGCCACCAACAACAGCTAATAAAATTATAATTGCTTTTTTGTCCATGTTTCCTCCAGGTTATTTATTGGATTAACGTTCAGCAAATATTACCGAATATCAAAAAGATGACACAAAGCAATACAATCAAAGCTACTAATATACTCCATTTATATATCTTTTGGTTTATCTCAGCTCTGTTGTACACACACTTATCAAGAGAAATATTCCATTCTTTCATCTTTTCCCAGAAAATCTCCTGATTAGCCAGATAAACATCCTGATCTCTATATGTCTTATGCTTCAAATTCTCTCCCATGTATTTTTCTACATCATCAACCACATTTATATACACAAGAGACAGTGGTGCAATATAGTTCTCACATAATATTGTTGCAAGTTTGTAAGAGATTTCCTTACGATAAAGAACTACTGTTTCCCTATGAATTCCAACATCTTTTACTATGTAATATTTTGACTTTATTTCAGACCAACTATGTTTATACAGCAAGATATTAAAAAGGTAGATGTATATTCCGTCGTTTTGTAAAACGAACGTTCTTCCTGCAGATAATATCCATGGAACGACCAACAACAGACCACAAAAAAGCAAATAAGCCATCAATATCGCATGAGATCTATCGCCCAAAATCATCATCGGTATTCCTATAGCGGTGATGATTAACAGAACAAGAGCATGTTCAATACTACGAATGAGAGGTGTTTTTATTTCCATGCTAACCTCCTTATTGCTTATCTATTTTCATCATAATATGCCAACCTATTTTACGCAACAAAAAACCGAGGTTTCCCTCGGCTACATTCTATATTTAATTTGAGTTGATTCAGGCATTGAATCCAAGATGACCTGTATTCGCAACATTCCCACAGAATTCATCTCACTACTTTTAAATACAAGAGATCGCTTCCAACACGTAGAAATCCCAACAACACAACAGAAATAACAGTCCACTGTTATCTTTCAACAGATTAAAGAGGTAAGTATTATCAACACAAGGATACCAATCATGGCACCACATATTAACCACAAAAACTAAATATCGGGAGGATGGTACACCCACTAAACTATGTAACAACCTCGTTAAAAAATGTTGGACTGAGTGAACCGGAGCACAGTGGGATGAAGACACTCCGGCGTTTTGTGTGTAATTCTTTCCACGTTAGCAAAATGCCGCAGCGTGGCTGACTGCACCACGTTGAAAATAAAGCAGCGGAGGACATGGCTATTGCCATCGGGTGTAGTAAGGCCCGTTCCAGTGTGTCGCCTTCAGTTATACCAGTCGGATGGAAGTACTGGTGAAAATCTTATCTCCCCTACCAAGTAGGAATCCGATAAGATTGGAACGCTGATTGAATTACGAAAGAACTGTCCAAGCATTAGCTTAGATAAGTAAGGCCACTTCCTGGTCTTACTATGTCCAAAACGATAAAGGGAAAAACAAAGGTAGATGACAACCTATACTATATAGAACTTCACCGATATAATATCCTTCCCTTTACTGCTAAGGATAGTTCTAAAATAAAAAGTTATTTTGTATGAGTGCATATATTCACATAAGAAGGACGGTAGATAAGAGATGTAACAACATAAGAATCAAGATAAAACAAAAGGACTGCGTTCTGGAGCAATCTTGTTTTGCCTTGCCATAAAATATCCTCCTGGATTAATATTACTTTAACATCAATCCAAGAGGATACAAAGAAATACTTGTATTTAATTTACACAAAATAAGTTACAACCTCCCCAAGGTCTTAAATTCTACCCATATGATTGCACACAAGGGGTGTTACATATTTTCCTTAAATGAAAAACTAAACGCAAGATGAGATAAGGTCGAAGTATAAAAGTTCTTTAAAAATCAAAATTTTGGCTCAAAAATGGTGTATAATGAGGCAAAAACTGCTGGAAAACACGTTTTTGAGGCATAGCAAACAGGCA
>JAFYSJ010000004.1 GCA_017559445.1 Clostridia bacterium
CAGAGGGACTTAGAATGCTGTCTGTATAATATAAAGAAAACAACTAGGGTAGGAACTACCCGAAGTCACGCTTGTGGAGTTAGTAGGTTGCGAGGACATTGAAGCAAGAAGCCAGTAAGCTTTAGCTTAGTGGTAGTTCACATTGGCCCATAGTAGTCAATAATCATGTACATAACCAAACTGTATGTGCATTGTCTTAATTCTCTACCGTGATAGAATTTTAGTGACATGAGGCTCACCTAAGAGCTGGTCATGATAGAGGGACAAAATGACAGATACACTTATTTTTTGCATACAAGCCGTTGCACCAATGGCTCTATTGGTTTTCCTAGGTTGGGTCCTAGGTAAGCTTAAGGTACTAAAAGACGCATTTAGAGAACAAGCAACTAAATTGCTCTTTAACGTAACATTACCTATTTCAATGTTCACCAAGGTTGTTACAGCCAACATTAAAGAAGACTTTAACTTAACAGTTGTTATTGCAGGTTTGGCTGGCACCTTCGCCACTTTGTTGTTGGCATGGCTCATAGTTCCCAGATTTGAAAAGGACGTGGCCCAATCAACAGTTCTTGTCCAAGGTATTTATCGCTCCAATTTTGCTGTTTTGGGAATTCCTTTGGCATCTGCCCTTTTCGGTTCTGCTGGAGACATATATTCCGTATCCTTGCTGGCTATTTTAGCTCCACTTTATAGCATCATCGCAGTATTTGTTTTAACTCCTGCACAGATTGCTCAAGGTGGCGATTGCAAATGCGTTTCATTTAAACTTATCTTCAAGAAGATATTCACTAACCCCTTGGTTTTGTCAGTGTTCCTGGGAATTCCTTTCTCCCTCTTTAACATTGACCCATACAAGATTAGTTCACTTAGTTTCTTAACAACTACAATGAACTACTTGTCCTCCATGACCTTGCCACTTGGCATGCTTTGCATCGGAGTTTCAATGGCCACATGCTCAGTGCTCAATGCCGCTTCCGAAGGAAATGTTAAGCGCAATACTATTATCGGAATCGTTGGTAAGTTAGTGCTTTCACCCATTATTACATTGGGCATTGCCTACCTCCTTGGTTGTAGAGGCATCGCTCTTGGCGTATTGCTTGTTTTGGTCGGTGGACCTTGTTCCGTTACAAGTTACGTAATGGCATCCTCCATGGGTGGTGACCGAAAGCTTGCTGCTAACCTAGTTGTTTACACAACAATCCTTTCTGTAATTACCATCGTTCTTGGCAGTGCCATGATACTTTAAATTTCAGACATCAAAAAAGCTCTATCTCATTTTATTGGGATAGAGCTTAAATTTTGCAATTAATTATTTTCTGTTGTTCCAATCTTCCAGATAAATGTTACCTGACCGTTAGATCCGTTAACTGTATAGGACCATGTCAAAACTGTTGTATCCATGGACTTAAGGAAGTCAGCGTTAGCGTTAGATACAAAGTCCTGCTTGCGAAGCTGATCCTGATAATTAGCAACGCTGTACTCTGTAAGACCTGTATAAACTCTAGTCATAACAGTGTTAGCCTCGTTAACATCTGTGGAGATCAACTCACCTTCACCAGAATACTTGGGGAATAGCAAAAATGCTGCTGGCCAACCATCCTGACCAATTGGATCAACCACCAAGCCACCTGTTGTCTCCTCTTCACCGTTTGGATCAGGAGTTGCTGTGGGCTCTACTGTGGGTGTAGGTGTTGGCACGTTTGTATTGTCAGCTGTCTTATCGTTACCACAAGATGTTATGCACAACATGGCAAGGATAAGCACAACAGATATAGCAAGTATAGAAATAACTCTCTTCATTGTCTAAATACCTCGTAAAATCTGCAGACTATTTTACCATTTTAGTTGGATTTTGTCATCCTAGCCAATGAGTATTGTTCCTGGGCTCTCTTCTCTATTAAGAAGTTAGGATTTCCATTCTTGTGACAGAACTTGTCCACATCCTTAATCCTAGTAAACACTGGAGTCTCACCATCGTATTCCCTAAGGAATACTCTACCCTCTGGCCCCATGGCCACTGCCCTAAGGTATGGTCCCTTGTCCACTGCTGCCTGTCTCATTTCGCCAGTTTCTCCTGTTAGGATGTTACATAGAATTCTACGAACTCTGGCCTCTGTAATTCTCTTGTTAGCAACTTTGGCCACTAGCTCAGATACTTTTATGCAATCTTCCGCCATGGCTTTAATCCTATTTTCTAAGCCCTGTTCCATATCTCCATACAAAGCTATCTCCTCTGGAGACATTCGCCTAATTGCAGAAATAATAGGCATAGAAAAGTCGTCTACGCCGTTTACAGACTTAAGACTACTATCCATGTGGATTCTAGCGGCTGTTGCGGAGTAAAATTGGTCATCTTTGCTGCCATGTGGGGCTCCAATGCGCTTAATTGCTACTGCCTCTGGAACTTTATGACCACCCATCTCAAGTTTAATTAGTGCCTTAAGGTACTCAATTCCCAGTATGTTATTTGGATTATCCAAAAGAGCCGCCTGCTCCTGTCCACAACATGATGCGATTGCAATCTGTCTTGCCTTGGCAAAGGGTACTCCCTTGTCCAACTCAGCCTTGAGTACAACAACGTACTCCTGTGGCTCCTTAACCAGCAGCAACGCCAGTTTACGCAAATCAGACACATCTGGATTCTCTGCGCCAAATGAAAGGTAGTCTACACCAAGCATGGTGGCGATCTGACATCCTCCATAGGCAAAAATCTCGGCTCCGCTACATGCGTATGCATATGGTAATTCCACAACCAAATCTGCTCCACCTGCTAAAGCCCACTGTGCCCTAGTTTCAATGTCTGCAATGGCTGGTTCGCCTCTCTGTACGAAAGAACCAGACATTATGGCCACAATGCACTGAGCTCCAGTGATTCTGCGAGTCTCTGCTATGTGATGCTTATGTCCCAAATGAAATGGGTTGTACTCACAGATAATGGTTGCTGTAGTCATGGAACCTCCCGGAAAATTTGTGTTTTGATGATTATACCACAAAATTTGGTGTTTAGTGCATGACCATTACTTTGGAACGAACCAAAGTAATCAAAGTTCGCCCGCTACTTCCGAAGCGCGGGAGGCACGGTTCGCAAACTTCGTTTGCAGTATTTAGTGCTAGATCCTATGTTCCAGTGGTCTTTTCACTAGAACGCATCGCGTTCGTTTCACTAGCAACGCAGTTGCGGCCTACTAGCGTAGCGGATCACTAGCCGAAGGCGGTTCACTAGCGAGTGAAACGAGCGTATACTAGCAACGCAGTTGCGGATCACTAGTGCAGCGGATCACTCTTCACTTCGCATCTAGTGTTTAGTGCAGGACCATTACTTTGGAACGAACCAAATACAAAAAACAAATTCCTCTTTGTCATTTCTTTGTTTTTTCATCATATACATTACAAAAACTTTAGGAGGAATTATGATCGCACTTATGCTCGGCAGTACAGGACAACATGTTCAAGTACTACAACTAGGCCTTTCTCGTGCTGGGTTATACCAAGGCGAACTGGATGGAATATTTGGTCCTCACACAGACGAAGCTGTCAAACATTTTCAGTCCATTTGTGGCATAAGGCCAACTGGTGTTGTGGCAAGACTTACTTGGCACAATCTACTTCCATATATCAGGGGATATAGAGTCGTGTTTTCTAGGGCTGGTTACACTTTATGGGACATGGCTAAACAATATGGTACAAGCACGTCTGCCATACTCACTGCTAATCCAGATTTGGACCCTATGCACATAATACAAGGCACAAGGGTTACAATTCCTCTGCCTTTTTCTCTGGTGCCTACAAATATTGGCTACTCATGGGAACTAACTTCTTACATAGTAGATGGTCTCATTATGAGGTACCCCTTTATGCGACTCGAAGTTACTGGCTATAGCGTCATGAAGAAAGCTATTTATTCAGTTGTAATTGGAGATGGATCCCGCAAAATTTTAGCCAATTCATCTCATCACGCTAACGAATGGATTACTACTCCCATGCTCCTTAAATTTCTAGAGGAATACGGTCAAGCTGTGGCCATGGGACGTGGTATTAATGGCAAATCTGCCGCTAGACTTATGGAAAACAACACTTTGTACGCCATTCCCTTAGTAAATCCAGATGGCGTAGACTTAGTCAATGGAGTCATCCAAGACGGTCCATATTACAGGACATCCATTGCCTTTGCTGGAGATTACCCAGATATCCCCTTCCCCTCTGGATGGAAGGCAAACATACGAGGAGTTGACTTAAACCTCCAATACCCTGCAGGGTGGGATGTTGCCAAGGAAATAAAATATGCCCAAGGATACACAAGACCTGGCCCCAGGGACTATGTTGGAAGTGATTCCTTGTCCGAACCTGAGAGCCAGGCCGTGTATAAATATTCTTTGTTGAAAAATCCCGATATTTCCTTGTCCTTTCACACACAGGGTAGCGTTATCTACTGGAAATATCTAAGTCAAAATCCTCCTGGATCCAAGATTCTGGGAGAGCGCATGGCTCTTGCCAGTGGATACTCTTTAGAAGACGTCCCCTTTATCTCTGGTCATGCCGGTTACAAAGATTGGTTCATTCTTAACTACAACAGACCTGGATACACAGTAGAAATGGGGCTTGGGGAAAGCCCATTGCCTTTGGAGCAGTTTAATAACATATATACTGCTGGAAAATCCATTTTGGTAGAGGCTATGAGTTAGCTTTCTACTGCTACAGCAAACTTGTCCTCAAAAATGTAATTACGTACTTTTTCCTTAATTCTAAATACACGCACATTAATAGAAGACACTGTCATGCCTGTTACTTGAGAGATTTCTTTAGATGAAAGATGGTTTACGTATTTTAAGAAATAGATTTGCTTATCCACCTCGCCAAGGCTGTCTAATGCCTTGCGTGCTGCGTCCGCATTGGCAAGTTGCTCCTCACGCATACGCTCAACTATGGCCTGTTCGTAATCGTAGCCATCATCAAGGTCGTACATATCGTCAATATTAGCAAACTCTGTCCTAATATCCTTGCCTCTGTTGTATGCCATGCAGGCAAACTTTGTTGTTGCCATAAGCCAACCGCCTGGATTTGGATGGGATTCCAAAATATCCTTTCTGGAGAATGCCAAAACAAACACGTCCTGAACTAAATCGTCGGCATCCGTGCTGCATTTGAGCATAGCTCTGTGGTTTATGTAGCTGTAGATTTTGTGGTAATTGTCGATGTAAAGATCTGTAAAAAAGTCTTGTGTCATGGTCCTTCCCTCCACCAAATAGACATCCCAAGACACCCCGAATTGTGTCTTAAGTATGTCAGAATGAGCAATTAAATTACTCTGGACCTTGGTTAGAGGGTAGGTCTATTGGCCTTAGGTCCAGGCCTTCTATTTGCCTGCATTATAGTTCTAAATTCTGCATTTTTCTATTGTTCAAAACAACGATTTTATGCGAGCAAAAATGTATATATTCACAAATTTCACAATTTATAAAACACCTATGTAATATTCTAAATTTTTATACATATGGCCTTTTTCTACACCAAATCATAAAAAAACAGCCCACAGAATTGCTTCTGTAGGCTGTTGTATGTTGTTTATTAAAAGGATTACTTATCCTGTGCTGCAAGCTTCTTGTAGCCCTCAAGTCTCTCCTTAGCATACTCCTCGTTCTTAGCAAACAATGTTGCTGCCTTATCGGGGAATGCACGGAGCAAGGAGCTATAACGGTTCTCACCAGCGATGAACTCCTGGAAGGAAGATACAGGATCCTTAGAGTCAAGTGTGAAGGGGTTCTTGCCCTGCTCCTTGAGGTCAGGATTGAATCTGTACATCTGCCAGTAACCAGACTCAACAGCTCTCTTAATCTCTGCCTGTGCGCAACCCATACCAGACTTAAGTCCGTGGTTGATACATGGTGCGTAAGCGATGATCAAGGAAGGTCCGTTGTATGCCTCAGCCTCTGCAATAGCCTTAAGTGTCTGCTGCATGTTAGCGCCGAGAGCAACCTGTGCTACGTAAACGTAACCATAGCTCATAGCCATCATACCAAGGTCCTTCTTCTTAGTTACCTTACCGGAAGCTGCGAACTTAGCAACAGCACCTGTAGGAGTAGACTTGGAAGCCTGACCACCTGTGTTGGAGTAAACCTCTGTATCGAATACGAAGATGTTGATGTCCTCGCCAGATGCAAGAACGTGGTCTACACCGCCGTAACCAATGTCGTATGCCCAACCGTCACCACCGAAGATCCACTGGGACTTCTTAACGAAGTCATCCTTGCGCTCCAGAAGTGCCTTTGCTGCATCGGAACCCTCTGCCTCAAGCTCTGCTGCAAGAGTTGCAGAAGCTGCCTTAGATGCTGCACCGTTGTTCATGTTGTTGAGCCAGTTGTCGATAGCAGACTTAAGGCCCTCAGATGCTGTAGCATCCTTAAGAGCAAGTGCCATCTCAGCTGCCTTCTCTCTGCGCTGCTTTGTACCAAGGAACATACCGTAACCGTACTCAGCGTTATCCTCGAACAAGGAGTTAGCCCATGCAGGACCTCTGCCGTTCTTATCCTTTGTGTAAGGAGTAGAAGGAGCACTACCTGCCCAAATGGAGGAACATCCTGTTGCGTTAGCGATCATCATTCTATCGCCGAAGAGCTGTGTAATCATCTTAGCGTAAGGTGTCTCACCACAGCCTGCACATGCACCAGAGAACTCAAGGTATGGCATAGCGAACTGGCTACCCTTAATTGTTGTCTTGTCAAAGAGCTCAGGTCTCTCAGGAAGATTTACGCATGTCTCCCAGTTAGCAATCTCGCGTGTCTCCTGCTCTGCTGGAACCATAACGAGTGCCTTCTCCTTAGCAGGACATACCTGTGCACAGTTTCCACAACCAGTACAGTCAAGAACGTCAACCTGCATACGGAACTTAAGACCTGTATCCTTCTTACCCTTTACCTCTGCTACATCGCCATCGATCTTAGCAGCCTCTTCCTCTGTTACGAGGTAAGGACGAATTGTTGCGTGAGGACATACTGCTGCACACTGGTTACACTGAATACATGCTGCTGCATTCCACTTAGGAACTACAACTGCGAATCCGCGCTTCTCGTATGCTGCTGTACCTGCTGGGAATGTACCATCCTCGCGGCCCTCGAATGCACTTACAGGAAGGTCTCCACCCTGCTGTCTGTTCATTGGGATCATGATGTCGTTAACAAACTCTGGTACGTTCTCCATCTTGAACTCTGTATCTGCACAGTTCTTCCAAGACTCTGGAACCTCAACCTTAACGAGGTTAGCAATACCCTCATCAATAGCTGCATGGTTCATGTTTACAACTGCCTCACCCTTCTTAGCAAAGGACTTAACAACGTACTCCTTCATGTACTTAACTGCATCTGCCTCAGGAATAATGCCGGAGAGCTTGAAGAATGCGGACTGAAGTACTGTGTTAGTTCTTGTTGGGCCAAGACCTACCTTAACAGCGAGCTTAGTAGCGTCAACTGTGTAGAACTGAACGTTGTTCTCAGCAATGTATCTCTTAACCTGACCAGGAAGGTGCTTATCAAGCTCCTCACCTGTCCACTCGCAGTTAAGCAAGAATGTTCCGCCTGGCTTAACGTCAGAGATGATCTCATACTTATCCATGTAGGAAGGCTGAGAGCAGGATACGAAGTCTGCCTTAGAAATGAGGTAAGTAGCGCGAATTGGGCTATCACCAAATCTCAAGTGGGAAATTGTAACACCAAAGGACTTCTTAGAGTCATATGCGAAATATGCCTGAGCATACTTGTCTGTATGGTCACCGATGATCTTGATAGAGTTCTTGTTAGCACCAACTGTACCGTCAGAACCAAGACCCCAGAACTTACAGCTTACTGTGTCTGCAGGAATTGTATTAACGTATCCAGCAGATGGCAAAGAAAGGTGTGTTACGTCGTCGTTGATACCGATTGTGAAGTGGTTCTTAGGCTCTGCCTTATCCATGTTGTCATATACAGCAACAATCTGGTCAGGAGTTGTATCCTTGGAACCAAGGCCGTATCTACCACCGATAATAACAGGAGCGTTCTCTACGCCATTGAATGCTGCGCATACATCGAGGTAAAGAGGCTCGCCCTCTGCACCAGGCTCCTTAGTTCTGTCAAGAACTGTAACGATCTTAGCAGTTGCAGGAATTGTCTTGCGAAGGAATGCTGTGTCGAATGGTCTGTAGAGATGAACCTTAACGAGACCAACCTTAACGCCCTGCTTAGCAAGGTAATCGATTGTCTCTTCGATTGTCTCTGTAACGGAACCCATAGCTACGATAACGTGCTCTGCATCTGGTGCTCCGTAGTAGTTGAACAAGTGATACTCTCTGCCAGTAATCTTGGAGATCTCGCCCATGTACTCCTCTACGATTGCAGGAAGTGCATCATAGAACTTGTTGGAAGCCTCTCTAGCCTGGAAGAAGATATCTGGGTTCTGAGCTGTACCACGTGTTACGGGGTGCTCAGGGTTAAGAGCGTTAGCTCTGAATGTGGCAACTGCGTCCTTATCAAGGAGTCTCTCAAGGTCTGCATAATCCATAACCTCAATCTTCTGCAACTCGTGAGAAGTACGGAAACCATCAAAGAAGTGCAAGAAAGGAACGCGGCCCTTAATTGCGGAAAGGTGTGCAACACCAGCAAGGTCCATAACCTCCTGAACACCACCTGTAGCAAGCATAGCGAAACCTGTCTGACGGCAAGCCATTACGTCGGAATGATCACCGAAAATGGACAATGCGTGAGAAGCCAAAGCTCTAGCACTGCAGTGGATAACTCCTGGAAGAAGCTCACCTGCAATCTTATACATATTAGGGATCATAAGAAGCAATCCCTGAGATGCTGTGAATGTTGTTGTGAGAGCACCGCTAGCCAATGATCCGTGAACAGCACCTGCTGCACCAGCCTCAGACTGCATCTCTGCAACTCTTACTACCTGGCCAAACAAGTTCTTCTGTCCCTTAGAAGCCATCTCGTCGACGTTCTCAGCCATGTTGGAAGAAGGAGTAATGGGGTAAATAGCAGCTACATCTGTAAAAGCATAAGCAATATGTGATGCTGCGCCGTTACCGTCCATGGTCCTCATAACCTTAGACATATATTTGAACCTCCTGGTTTATTATAATCGCTTGGTGTGGGTAATACCCGCTCTAAAGCATACTGTATTATTATAGGATTATATAAGGAAAAGGTAAAGCCTTTTTGTAATAAAAACCCCTGTAAAAGGGGTAGTTTCTTGTATAATTTGACACAAAGTTGCATCATACAAAAAGGCCCTCAAAATTAGACTTAAATCTAATCCTGAAGGCCTGTTAATTATAACTCAATTACAATTGGCACAATCATTGGTCTGCGCTTGCAGATTTCAAAGATAACATTGGATACTGCATCTCTAATGGCGCTGCGATAGAGGTTTGTGTCTCTTCTCTGGTAATCCACATCCTCACATGCATCCAAAACCACATCCCTAAGGTAGTCGACAATGTTGCCTGCTTCTTTTTCGTAGATAAATCCCCTAGTGATTATCTCAGGGCCTGCAATCATCTGTCCTGTTGCACCATCAATGGTAATGGCAACTGTTATAAGACCATCCTCAGAAAGTCTCTTTCTGTCCTCGATTACTGACTTTCCAACGTCACCAACACCGGAACCATCTACGAAGACATTACCACACTGTACGTTTCCGTTGATCTGGCAAAGGTCATCCCTAAGTTCCAAAATCTGTCCATTCTTAGGGTAAACAATGTTTTCCTTAGGTACTCCCATGAGCTCTGCCAACTTACCGTGGGCAACCAAATGCTTAACCTCACCATGAACTGGCATGAAATACTTTGGCTTAGTGAGGGCCAAAATAAGTTTAAGTTCCTCCTGTCTTGCGTGGCCAGATACGTGGATGTCCTCCTCTGCATTGTACTTAACTGTACATCCGCTGGACACAAGGGAGTTGATTACGTTAATAACCATTCTCTCGTTACCTGGAATTGGGTTAGCAGAAATAATAACTGTATCCTCTGGCTTAAGAGTAACCTTGCGGTGCTGACCCAAGGACATTCTAGTAAGAGCTGACATGGGCTCACCCTGGCTACCTGTTGTCAAAATAACAAGCTTATCGTCTGCCACGTTGTTGATCATGGAAAGATCAACCAATGTCTCTGGCTTAATGGTGATATATCCAAGCTCTGTTGCTACTCCAAGGACATTTTCCATAGATCTACCACAAACGCAAATCTTACGTCCCAAAGCCTCTGCGCTATCTATAACCTGCTGCATTCTGTGCACGTTAGATGAGAAACTTGCAACGATAATTCTGCCCTTAGCCTGACTAAACATATTGCGGAATGTCTGTCCTACAAGTCTCTCAGACTCTGTAAATCCAGGTCTATCTGCATTGGTAGAGTCGCTCATGAGCATAAGCACACCTTCGTTACCAAGCTCTGCAAATCTAGAAAGGTCAATGGGTTCACTGTCAATGGGAGTGTAGTCAACCTTAAAGTCTCCAGTATGGATAATCTTACCAACTGGCGTGTCGATGGCAAGGGCAACTGCATCTGCAATACTATGTGTTGTATGCACAAACTCCACATTAAAGCATCCCAGGCTTACTGTCTCGCCAGCGTTAACTGTGTTGAGCTGAGGCTCGTATGGCAAATCATGTTCCCCGAGCTTTTTGCCCAAAATACCAAGTGTTAATCTTGTTCCGTAAATCGGGATGTCCAATTTCTTAAGGGCATATGGAATAGCACCAATATGGTCCTCGTGACCATGTGTCAAAACCATGCCTCGGATATGCTCTCTATTGCTCTCCAAAAAAGACATGTCCGGAATAACAAGGTCTACACCTAGGAGCTCGTCTGATGGGAAAGCCATACCACAGTCCACGATAATAATGTCATTACCATACTGGAATAATGTCATGTTCTTACCAATCTCATTCATGCCACCTAAGGGGATAACCTTAAGCTTATTCTTAGACTTAGACCTTTTGTGCTTAGGAGCAATGATCTTAGGTTCAAGTATCTTATCTTTACTTACATAAATTCTCTTTAAATTTCTCGGCATATTATATCCTTCTCTATGTTATGGGCTAGTAGCCCTATATATCTGTTAAAAACCTTTGGTTATTACATCTAATATACAACAACATGCCAGCACATTGCAAAAAACTATATTTCCATAAGGTGCAATGCCTTTAAGGCTGGGTTCTGCAATCCATCCTGTATTTCTATGGCGTGATGTTCTAAATAGTCACTTTCGGAATGGCTTAATCCCTGCTCCTTAAGTGCCTTGATTATTATTTTAGCAAACTCCTCAATTGCCTCTTCTCTATCACATGTATTGAGGGAAATGGAACTCAAAAGGCCCACTGCCTCAGGCATGATCCTAAGTTCTCTAAGTCTCTTAAACTGCCACTTATAATATGGTGCGTGTTGGAAGTTAAGGAGATAAATCAAATGAATGGCATGTTCCACAAATTGTGAAAGGGCAATCTCTGCCGCCTCCAATTCTCCATGATCTATGCATCTTTTGTAATTATACTGACCTGATTGTGCTGCCAATGCAAGTCTACCTACTATTTTCTTAAGGCGCACTTCCTCTGGCATGCCATACAAAATGTATTCCCTTATACTTGAAAACTTGCCAAGATCATCTCTGAAAATTTGGCCATTGGTGGCATCTGCTAAATAATTAGATGGAATCTGCATCCACTGCCATATATCTTGGGGCCCTGTGGGGCTGCCAGTTAATTCGGAATAAAAATCTGATATTCTGCGAACACCCTTGCGAGGGTTGTGGCTACAGTGATTATTGTTATTGGCTACATGAAGTATTCCGTGGTATGCCTTGGCCAAGTCCTGCCCTATGGCTTCATATGTCTCGTCGTCTAGCCAGAGGACCAATTCTGTGTCATTATCATGATCATTGGAGATAGAATCGTCGTATCCCCAGCAGTCAGATCCCTGTCCGCAAATGCCAACTGCAATCTTATCTGCATACTGAGAAAACTCACTATCAATGAGGCCTGAAACGTAGGTATTGTAAAGGTTTTGGGCTCTTAAGATGCCATTCATAGGTGTTGTCTGCTTAAGTTAAAGTGTCGTCTAATCCTAAATTTCTATACTCCTGGGCCACTTTGAAATACCCCAAATGGGCCAATGGATCTGCAACCTTACGGCAGGAGTAACAGAAGTAACTATCTTCTAAATTTTTGTGCTGTTCCAACAGGGCAATTGCCTTTTCTGCCATGGTATGGACTCTCTCATCCTCCATGTTCACCTGGTTATATAGGCTAGCCAAGTTCACATATGTGACGGCTAAATCAGGCCTAAAGTTCCCCTTCTCCAAAATTCGAAGGGCTCTCAAATAACATGTCTCAGACATATCCAATCTACCAGCCTGCAAATACGCACCTGCCATATTGTTATACAAGGCTGCGAATCTACTGTCATCTGTTGGAATATTGTCCGCATATATACGGGAAGCCTCCGCGAAGTTTGCTATGGCATTATCTGTGTCCTTTATTGCCAGTCTTGCCGTAGCCATGTTAACCAAAGTAATCCCAGCGTCCAAAGAACTAGAAAACCCAGACCTATAGATTAGGTCCGGGATTAAGTCAAAATATTTAATGTTGTCTGTAGGATTTCCATACTGGCGATTATAACCCAAGAGTTCGTTAATAACCAAGAGCTGGCCTGTAACGTCTCCTGTTTCCTCTGTTGCACTAAGGCAATCCATAAGAAAGTCACCAGCTGACTGGAACTGTCCTGATCCATACAAGGAATCTAAATGGTCGTACACTACTTGCATGTCCATTTGAGCTGGCACCTTAGTACCATGCTGTCTACAAATGGGGCAATTAGGTTCCAAATAGTCCTCGCGGTTGATCATTATCTATGCTCCTCAGCAAATTTGCATGCCTTAATAGCTGCAATAGCGCCGTCACCAGATGCTGTAACTACCTGGCGAATAGCCTTAGTTCTGCAGTCGCCTGCTACGTAAACACCAGGTGTGCCTGTTTCACAAGTTTCGTCTGCTACGATGTAACCATACTGGTCCAATGTCGCAACAGATGCGAAGGGCTTATTCTCTGGCTGCTGGCCAATAGCTACGAATGCTCCATCTACTGTAACTGTGCTTGTAGCGCCGTCCTTGTGCTTAATTACAAGTCCTGTAAGCTCTGGGTCGCCCAAGAACTCATCTACTGTAACGCCCAAGATAACGTCTACATTATCCTTAGCTGCCAAGATGTCCTGAAGCTTTTTCTCTCCTGTCAAGAAATCAAGATTCTGAAGAATTGTTACGTGGGAGCAAAGTTCTGAAAGCTGTACAGCCTCTTGAAGAGCACTATTACCACCACCAATAACTGCAACTGCTCTTCCGCTAAAGAAGGGGCCGTCGCAAACGGAGCAGTAAGAAATACCCATGCCTGTAAGTTCCTCCTCACGAGGAAGGCCAAGTCTGCGGTGCTTAGAACCACTAGCGATGATTACGGAACGAGCCTCGTAGGATGCGTTCTCGCAAACTACTGTGAAGTGGTCGCCTGCCTGAATATCTACGCAAGTATCCATTTCAATCTCTGCGCCAAGGTTAAGGGCCTGATCCAAAAGTCTCTCGCCCAAATCTGCGCCGCTGATCTCTCTAATGCCAGGGTAATTTTCTACTTTGGGAGAGTGTGTAATCTCTCCTCCAAATGTCTCTTTTTCAATAACCAAAACGGACTTTTCTGCTCGTCTTGCATAAGTCGCTGCTGTCAAACCTGCAGGACCTGAACCGATAACAATAATATCGTACATTGTAACTCCTAAATTAAACTGTCTCGATGAACTTGCGGATGTTGGAAACGTTAACAATCTTCTGTGTGTTTCCGTCCTTAGTTACAACGAGTGTTGGTGCCTGTGTTACGCCATACTTTGCGCAAAGGTCAGGCTGCTCATTTGCCATTACCTCTACAAAGCTAATGCCAGCCTTATCAAGGAATGTCTTTGCCATACGGCAGTTTGGGCAAGTCTTAGTTGCGAAAAGGATTACCTGATCCTCAACTACTGGCTCCTCACAGCAGCAGCAAGACTCCTCTGCCTGCTCTGCCTTCTTAGAACCGTGGAGAGCATCGAAGTTAGCCATGGACTCAGCATACTTGTAAAGCTTACGATCCTTGAACTCCTGAGCCTTACCATCATTCCAGTTCTGAACAGGTCTGTAGTAACCAGTAATACGGCTGTAAACCTCTGTCTTAGAACCGCACTCAGGGCACTCATAAACCTCACCAGCAAGGTAACCATGATTTGTACATACAGAGTATGTTGGAGACATGGAGTAGTAAGGAAGCTTGTAGTTCTCTGCAATCTTGCGAACAAGTGCTGCAGCTGCCTTCCAATCTGGAAGCTTCTCACCCAAGAATGCGTGGAATACTGTACCAGATGTGTAAAGTGTCTGAAGCTCGTCCTGAATATCCAATGCGGAGAATACGTCATCTGTATAGTCTACAGGAAGGTGAGAGCTGTTTGTGTAGTAAGGTGTCTTACCATTCTCAGAAGCTGTGATGATGTCAGGGAACTTCTTGAGGTCATGCTTAGCCAAACGGAAAGATGTGGACTCAGCAGGTGTAGCTTCCAAGTTGTAAAGGTCGCCGTACTTAACCTGGTAGTCGGAAAGTCTTTCTCTCATGTGGTTAAGAACTTCCTGTGTAAAGAGCTGTGTCTCTCTATGTGTCATATCCTTGCCAAGCCACTTAGCGTTAAGACCAACCTCGTTCATACCTACGAGACCGATTGTAGAGAAGTGGTTGTTAAATGTACCAAGGTATCTCTTTGTGTAAGGATACAATCCCTCCTCAAGGAGCTTAGTAATAACATCTCTCTTAACCTTAAGGGAACGTGCAGAAACGTCCATCATGTGGTCAAGTCTCTTGAAGAAGTCTTCCTTATCCTTTGCAAGGTATGCAATTCTAGGCATGTTGATTGTTACAACACCGATAGAACCTGTGCTCTCGCCGCTACCGAAGAAACCACCTGTCTTCTTACGAAGCTCACGAAGGTCAAGACGAAGTCTGCAGCACATGGAACGAACGTCGCTGGGCTCCATATCGCTGTTAATGTAGTTGGAGAAGTAAGGTGTACCATACTTAGCTGTCATCTCAAAGAGAAGCTTGTTGTTCTCTGTCTCGGACCAGTCGAAGTCTCTTGTGATGGAGTATGTTGGGATAGGATACTGGAAACCTCTGCCGTTAGCGTCACCCTCGATCATAGCCTCAATGAATGCACGGTTAACCATGTCCATTTCCTTCTTACAATCCTTGTACTTGAAGTCCATTTCCTTGCCGCCTACGATACAGTTAAGCTCTGCCAAGTCGTTTGGTACTGTCCAGTCAAGTGTGATGTTGGAGAATGGTGCCTGTGTACCCCATCTAGAAGGTGTGTTTACGCCGTAGATGAAGGACTCAATGCACTTCTTAACCTGCTCGTAAGAAAGGTTGTCTACCTTAACGAAAGGAGCAAGGTATGTGTCGAAGGAGGAGAATGCCTGTGCGCCTGCCCACTCGTTCTGCATGATACCGAGGAAGTTAACCATCTGGTTGCAAAGAGTAGCCAAATGTGCTGCAGGAGAAGATGTGATCTTGCCGGGGATACCGCCGAGACCCTCCTGGATCAACTGCTTAAGGGACCAACCTGCACAGTAACCTGTGAGCATAGAAAGGTCGTGAATGTGAATATCTGCGTTACGGTGTGCATTAGCAATCTCGTCGTCATATACCTCTGACAACCAGTAGTTAGCTGTAATTGCACCGGAGTTGGAAAGGATAAGACCACCAACGGAGTAAGTAACTGTAGAGTTCTCCTTAACTCTCCAGTCATTGATTCTCAAATAGTTATCTACGATCTCCTTGTAGTCGAGAGCTGTGGACTTCATGTTACGAAGCTTCTCTCTCTGGCGACGGTAAAGGATGTATGCCTTAGCAACATCTGCATAACCTGCCTGTACCAAAACAGTTTCTACACTGTCCTGAATATCCTCAACCTCTACAACGTCATTCTTAACCTTGGGCTCAAAGTCAGATGTAACCTTAAGTGCCAAGAAGTCGATAATAGACTCGTTGTACTGCTTCTGCTGTGCCTCAAATGCCAACTTAATAGCATCTACGATCTTAGCAATGTCAAATGCGATGACTTTTCCGTCTCTCTTTTTTACCTGATACATAGTGTCCTCTCCTCAATTAATTCTCTCGTTCATTATTTCCTATGGTCAAACTCCCCTGAGTTCAGTGTTGGGAACATACTCCCTAGCTGCCTTCAGGAACTGGTTAAGCTGTTCCTTAGTCGGTGCGCTTAATCCAGGTTTTAATATATTACCAGAATCCTTGAAACACTGGATAAAGTACTTATCAGCACCCTGAATCCTCTGTCCAATCTGGCTAAAATCCTCTACTGTGTGAAGCTCCTTAACTGCTGTGGTTCTAAACTCGTATGGAACGCGTCCCTCCAACAACAAATCAATGCTCTTCTCCACTTCGGGATAAATAAAGTGATTGCCTGCCGTCTCTCCGTAACGTGCCTCGGAATTCTTAACATCCATGGCTACGTAATCTACAAGACCAGCCTTAACTAGGTTCTCCAAACTCTCAAAATAAGAACCATTGGTGTCAAGCTTAACCTGATATCCCATGTCCTTAATCTTAGAAATAAAGTCCCCTATATCCTTATGAAGTAGTGGCTCTCCTCCAGTAATAGCAACTCCATCCAAGATGGAAGTTCTACCCTTTAGGAAGTCCAAAACCTCCTGTGCCTCCATGAGCTCCTCTGGCTTCTTGTTCACCAAAAGACTGTTATGACAAAAGGGGCATCTGAAGTTACAGCCATGGGTAAAAATGGTACAAGCCACATGTCCTGGGAAATCCAGCAATGTTAGCTTCTGCAAACCTCCGATAAGCATGTAATCCTCCTGTCAAAACGACTGACTCAAAGTCGACTAGTGGGATTGTAACATAACATATAGTTCGTGGCAACACTTAGCCAACACTAAATATAGGGTTTTAATATATTTTTTATTAATTTTATTATTGAAAATTTATGCCATTTTTTGGATAAAAATACACAACTTTGTGCGAGCCAAAATTTCGCGTTTTTAGGCTGTCAAGGGGGCAAATGATACAATTCGTCAAAAAATTATTACAGTCCGTTATTCGGGAATTTTACAAAATTAATTTTAAATTTATTTTTTTATACTATTATTAATACGTATGTGTATAATTACACTTACCTAAGTGACATATTAAGGTAATAAACATAATACCTTTAGTATTTCCCTGACCCCACATTTTGAAAGGAACAACAATGCTCAATTTACACAATATTGTTAAAACATACACCACCGGTGACGTTAAGGTTAACGCACTTAATGGTGTTTCCGTTGCCTTTAGAGACAGCGAATTCGTGGCCGTTCTTGGCCCATCTGGCTGTGGCAAGACAACACTCCTTAACATTCTCGGAGGCCTAGACCGCTACGACAGTGGCGACTTGGTGATCAACCAGGTTTCTACTAAGAAATACAGTGATCGCAACTGGGATGCATATCGTAACCATTCCGTAGGATTTGTTTTCCAGTCCTATAACCTTATCCCTCACCAGACAGTTTTGTCCAACGTAGAGTTGGCCCTTACTCTTTCTGGCGTATCCAAGGAGGAACGTCGTGCTAGGGCTAAGGCAGTTTTAGAAAAGGTAGGTCTTGGGGACCAGCTTAAGAAAAAGCCTAACCAGATGTCCGGTGGACAGATGCAGAGAGTTGCCATCGCTAGAGCCTTAGTAAATGACCCTGAGATTTTGTTAGCAGACGAGCCCACAGGTGCTCTAGACTCCGAGACATCCATCCAGATCATGGACTTGCTGAAGGAGGTCGCTAAGGACCGTCTCGTAATCATGGTTACACATAACCCAGAGCTTGCAGATGCTTACGCCTCTCGTATCGTTCGTTTGCAGGATGGTGTAGTTATTGGTGACACTAATCCCTACGATGGCGAAATCGACGAGTCCCATAGACCTGAGACTCACAAGGACGCTAGAGAAAATCTCAAGATCAAGAAGATGTCCTTGTGGACAGCCCTTTCCTTGTCTGTTAACAACTTACTTACCAAGAAGGGCCGTACAATTTTGACAGCCTTTGCAGGTAGTATTGGCATTATCGGCATCGCCATGATTTTGGCCATGTCCACAGGCGTACACAACTACATTGACCGCGTGCAGCAGGAGACACTTTCTAAGTATCCCCTCACAATTGGCAAAGAGTCTATGAATATTGGTCAGATGGCACAGGCCATGCAAAACACAGTGGATAAGGCTCTTAACCTTGACCGTGAGGAAGGTTTCATTTACACATTCCCTCTTATGGAAGAGATTATTTCCGCCATGAAGGATGGTATGCAGTCCAACGACTTGTCCTCCCTTAAGCAGTACATCGACAACCCTGCCAATGGTTTTGCGGACATCACACAGTGCATCCAGTATCAGTATGCTGTAGACCTTAACGTTTATACAAACTTTGAAGGCAAGTCTCCAATTAAGGTTAACCCTGGCACTCTCATGGAATCCATGGGTGCATCCTCTGGAATGTCTAGTTCCGACATGTCCTCCGAGATGATGTCTTCCCAGATGCAGTCCTGGAGCGAACTTTTGCCAAATCAGGACATTTTGGATACACAGTATGAGATTATCGAAGGTCGCTGGCCTGAGGCTTATAACGAAATCGTTATTGTTGCCAACGACAGCACACTTAGTGACTACAGCTTAATTGCACTTGGTTTGCTCACAGAGGATGAGCTCAAGGACATGATGACTGGCATCATGATGGGCACAGAGTACACATATGACGTTCGCGACAAATATACATGTGAAGAAATCATGAGCCTCACATACAAGCTTTTGCTTCCCACAGACTACTTTGAGTACGATGAAGCAACAGGCCTTTGGGTAGACATTAGCAAGGACAGCATTAAGCTTCAGCAGGCTATTAACAATGCTGTTACACTTAAGGTTGTAGGTATTGTGCAGCCCTCTGATGACGCTATGGCATCTTCCCTTTCCGGCGTTGTTGGTTACTCTCACTTACTTACAGAGTATGCTGTAAATACAGTTGCAAATAGCCAGATTGCTAAGGATCAGCTTGAGAATCCTGACAAGGATATTTTCACAGGACTCTCCTTTGAGGCGGATGATTCTGAGGTTGTTGTAACAATGGATATGATCACTGCTCTTATTAACAGTGACATGTTCTCCGATGACCAGAGAGCTCAGATGCAGGCTATGTTCACACAGATGTCTGAGGAGCAGATTATCGCTATGTTTAAGCCTTACTTCACACCTAAGGCTACAGAGAACACATACGATGGCAACATGGCTTTGATTCAGTACACAACATTGGCTGACCCAAGTGGCATCAATCTTTATCCATTGAACTTTGAGTCCAAAGATTTGATTATCCAGAAGATTGACGAATACAACAAGCAGGCTGGTGAAGGCAAGGAGATTCGCTACACAGACTACATCGGATTGCTTCTCTCTTCTATTACAAGAATTATTGACGTAATTTCCTACGTTCTCATCGCATTCGTATCTGTATCCCTAGTGGTATCATCTATTATGATCGGTATCATCACATACATTTCTGTATTGGAGAGAACAAAGGAAATTGGTATTATCCGCAGTATCGGTGGTTCCAAGAAGGATATTTCCAGAATCTTCAATGCAGAGGCTGTTACTATTGGATTCATCGCAGGTCTCGTAGGTATTGGCACAACATTCTTGCTGACAATTCCTGCTAACATTATCCTGAAGTCTCTAACTGATATTGGAAATCTTGTAGAGCTCCCAATGATCCCTGCTGCTATCTTGGTTGGCATAAGCATCTTCCTGACATTCGTATCAGGACTTATCCCATCTAAGTTCGCTGCAAACAGAGATCCAGTTGTGGCACTTAGAACAGAGTAAGAAAAAAGCACTTGCGCAAGCGAGTGCTTTTTTTAGTGAACCGGCTGCGCCTAGTGAACCGCTGCGCTAGTGAACCGGACCTTCGGTCCTAGTGAGCCGCAAGCGGAGCTTGCTAGTAGGCCGCTCGTTTCACTCGCTAGAGAGCCGGACCTTCGGTCCTAGTGAGCCGCAAGCGAAGCTTGCTAGTAGGCCACGAGCAAAGCTCGTTAGTGAACCGCTGCGCTAGTAAAATTTACAACTTAACGATATTCAAAAAGGCGTAATGGAAATTCCATTTACGCCTTTAGTTTATTCATTAGAATCTTAGAATGTGTTATATTATAATAAAGCGACCTTTCGGAGGTGAAATAATGCTAACTTTTGAACGAGTACACTTTAAAGGCAGTTTTCGCGACTATCAGCAGCGCGTTCTTGATAATGCCAATAAATATCTTAAGGACGGAAAAATAAATATCGTAGCTGCTCCTGGCAGTGGTAAAACTGTTCTTGGTCTTGAATTGATTTGTCGTTTAAATTCGCCTTGCATTATTTTGTCACCTACAACAGCAATTCGTCAACAATGGGGTGAACGATTCAAGCACCTGTTTCTTGATAATGTGGAAGAATTTCCTAATCTCTTTTCAAACGATCTGCACCAAATCAAGCTTGTAAACTCTGTAACTTATCAAGCCCTATATACTGCAATTGAGAACATCTCAGTCGCTGAATCCGAAGACACCGACTGTTCAGATATTGATATTTTCACTGCCATGAGGGAATTTGGCATCAAAACCATATGCCTCGACGAAGCCCATCATCTAAAAAACGAATGGCAAAAGGCTCTTGAAAAGTTCATATCTTCGCTTGATAAAGATGTAAAGATCATTTCGCTCACAGCCACACCTCCCTACGACTCCGATGGCTCTGAATGGCGTAGATATATGAATATTTGTGGAGAAATAGACGAGGAAATATTCGTCCCCGAGCTTGTAGGACAGAAGACGCTTTGTCCACATCAGGACTACATCTATTTCAATTTTCCCACAGAACCAGAAACCAAAAGCTTTGAAGTTCACAAGGAACACGCATTACTTGCTGTTGAAAAGATTGGAAAACTCGAATTCTTTTCTCAACTATGTCAGCGACTGAATAATGAACGAAATTACGAATTGCTATTTACCGACGCCAAACAGTACATAGCTCTTATAACCATGCTAAAATACTTTGGTTTTGAGATTAGCAAAAAACTTATTCGCGAGTTAACCGCAAAAAAACATCTTCCACATTTTAAAATGCAACACGCCGAAACGGCCCTTCAATTTCTCCTCACCGAGGACCTTATTAACGATGAACAGAAGGCTGAAATTATTTATATCCTGAAGGAATATTCTCTCTACGAGAAAAAGAAGGTAACCCTTGACCTAAACGAACGTTTAAAGCGCGTTTTGATTTCTTCTGCAGGAAAACTTGAGAGCATCAAACGCATAACAGAAAATGAAGTTTCATCAATGGGCGAACGCCTTCGTATGCTTATTTTGACGGACTATATCAAAAAAGAAAACATTGTGAAAATTGCCTCGGAAGAAGCTTTTAACTCCATAAATATTATTAGCATCTTCGAAACTGTTCGTCGTGCCAACCTGAACGTAAAAATCGGTGTTCTTTCAGGTTCCCTTGTTATTCTTCCAAAATCAATTGATCTCTCAGACATCAAACACAAAAAGGAAGATATAGCAGATACTGATTATTGTATTGTCGAATTTTCAGGTGCTCTCCACCATTGCGTTGATTACGTAGGAAAACTTTTCGAGGAAGGAAACATCCAGATTCTTATCGGAACAAAATCTCTTTTAGGCGAAGGATGGGATTCTCCTTGCATCAACTCCCTCATATTGGCAAGTTTTGTTGGTAGCTTTGTATTGTCTAACCAAATGCGTGGTCGTGCTATTCGCATTGACAAGAACGATCCTGAAAAATCCGCAAATATATGGCACCTTATAACAGTCGAACCAGAATACTTGTTCAAAGATAAAGTATCAGAAAGAATTGCATCATATATCAAAGAAGATTATAAAGATCTTTCCTCATACGACTTTGATATATTAAAACGACGTTTTGATACATTTATGGGTCCAAACTATACGACGGGAACTATCGAAAGTGGAATCGAGCGAATTACTTTGATACAGCCTCCTTATGACGTTAACGGAATCAAACGAATTAACGAGGAAATGTTAAGGCTATCATCAGAGCGCGGGGATGTAAGCCGCAAGTGGACAAATGAAGTTGTAAACGAAACCTTTACAGTTGGAGTAATAAGTGAAATCCCTAAAGAAACAAGAGTTCCAGTATTCACATTTTGGAACTTTGCGTTTGTTTCGCTTCTTACTACCATAGAAATCTCATTATTGCAACCCTTAATTAGGCTAACTGTAAACAACATCCCTATGTCCTTCGGAACTCTTGTTTTGATGATTGGATTATTTTTCGTTTTATACCATGGCATAAAAAAGATGGTATTACACTGTAACCCTGCAAAATCAATCAAGACTCTTGGTGTTGCTGTATATAAAACATTGCGCGAGTGCGAGTTAATATCGTCCTCTGCCAAAGTTGAAACAACTGGAAATAAAGAACTCCATGTTGTTTCATTACATTTGCGTAATGCTTCGATTCATGATCAAAACATCTTCAATACAGCTATGGCAGAAATGCTTTCGCCAATTGAAAATCCTCGCTATATTTTGATCGCCAAAAACATATTCAAACGTTATAACTATGAACTCTCTTTTGCCTGTCCTTCAGTCATTGGAAAGAAGAAAGAATATGTAGAAGTTTTGGCTGAGAAACTTAAGATTACAACCGGCAACTTTGAGCCTGTTTATGTTCATCGAGAAGAAGGCAGGAAACTGATTTTAAAATGTAGGAAGCGTTCGTATATAACATTCAATGAGAACACAATGGGAAAGAAATACAAGGTTACTCATTGGGAATAATCTCGATCTTATTCACTGTTATGATTACATTCAAAAAGGCGTAATGGAAATTCCATTTACGCCTTTAGTTTGTTTTTTGTTATAATGAGTATACGAGGTAAAACATATGATTATTAAACTTTCCCAAACAGATACCCCTTTTAAGAAAACAGCATTTGATATAACGGGAACAACTATACCCTTTAGTGGCGAATACGGTGGTGTTAGTCAAGTACAATCACTTTGCTTAAAAACCGACGAATACTCCTTAACTGGCAAGTTTATACTACCAACCATTAAGGATTATGTTCCTTACCGTCACTTGTTTGGAAAAGAAAACATAACACAACATTTCCAAATCTTCAAATCCGAAGAACCATACGGCCACTTTTATCTATCTTCTCACGGTCTATATAAAACTTGCTATAAAATTCGTCTTACTAGCGGGGAAACTTTTTATTGCTACTTTAGAACAATAAAAGATTTTTGTTACATTTCCATCTACTTAAATGATGTACAAATAGCTTTAGTAGAGGTATTCCTTAGTTTATACAACGACCGTAAGCGAGAATACAAACTTTACCTCTTGGATGATTACATTAAGTATACCGACTCTCTGACCTTATTTGTAATATACTATGCAAACCACAACTTTGATACAGGACATTCATCTTCAATTATTCCATCAAACAATAAGCACACTCATCTTTATCCAAAGACGCACTTATATAAAGGAACCTCATGGACATACTCATATAGTCACTCAAGATACAACAATAAGTATGATCCAAAATGGAGAGAGACACATTTTCCTTATGAAAACTTTTTTGGAAGACTAGATAAATTTGCAGACATAGTTCCAATATTCAAAGACTAATATAATTCAAAAGGCGTAAATGGAATTTCCATTACGCCTTTTTGAATATCGTTAAGTTGTAATGTTTACTAGCCGAAGGCGGCTCACTAGGCGCAGCCGGTTCACTAACGAGCTTTGCTCGTGGCCTACTAGCCGAAGGCGGTTCACTAGCGCAGCGGCCTACTAGCCGAAGGCGGTTCACTAGCGCAGCGGCCTACTAGCCGAAGGCGGTTCACTAGGCGCAACCGGTTCACTAACGAGCTTTGCTCGTGGTCTACTGGGCACTAGCGCGACAGCGCGTTTCTAATACCCAATTTTCACCCTAAACAACACACCATCATCTGTCTCCTCAGTGGAATAAGAAAGTGTGTGGTCACCGTGGTTCACAAGTGCTGCTCTAACTGCATTAAGTACCATTGCTGTGCTATTTTCTCCCTTATAAAGGAAGCTACACTGGAAGTACTCCTTCTCCAAGATAACTGCCATGTACTGGTCAAGTTCATCCAAGTTATCTATTTCCGCATAGTTAATAACACATGTTGTAAACACTGCATATATGTATTCAGCAGCCTCTGCCACAGTAACAGTCTTCTGGTTGACAATTCTATCCCTAATCTCTGTAACCTCTGCATTTGTGCCAATTGTTGGAACAAGGCCCATTACCTCAACAAGGTCTGCTCCTACAATCTCCTGATTCCAAGG
>JAFYSJ010000035.1 GCA_017559445.1 Clostridia bacterium
AAGGACTTAACAACAAAATAAAGGTAGCCAAGCGCGTAGGCTATGGCTACCGTGATGATGACTACTTTTTTACTCTGGTTCGTTACTTGTCGCTACCAGCATCTTTTATTTCACTCCCACAAAAAATGTGAAGAACCTAATTATTTCCATTATAAATACAAAAGTACAAGAGAAACCAGTGCTGAAGATTATTTCTGATAGTGCATCCTTTGCGTTTGTTATAATTATGGTTATGAGTGTTCGTTTATTTGGTAGGTAAGTGCCAATTTGTACCCTTCCGTTTGATGGGTTCCTTAAAGCGGGTATATGCACAGTGGTGGTTTCTTCTATGTATTACTGCATGGGGTATATTACAAATGCGCTGTTCGGACTGCACGACAATCATTATGAAGTGGATTTTCAAAGTTGGACGCAGTGCGTTACAGGAAATGTCCACTTGATTGTTATAACAGTAATGCTGTTTGTCAGTGCCATTTTGTTTGTAATTGGTTTTTTAAGAATTAGAAAAGTAAAGAACATTCAATATAATAGATAGAGTTTATGCCGCTTCGTAACAGGAGCGGTTTTCTTTTGTTTAAATCACACTAGCGTAGCAAACTTCGTTTGCAGTGGTTAGTGATTAGTGGTTAGTGTTTAACGCTGGAAACATGTTCTTATAAACGACCACAGGATCATAGTGACAATCACCAAACACCAAACACCCAACACTAAACACTAGATGCGCAGCATCTTGGAACAAAGGAGCAATCACTAAACACCAAACACTCAACACTAAACACTAGATGCGTAGCGGCCTACTAGCGTAGCGGCTCACTAACGAGCTTTGCTCGTGGCTCACTAGCGCAGCAGTTCACTAACGAGCTTTGCTCGTGGTTCACTAGCGTAGCGAATATCTTTGTGCTAAAATAACGCTGTATACCTATATCTTGAAGGAGGAAAGCGGTCACACCGCACACATTAACATGGCAGATTCACGCGCAGTTTTGCAACAGTGGTTGGAGAGCCCCTATGTAGATGAGGCTACCAAGGATGAACTTAGAGCTATAGCTCATGATGACGCAGAAGTTACAGAGAGATTTTATAAGAGCTTAGAGTTTGGTACAGCTGGTCTTAGAGGTATTATCGCAGCTGGTACTAACCGTATGAACGTATACACAGTACGTCAGGCTACACAGGGTATGGCTGAGTACGTTAAGGCTAAGGGTCCTGAGGCTATGGAGGCAGGTGTTGCTATCGCTTTTGATTGCCGTAACATGTCCAAGGAGTTTGCAGTAGCTGCAGCAGAGGTTCTTAATGGTAACGGTATTAAGGTTTACACATTTGAGGATCTTCGTCCAACTCCCGAGCTTTCCTACGCAGTACGTAAGCTCCAGACAGCAGCTGGTATCATGATCACAGCTAGCCACAACCCCAAGGAGTATAACGGATATAAGGCATATGGCGCAGACGGTGCACAG
The DNA here is from genome assembly GCA_017559445.1 of Clostridia bacterium. Classification (GTDB taxonomy): domain Bacteria; phylum Bacillota; class Clostridia; order RGIG7378; family RGIG7378; genus RGIG7378. The sequence continues at coordinate 1,458 of JAFYSJ010000035.1, forward strand.
TTTGGCTATGATGATGCCAACATGGTATACGACGCAATGAACGCTATTACTGACTTTGGTCAGATTAAGCTTATGGATGCAGAGACAGCTAAGGCTAAGGGTCTCTTGGTATTCATGGGCGAAGAGATGGACAAGGCATATATTGATAACGCTAAGGCACAGGCAGTTAACCCCAAGTACATGGAAGAGATGGCAGATGACGTTACAATCATCTACACACCACTTCACGGCTGCGGTAACATTCCTGTACGTAGAGCACTTAAGGAGCTTGGCTTCACTAAGGTTCACGTTGTTAAGGAGCAGGAGCTTCCAGATGGTAACTTCTCCACAGTTAAGTCTCCTAACCCAGAGGTTCCTTCTGCATTTGATTTGGCAAGAGAGATGGACAAGGGTATCGACGCAGACTTGATCATCGCAACAGACCCAGACAGTGACCGTATGGGTATGATCGTTAAGGATCCAAATGGTCAGCAGACAGTTCTTACAGGTAACCAGGCAGGCGCATTGCTTCTTGACTACATTGTACGTAACTCTGTTGAGGGTCCAAACCCACCACAGAAGCCTTTCGCAGTAAGCACAATCGTAACATCTAGACTTGCTCGCAAGATTTGTGACACATATGGCGTTAACTACTATGAGTGCCTCACAGGTTTCAAGTGGATTTGCAACCAGGTTAAGATTCATGACGAGGATGGCGACGAGACATTCCTCTTTGGTTTCGAAGAGAGCTTCGGTTACACAAAGGGTACAAATGTTAGAGATAAGGATGCTGTTATTGCAGTTACATTGGCAGCTGAGATGACATGCTACTACAAGAAGCAGGGCAAGACTCTCCACGATGCAGTTTTGGAACTCTATGACAGATATGGTTACTTTGCAGATGGTATCAGCAACTTCACTCGCGAGGGTAAGGCTGGTGCAGAGCAGATCCAGAGAGCTATGAAGAGACTTCGTGAGAACGGCGTTCGCAAGTTTGGTAAGTACGAGGCTCAGGTTGTTGAGGACTTCAGCACAAGCATCAAGACAAACTTTGTTGACGGTTCCACAAGCCCAGTAGATATTCCAAAGAGCAACGTTCTTCGTTACAGCATCAACGACGATATTTGGTTCGCTATCAGACCATCTGGTACAGAGCCTAAGATTAAGATCTACTACGGTGTAAGATCCCCTGAGTCCATGGATGCAGCTAAGGCATTGCTTGCAGATGTTCAGGCAGACGTATTGTCCGCCTTCGAGCCCTTGCTTGTATAAGCAGAGTAAATAAAGAGGTATACGGGGGAGACCACAAATCTCCCCCTATTTTAGAAAATGGCAGAAATTAAGACATCACAATTTGTACATCTTCACGTTCACAGCGAATATAGCTTGTTGGACGGATGTTGTCGTATCCCTGCATTGGTTTCCAAGGCAGTTGAGATGGGTATGCCTGCTGTGGCCTTGACAGACCACGGCAATATGTTTGGTGCCATTGATTTTTACCAGGAGTGTCGCAAGCAGGGCATTAAGCCTCTTGTTGGATGCGAAGTATATACTGTAGCAGGTTCTAGATTGGACAAGGCTCGCACTGTGGGCAAGGACTGGGAGTACAACCACCTTATCCTCATTGCTAAGAATGCTACAGGTTACCGTAACCTTTGCAGGATTGTTTCTGCAGGTTGGGTAGATGGTTATTATTATCGTCCCAGAGTTGACTGGGAGATTTTGTCCCAGTATTCTGATGGACTTATTTGTACATCTGCATGTTTGTCAGGTGAACTTCCTAGACTCATTATGCAGGGTAATGTGGACGGAGCTAGGGCTTTGGTACGCAAGTTTAGTGAGCTCTTTGGCAAGGACCACTACTATTTAGAGCTTCAGGACAACGGCATCCAGGAGCAGCAGCTTGTAAATAGCACCATTATCTCTATTGCTAGAGAAATGGATTTGCCACTTATTTGTACAAATGATGTACATTACTTAAACAAAGAAGATGCAGAGACACAGGATATCCTCATGTGCATCCAGACAGGTAAGACTGTGGATGACGAAAATAGGATGAAGTTCTCTACACAGGAATTTTATTTTAAGTCTCCAGAGGAGATGGCACAGCTCTTTGTTAACGTGCCAGAGGCTTTGGAGAACACAGTTAAGATTGCAAACATGTGTGATCTTGAGCTGGAGCTAGACAAGACATTCTTGCCAGACCTAGATATTCCAGGATACTCAGATCACTTTGAATATATGAAGGAAATCTGTCGCCAAGGTATTATTAAGAACTACGGCGACAATCCACCCCAGGAAGTATGGGATAGACTCGAGTACGAGATGAATGTTATCCATACCATGGGATTCGTAGATTATTACTTAATCGTTAGAGATTACATCACATACGCCAAGAGTCAGGGTATCTATGTAGGTCCCGGCAGAGGTTCCGGTGCTGCAAGTATTGCTGCCTACGCCATGGGTATTACTAACCTTGATCCCCTTAAGTATGACCTTATTTTTGAGCGTTTCCTAAATCCAGAGCGTATTTCACTTCCCGATTTTGACGTAGACTTCTGTATCGAAAGACGTCAGGAGGTTATCGAATACGTAGAGCGCAAGTACGGCAAAGACAAGGTAGCTCAGATTGTTTCCTTCGGCACCATGAAGGCCAAGGCTGTTGTTCGCGATGTAGGCCGTGTTCTTGGCATGCCTTACGGAGATGTGGACGCCGTTGCACGTATGATCCCAAGAGATTTGGACATTACCATCGACAAGGCCCTTAAGGTTAACCCAGATTTGGCAGCAGCATACGAGTCCGACCCGGCAGTGCAAAAGCTTATTGACGTTGCACGAAAGTTGGAGGGCTTTAAGAAAAATACATCTACACATGCAGCAGGTGTTGTTATTGCACCTAGCGCTTTGACAGATTTTGTTCCGCTTTCACGAAATGGCGAAACCATTACCACTGAGTTCCCCATGGAAACTGTGGCTAAGGTAGGTCTAGTTAAGATGGACTTTTTGGGTCTTAGAACTTTGACAGTTTTGAGAAATGCCCTTGACCTTGTTAAGGAAAATACAGGCAAAGAGCTTACCTTAGAAGAGATCGACCTTAACGACCCAGCAGTCTACAAGGACATTGCTTCTGGCAACACAGTAGGCGTTTTCCAGTTGGAGAGCCCCGGCATGACATCCTTCATGACACAGCTTGGCCCAACTTGTTTCGAAGACATTATCGCTGGTATTGCCTTGTACAGACCTGGTCCGATGGATCAGATTCCACTTTATATTAAGAATAAGAATCACCCTGAGGGTGTTACATACGAGCATCCATTGCTTGAACCTATTTTGGGCGTTACATACGGATGTATGATTTACCAGGAGCAGGTTATGCGTATTTTCCGCGAACTTGCAGGATTTTCCCTTGGTAGAGCCGACCTTATTCGCCGCGCCATGAGTAAGAAAAAACTCAGCGTTATGGAAGCCGAAAAGCAGGTGTTCATCTACGGACAAAAGAACGAGGATGGCACAGTGGAGGTAGAAGGTGCAGTAGCTAGAGGAGTGCCTTTGGATGTTGCTGAGCATATCTACGAGGAAATGTTGTCCTTTGCCAGTTACGCTTTCAACAAGGCTCATGCCGCATGTTACGCTGTAGTTAGCTATTACACAGCTTGGCTTAAGCATTACTATCCAGTAGAGTTCATGGCAGCCATGATTAACTCCTTTATTTCTAACTCTGGACGTATTGCATTCTATTCTAAGGAATGTGAACGTATGGGAATCAAGATTTTAGCACCAGATATTAACCATTCTGAGTGCAGATTCTCCACAGAGGGAGCCAATATCCGAATCGGTTTTGCTGCCATTAAGGGAGTTGGAGAGGGTCCAGGTAACGACATCGTTACAGAGCGCAAGAATAATGGTCCATACCTTAGTTTTGCAGATTTTGCCAAGAGAGTTCAGGGCACAGCTGTTAACAAAAAGGTTGTGGAAGGATTTGTAAGGAGCGGCGTTTTCGACTGCTTTGGCGTGTTTAGATCTAGGCTAATGGCAGTTTTTGAGGACATTATGGACTCCATGGCTGATTCGCGTAAGCATAACTTAAGTGGCCAGATTTCTTTGTTCGGCGAAGAGGACGAGGCAGAGGTAACAGAGAATTACCCTAACCTCCCAGAGTATGAACTTAGGACATTGCTTGAAATGGAGAGAGATTCCATTGGCATTTACGTATCTGGACATCCGCTTAACGAGTACACAGAGGTTTTGGATAAGCTTGTCACATTCACATCCATGAACGTAACTAAGGTTGTGGAGGACGAGGCATCTCTTACAGATACAGTAGGAGAGTCCAATACATTTGAAGATGGTGCCAACATGGTAACTGGCGGAATTATCTCCGCAGTTAAGACAAAGATTACCAAGAACGGTGACATGATGGCATTTGTAACATTGGAAGACTATTATGGCGAAATGGAAGTCATTGTTTTCCCCAAGGTTATGCAAAGATATAAGCAGCTGGTGGCTGCAGGTAGCATAGTTGTAGTATCTGGGCACATTAGCCAGAGAGACGACGAGGATACCAAGGTTATTGCAGGGGATATTTACGCAATTGATGATGTAAAGGGCGGTATTCCAGCAAAGCAGTACCAGAGCAGATATCAGCCAAAGGCAGAGGTGGCACAGCCTGTGGAACCTAAGGTAAAGACAGTCCACTTGAGATTGCCAGAAGGTTTTACAGATAGGGATCGCCAGGATATGATGGACTTTTTGGCAAGTCATAACGGCGATACTGCTGTTTTCCTTTACATTAATGGTAAAAAATACGGCACAGACAGAAGTTATTGGGTTGACCCAACTGATGATGTGGTAAGTAACTTAATTGATTTGTTGGGCGCAGAAAATGTTGTCCTGAAGGGAGTATAGAATGAACAAGATTAAGACTATTGGCGTAATGACAAGTGGAGGAGACGCTCCAGGAATGAACGCTGCTGTTAGAGCAGTTGTTAGAACAGGTTTGCATTACGGATACAAAATGGCTTTGATTAAGCATGGTTTCTCCGGTCTTATTAATGGCGAGATCATGGAGGCAGGCTTTACTTCCGTAGGTGACACTTTGCAGAGAGGTGGTACCTTCATTGGTACAGCAAGATGTGCTGAGTTTACAACAGAGGCAGGTCAGAAGAGGGGCGCTCAGATGGCTAAGATCTTTGACCTTGATGCAGTTGTAGTTATTGGTGGTGATGGCAGTTACAAGGGTGCTCTCGCACTTTCTAGGCAGGGTATTTCTGTAATCGGTATTCCAGGCACAATCGACAACGATATTGCTAGCACAGATTACACAATCGGATTCGACACAGCCATGAACACTGCTTTGGATGCAATTGACAAGCTTAGAGACACTTCCCTTTCTCACGACCGTTGCAGCGTAGTTGAGGTTATGGGACGTAGAGCAGGTTACATTGCAGCTCAGGTAGGTATGGCAGCTGGTGCTGATGTAGTTTTGGTTCCTGAGGAAGATTACGATATCGATAGAGACGTTATTGGTCCATTGATCGAGACACGTAACAAGGGTAAGAAGCACTTCATCGTTGTGGTTGCTGAGGGTGTTGGTATGACAGAGCAGTTGTCTGAGGCTATTACTAAGTACACAGGCGTTGAGGCTAGACCTACTATTTTGGGACACATCCAAAGAGGTGGTACACCCACACTTAGAGATAGAGAAATGGCATCTCGTATGGGTCACTTTGCAGTGGAGCTTTTGCACAATGGTAAGGAAAACAGACTTGTTGGTTACAGAAATGGAGTTCTTGTGGATTATGACATCGAAGAGGGTCTTAAGATGACCAAGAAGATGGATCCCAAAGATGTTGAAATCTCAAAGATTTTGGCACAATAATCTGTTTTTAATAATTGGAAGGTAAAATGACAAGGTAAAACTGCCTTTTTAAGGATAATAGGGAGGAATTATGAAGACAAGGTTTACTAAAATCGTAGCACTTATGTTGGCTATGCTCACAGTTTTCACTGTGCTCGTTGCATGTAATGGCAATGACGTAACAACAGCAGGAGGCTCAGACGCAACTCCTACAGCACTTCCAACAGCTACAGCTACACCTAATTACAGCGCATATGAGAAGAGTAAATATATTGTTGCTTCTTATATTTATAACGATTACGAAACTCTTAGCTTAGAGGATATGGCTAAGATGAATATTGTATTCGCAGCTTTTGGTTTGATCAACGAGTTGGATAACAAGATGTATCACGACCATGAGGAGCAGTTCCACTACCTTACAGAGGCTAGAGACATTGTTAAGACAACTAAGATTGTTGTTTCTATCGGCGGATGGGGAGCAGACGGATTTAGCCAGATGGCTCGCACAGCAGAGGGCAGAGCCACATTCATCCAGTCTGTTATGGACTTCGTTGACAAGTATAAGCTTGACGGTGTTGACCTTGACTGGGAGTATCCAGTTAGCGGCGGCGAAATTGCTCACCACGATAGCGACAAGGATAACTTCACACTCCTTATGAAGGAACTTCGTGAGGCTCTTGATCAGAGAACAGCTTATGATGGCGGCAAGATGATTCTTTCCTTCGCTGCTGCAGCTTCTAACTCTTATTGGAGACGCAGTGTTGACGTTGCTGCCGTTATGCCATATGTGGATTATGTTAACCTTATGACATATGACTACGCTGGTAGCTGGTCTGATACAACAGGTCACCACACAAACCACTCTGCATTTAACTGGGATGGCAGGTATGAGTACCAGTGTGGTATGCAGGCAGTTGAGGCAGCTATTAAGGCTGGCGTTCCTGCAAGCAAGATTGTTTATGGTGCTGCTGGTTATGGTAAGCTCTTTATGGCAGTTTCTAGCAAGGAAAACAATGGCCTTGGTCAGAAGTACAAGGGCGGATGCACAGATATTCGTCTCAACGACATTGTTGATTTGATTGGAGCAGGTAAATACGTTAGATATTGGGATGACGATGCTAAGGCACCATACCTTTTTGATGGTAAGAATTTGATCGTTTACGATGATGCAGAGTCTGTACTTTACAAGGCTAAGTACGTAACATCTAAGGGACTTGCCGGTATCATGTACTGGGAGTATGCAGGTGATAACGAGAATAGCTTCATCATTAACACAGCTTACGATTATTTCCTTTCTAAATAAATGAGCGTAATTTAAAACAGGAGAGAACATGCATAAGAAAATTTCTAAATTGTTGATATTGATGTTGGCTGTTGTTATGGCAGCTTGCGTAATGGTTTCCTGTGGTGTAACAGACAAGACAGCAGATGTTTCCACAGCAACACCTACTGCTGATGCAACAAGTACAGCAACAAGCACACCTGAAGGAGATTCAACAGCTACACCAACAGTCGCGCCAACAAATGCGCCTACAGATGCACCAACAAATGCGCCTACAGACGCACCAACAAGTGCGCCAACAAGTGCACCAACAGGTACACCTACACCAACTGTGGCTCCTACAGCTACACCAAAGCCAACAGCCACACCTACACCAAAGCCAACAGCTACTCCTACACCTAAGCCAACATCATCTGCTAGCTCAGGTAAGATTGTAGCAACATACATCTATAGCAACTATGGCGGTTTGAAGCAGGAAGACGTTGAAAATGTAGATATTATCTATGCTGCATTTGGTCTCATTGATCAGGAGACTTACACAATGACCTTCAGAAAAGCAGATAACAAGATGAAGATTCTTACAGATGCCAGAAAGAAGGATCCAGACACTAAGATCGTATTGTCTATTGGTGGTTGGGGAGCAGACGGATTTAGCCAGATGGCAGGATCTTCTACTAGACGTAAGACATTCATCGATTCTGTAATGGCATTCATCGATAAGTATCAGCTTGACGGTGTTGACCTTGACTGGGAGTACCCAGTAACAGGTGGTGACATTGTTCACTCCGACAATGACAAGAACAATTTCACAAGGCTCCTTAAGGAGTTCAGAGAGGCTCTTAATCAGAGAACAGCAAGCGACGGTTCCAAGATGCTTTTGACCATTGCGGCAGCTGCTGATTACGGCTACTGGAAGGACAGCATCAATGTTAAGCAGGCAATCCAGTATTTGGACTATGTTAACCTTATGACATATGACTACAATGGTTCTTGGTCTTATGTAACTGGTCACCACACAAACTACTCTGCTCCTTCTGGAACATGGGATGGTTCTATGGTTTCTTCCGTAAGATATGCATTGGATGCAGGTGTTCCAGCAAGCAAGATTATTGTTGGTGCAGCAGCTTACGGCAAGGAGTTTAAGGGAGTTACATCTAAGGCAAACAATGGTCTTGGACAGACTTTCACAGGTGGCTGTAAGGACATCGACCTTAGTGAGATTATGGACCTTGTAAACAACCCAAATTCTGGATTTACTAGATATTGGGATTCTCAGTACAATGCTCCATATTTGTTTGATGGTTCCACATTTATCTGCTATGATGATGCTGAGTCCGTTAAGCTCAAGGCAGAGTATGTTGTTAAGAATAAATTGGCAGGTATTATGTTCTGGGAGTATGACGGAGATAGTGATAGCATCATTATCAACACATCAAGAGAAGTTTTTGATGGTAAGTAGTCATAGCTAGGAGGGACATATGGGAGAAGTTTTTAAGCAGGATTCTATTCGCACCATTGAGAAGGAATTACTTGAGAACACTTTCATATATCAGATGGCTATTAAGGATGTTACAGATCGCTTGGACAAGATTGGCAAGAGGTTGCACTCTGCTAACAAGCATCGTTACATTCATCAGGTATACAGTAGAATAAAGACAGCTTCCAGCATTGTTGAGAAGCTTCAGCGTAAAGGTTTTCCCGTCAGCACTCAGTCAGCATGGGAGAACCTTTATGACGTTGGAGGCATAAGGGTAGTTTGCCCTTTCATGGAAGATGTGTATACTATAGTAGACGAAATCAAGGCAGCATATCCTAATGCTGTTGTATATGAGCGAGACTATATTAGTCAGCCTAAGGAGAACGGTTACCGTAGCTACCATATAGGTTTAGAGATGCCAGAGTATATTACAGTTCGCAAGGACGATTATACTGATATGGTAGAGCAGACTCAGGTTAAAATAGAGATACAGCTTAGGACATTGGCCATGGAGTTTTGGGCCAGCCTTGAGCACAGTATTTACTATAAGTCCCAAGGTACTATGGATGTTTCTACACAGGTTGAGCTTAAGACATGTGCAGATATTATTGCAGATGCAGATAGTCGTATGCAGCGTATAAGTGATAAAGTTAATTCTAATCGAGTAATATAAATATTTAGGAGAGATTTATGAATTCAAAGATTCCATTGATAGTTACAGTAATTTGTCTCTGTCTCGTCTCTGTTTTCTGTGTAATGCTCATTACTGGCGTTGTTCCAGTTGGCACACAGCAGAACCCAGAGATCACACCACAGGTTATTACAGCTACTCCAGTGGCAACACCAACACCTACAGTAGATCCCAACCAGGGTGGAATTACAGGTGATCCAACAGCAACACCAACACCTGGTGGTACTGGCACAACACCTACTAACCCACCTGTATCTACACCAACACCTACAGCAGCTCCAATGGGTTCTATTAGAACAGATATCAAGGCTATTTACGTAGGTACAATGGTAGGTCAGGAGTCCTTCCTCAATAGAATTATTGAGTGGTGCCGTAACACAGAGCTTAACGCTGTTGTTATCGACATTAAGGAAGTAGATGGTTACGTTTACTACAACTCCAACATTCCAGTTATCAAGAATAACGGATTCTTCCTTAGCCTTTACGATGCTAAGTACGTTATTAACAAGCTCCACGCAGAGGGCATTTATGTAATTGGACGTATCAGCGTATTTAAGGATGGTAACGGTTCCAAGCTTAACAACTATAAGCTTGCTGTTGTTAAGGACAACGGAGATGTATACAAGGAAGCAGCAGGCAATATCATGTGCTCATGGTTCAACCCCTTTGAGAAGGAGTCTTGGACATACAACATCGACATTGCTCTTGAGGCTGTAGATCTTGGCTTCGACGAGATCCAGTTTGACTATGTAAGATTCCCCACAGTTTCTGCAAACTATGGTGAGTACAGCAGAGCTAACGGCGATGCAATGAAAGCTATTACAGGTTTCGTAGAAATGGCACACCAGAAGATTACTGTTGAGAGAGGTGTACCGATTGCGATGGACGTATTTGGTGGTATTTACGAGGTAGCAGCAGGTACAGAGGACCAGTTGTGGCTTGGACAGAATCCACTTATGTTCGGTAAGTACGTAAACGCTGTTTGTCCTATGATTTATCCTTCCCACTATGCTAACGATTCCACAGGCACAATGGGTAACGGCGTAGGTTCCGTAATTAACGGCAACAAGTTCACAAAGCCTGACTTGTATCCTTACGAGGTTATTAAGGCAGCAATGGCTTCCATTAAGTACTTCAATAACCAGATGGTAGCTGCTGGTGACACAGTTCCTGCATATAGACCTTACTTGCAGGCCTTCACAGCCAAATATTTGAATTCTGGCTACTATATGGAATATTCTACAGAACAGATTCGTGCTCAGATCAAAGCCGTAAATGAGGCAGGTTATGACTCTTGGATCCTGTGGGATACAACATACAGCTACAAGAGTGATTACTTCTTGTCTAACTAAATAAACAATACGCAGGCGTCCATATGGGCGCCTGTTTTTTGAGACAGTAAATAATCTTATGTTGTAGTTAAAACCAAAGGCGAAAGAAACAGGGACAGCAAAAATGCTGTCCCTGACGTTTATTAAATTTAGTTGTTATGACCTGTTTGGTTATGGTCTCCACATTTGCCAGAACACTGCTTGGCATATGGGCATCCAATACACTTCTGCCCCTTCTTTTTTGCTCGAATTAGGTAGAAGATTATGCTTCCAAGCAACAGAACCAATATGCCAATAACGATATAGTTATCATACATATTTGCGTACCTCTTTTATTTTGATGCCTTTACAAGCTGCTTTTCAGCCAAGGCATGCTTATCGTTATGCTTAGTAACGGCCACAATGGCAGTTACCATAACGGCGATAGCAATGAGACCTGCAACTGCTGCTACAATATTAAGGCTAGCTGGGTTTGTAATCATAGTACCGATTGTGTAAATCAAGTAGCTAACTGTGAAACCAACGCTAAACTGAAGACCAATGCCACCCCAGAGCCACTTAGGACTCTTCATCTCAGCATTCATTGCACCTATTGCAGCGAAGCATGGAGGAGTGTAAAGGTTAAATGCCAAGTAAGCCAATGCTGCCACCTTAGTAATTGCCATGATGCCTGCAACCTCTACGCCAGCGCCTTCCATAATGGCAAGCTCATCGGAGTCGATAAAGTTGCTAAGACCTGCGAAGCAAACAGCCAATGTGCCAACAACGTTCTCTTTAGCGATACAGCCTGTAATAGCAGCTGCTGCCAACTGCCAAGAAAGCACACCAACGATTGGAACTAGGATGTATGCAAAGGGAGATGCAATTGTTGCTAAAATAGATGCATCTGCTGTCTCTGCGACCTGGAAGTTCCAGGAGAATGTCTGCATGATCTGTACTACGGTGTTGCAAAGCAAAATAACAGTTGCGGCCTTAACGATATAGGACCAACCACGGCTGATCATGGACTTAAGTGCACCGAGCAAAGAAGGAATCTTGTACTCAGGAATCTCGATGATGAAGTAGGACTTTTTGGCTTTGTATCCTGCAATTCTGTTTACCAAAAGGGCACAGAGGAAAATGAGCAAAATACCAGAGAGGTACATTACAGTGCTAACCCATCCTGCGTTGTTAAAGAAGGAACCAGCAATAAGGGCAATAACTGGAATCTTAGCGCCGCATGGCATAAAGGGTGCCAACATGGCAGTAGCTCTGCGCTCGCGCTCGTTCTTGATAGTTCTGCTGGCCATAACGCCTGGAACTGCACAACCTACAGTAATAACAAAGGGGATAACAGATCTGCCGGAGAGACCAACCTTCTTAAAAATAGGGTCGAGAACAACGGCAACTCTAGCCATGTATCCACAATCCTCCAAAAGAGCAATGAGGAAGTACATGATCATAACCAAGGGAAGGAAGCCCATAACTGCGCTAACACCGCCGATAATGCCGTCCACAACAAGGGCCTGCAAAATAGGAGATGTGTTAACCATAAGGTCTGCCACATATGCCTGGAAAGAGTCGATTAGTCCTGTCAGAATTCCCTCTAACCACTTACCAAGACCAAGGGGTCCCTCGGACTGAGAAATCTGGAAAACCAGGAACATAACAACAGCAAAGATTGGAATACCAAGCCAGCGGTTAGTGAGAATTCGGTCTATCTTGTCGCTGAGGTTAAGGTCCTTGGTAAAGGATTTACGGGACTCAACCTGCTCTACGATTGTCTCTACAAAGGCGAAGCGTCTGCGATCTGCAGCTTGAACAGCAGCCTTGTCGTTCATATCTACATGGCCTGGGTTATATGGTGCAACTTGCTCCTTGCCAACAAGGGAGGATGCTACCTCAATAAGCTCCTTGAGACCAGAGGATCTATTAGCTGTTGTATTTACAACAGGGCAACCAAGAAGATCACTAAGCTTGGATGTGTCGATATTGTTATCCTTCTTTTTGTTAAGGTCAGTCTTGTTAAGGGCAATAACCATGGGGATGCCTAGTTCCAAAAGCTGAGTTGTAAAGAAAAGGCTTCTGCTAAGGTTAGTGGAATCTACTATGTTAATAAGTACATCTGGATGCTCCTTGTTAACGTAGTCGCTAGTAATTGTTTCCTCGCTAGTGAAGGGGGACATGGAGTATGCGCCAGGCAAGTCAACTGCGATAATATCCTTCTTGTCGGAGAGGGAAGCCTTAATGGCATGGGATTTCTGTTCTACAGTAACACCAGCCCAGTTACCTACTTTTTCGTTCTGGCCTGTCAAAGCGTTATACATTGTTGTTTTGCCTGAGTTTGGATTTCCAGTCAAAGCAATTCTCATAAAATAAAGTCCTCCTATATGTAAAGTCCATGCGGACCTTGGGGCGAATTTGGGTTAGTCTCAACTAACTGATAGAGTCAAAAATATCATGTGACCCTACCAAGGATCACATGTTAAGTACTAAATGTGAATAGCAGAAGCCAACTGATTGTCAATGTTATATCTGCCGTCCTTAATAGCAACAATGCAGCTGCCTCTAAGGTGGGAAATAACAGTAATCTTCTCACCAGGGAAACAACCAAGGGAGAAAAGGAAGGAATCCATCTCTTCGTCATCTGTAACGATACTTGAAATAACGTATTCCTTGCCGTCTAAAGCATCTCTAAGATTCATGGCTCCTCCTTGTTAACATTTGCTAAGTTAGTACCGACTAACTAGGCCAAATTATAGCCGTAAAACCCTTGAAAGTCAATGGTTTTAAGCCTTTTTTGCCAACATTGTGTAAGATTACAAAAACACAAAAAAACACACGGAAATTGTTGTTGTTTCTGACGAAAGTACAAAATCACCGTGTGAAAATATTTGAAATATTATGTTGTTATGTGCTGGAAGAATTCTGTGAGTGGGCGTGGATGCTAGCAGCGTTGACATATGCGTATGTGCACATTATTGCGTAGTCTATAAGCTCACTATAGCCTTGACTTGCGTAGTAGTAAAGCAGTAATAGGGCAGCCAGGTTGTTACGTGAACCAGAGTACAAGCCATACCTAAATAAATAGTTTCTATTAGAAGTCATCCACTTTGAAACTTCGGCAACATCTGTAAAGAATTGAGCCTTGTTTGGAATTGGGGCCAGAGACAAGAATCCAATATACTGTGAATAGGAATACGTGGGCTCAAAAGGAGTTCCACGTTGCTTAGCTGCATTGATGAACTGATGTAGCTCACGTGCCTTGGTATCGTTGTCCTTTGAATCAAGGCAAAGAACTGTGGCGTATGAGAAAGCATGGAATCTATGATTAGGTCTAATTAGCTCATACAGGGCATCTGCATTTTTGACAGTTTCGTTGGGATCCTCTGTCATGGTAATCATGAGAAAAGAGGGTAACTTATCACTTCTTTGAGACATGGGGTATTTGCTTCCGAAGTATTGGCTAACACCCTTAAGGGCTGAAATTTTAGAAGGAATTAAGTCAGAGGGAACAGTTTCCATGGCAATGGCTGAAGAAGGTGCTAAATATCCCATGGGAAAATGTGCCTTAAGGCATTCGTAGGCCTTAAGAGCAGAGCTTAAATACCAGTTAGGGTCATTGGCAGTTGCCATGTATGATGTGATTATGGGCAAATCAATACCGCGGAAAGGGTGGAAGAATTTGAGGCTTTCGTTAAGCAGTGATTTGCAATTATGAAGCTTGGTAGGATCTGCCTGTACCCTTTTGCTAAGGTGGATAAGGGCAGCAGCAATTCTTTCACATCCATAGCTGGATTTGAATGTCTGGTCAACAACGTTTAGGCTATATGAAAATTGTTCGAGAAAACCTAAAAGAGAGGAATCCATATAGATTAACCCTTTTTGATAATTTCGTCCTCAGCTGCGTTGTGCAAGTTGCGAGCGTCAATAATCTTCTTGTTCTTTGCTACGTATCTCTTTTCAGGGAGAGTTGTGAAGAAACTCTTGAGTCCTCTGCAAATAGATGGGATGTCCAAAATAAAGTGAAGAATAATGAGGAGGGCTGATGAGAGAATGCTAAGTGCAGCATAGAAAACTACGCCCAACCAGATTTCACCGTTGCAGGAAAGCAAGCTTAAAATAAGTGTGATATAGGAAGCCAAAATTGTAATGATGCTGGCTTCGAATAAGAATTTGTACTTTCTTCTGAAACCTAAACCAGCAGCCAAAGACTGCAGGAAACTCAAGGATGTAAACAATGTAATCGGCTTAAAGAGATAATTAAATTTAATATCAAAAGCCTTGTTACAGAAAATAAAAAAGGTCAATGAGATAATAAGGGAGAGTGCAACTGTGCTGATCAGTGTATATGTTACAACAGCACCTAAAGTCTTTTTGTTAGTCATGTGTATCTCCTAATTCTGGATGTCGTACTGAACATCCTCAATGTATTTTAAAATTTCGGGAACTGAAACTACGCCTGCGTCTGCGGAGCGTGCGTCAGAAGCGCCAGATGCTGCTGCAAAAGCCATGGCATTCTTCATGTCCATGCCCTGATCTAAGCCATAGAGCAATCCTGCCAAGAAACTATCACCACAACCTGTGGGGTTAACAGTCTCAACAGTAGGTCCGTGTACAAAAATAACCTGACAGCAAGTATCCTCTGTGGAGTAGCCGAAAAGGGAACCCTCCTTGCCCATTGTCAAAATAGGATGGGAGATGCCTGCTCTCAACATGGCCTCAACTGCTTGAACCTTGTCGTCCCATGTATTAACAGCGTATCCAAGGAAGGCTGCAACCTCCTCATCGTTGGGAACTGCGTAGTCTGGGTATGCTGCCAATCCCTGTACAAACTCTGCGCCAGATGCGTCCAAAACAGTTGTAATGCCCATTTCTTTAGCCTTGCGAATCATCTTGGCATAAATGTCCTTGGGGCATCCTGGAGGAACGGAACCAGAGATGCAAAGGATGTCTAACCCCTCCATGAAAATGTTAAGCTTACGCTCAACTAAAGCCACATCTTCTGCTGTCCATGGAGCGGGTGTTTCCTTATAAGCAACCCAATCGCCATTGTTATCAAAAACTGTAGTGATTGTACGTGTCTCGGGAGTTACGTGGATGTAAGAGCAAGGTGCACCCTCTGCCTCGAGCATGTCTATGATGCGCTGACCGTTGGGACCGCCAATTGCTGTGATGCCACGATGTGTTGTGTGCAATGTTCTAAGGGCTCTGGAAACGTTAAGTCCCTTACCACCTGTGATGTAGTGTGTATCTGTAACATTAATGAAGCCTGTGCCTCCGAGAGTGGAGGAGCGGACTGATTTATCTATGCAAGGATTAAGTGTAACAATACCAATCATAATAGCTCCTTAAACGTATAAAAGTGCTTTAGTTAGTATAGCATTTTATTGCCTTAAGTACCACATAAAACCATGTCTCATTTTGTAGATTTCAAGTTGTATAAGGAGTTTTTTGATGTTAAAATAGCATTGGATTATAGTATATAAGAGGGGAGAGCCATGAAGAGACGCATTTTAGCATTTATTTTGACACTTGCGCTTGTCGTAGGTGTGGTTGGTGTACCCTCACAGGACGCACTTGCTGCAGTAACTTTCCCTGATACAGTTAGAGTAGGCTTGTATTTTAAGGGACATTACAGCGGTAATGGTCCAGTTTCTTCCATGAAGGTTTCTAACTCCTCTGGCGTTATGTTGGCAATTGCTATGGGTAGCCAGGTTATGGAACTTGGTCCTAGATATGACAAGTATGTTGTGTGCGAGAAGATGGTTAACACATACCACGTTGCAGTGGCGACCGCATACGACACATATGCATCCGCAGTTCTCATGCAGCAGACTTTGGTAGACATGGGCCTTTCATCTTACATTGTGTACACAGGCACATGGAACATTTGGAGCGGCAATTTCTCCAGCAAGGCAGATGCAGAGGTAGCAGTTCAGCAGATGATTGACCTTGGTCTTACAGCATCTGTTGTTTCACCCTCCGCTACTCGTATTGGATGTTACAACAATAATCAGCTTACATTTGTTTTTGATCTTAGTGGCACAGGCCTTTTGGTTTGCCCCACATCTTCTGGATATTTGACACTTAACGACACTGCATCTAAGACATACAGAGGTAATATCGAGTTCCGCAGATTCTCTGACAGTGATATGACAGTTGTTAATGTGGTTCCGTTTGAACAGTATTTGTACGGAGTTGTACCTAACGAAATTGGTGCAACAGCTCCAACTGAGGCTCTTAAGGCACAGGCTGTAGCAGCACGTACATTTACAGTTAAGACTGGCATGAAGTATCCTAAATACAACTTCCATGTTTCTGACACAGTTCAGGATCAGGTTTACAAGGGAATCAACTACGAGAGCACAGCATGTAACAATGCAGTA
Source organism: Clostridia bacterium (assembly GCA_017559445.1). GTDB lineage: Bacteria > Bacillota > Clostridia > RGIG7378 > RGIG7378 > RGIG7378. The sequence continues at coordinate 18,443 of JAFYSJ010000035.1, forward strand.
AATGCCACAGCAGGACAGATTATTTGGTACAACAATGAGCCCGCAGAGACTTATTACTTTAGCTGCGCCAATGGATTCACAGAGAATCCTAAGTACGCATTTGGCGGAGCGGAGCTAGATTATCTTAAGAGCGTAGACTCTACATTTGAGTCAAAGTCATCTTATCTGTATACATGGACTATTACATATTCTGCTGCAACTCTTAAGGCTCAGCTTCTTTCTTATGGTGTTAACATTGGAGACATTACAGAGGTTAAGATTAACAAGGTCACAAATGCAGGACGTGTTTACTCCATGACCTTCGTTGGCACAAACGGTTCTAAGACATATACAAACAGCGACTGTCGTTTTAAGATGGATCTTTACAGCCAGCAGTTTACAGTTGAGGTGGGTAACGGCGACGGCACAGCCACATTGTACTACCCAATTACAGCAGAGGCTGGTAACAGCATTACAACTAAGGATCCTGTATCTTCTGCAGTTAAGACAAATAGGAGTTTCATCAGAACTATTACATATACTAATTTGCAAATGGCCATTAACGGTAAGCTCAAGGAGATTGACGGCACAAATCTTAAGTTCGCCAACATCAACCCAGCACCATTCACAGGTCACTATTTGCATGACTATGTAGGTTTCCCAGGCAACAACAATAACACTGTTGTGGACAGCTTCTTCAAGACAGAGCTTCCATATAGCGGTGAGGTTGGTTGCAAGACTGTAGTTAGCACATTGGCTAAGGGCCAGGTTAGATTCTCTGGTAAGGGATGGGGCCACGCAGTTGGAATGAGCCAGGACGGCGCCATTGCACTTGGAAACAAGGGCTATTCCTATGTTGAAATTCTCGAGCACTATTATTCAGGAGCAACAGTTAAATAATGTTAGTAAACGATTTTGATTACTATTTGCCAGAAGAACTCATTGCGCAGCATCCAATGGAGAAGCGTAGTGATTCTAGGCTTATGGTACTTGACCGCCAGTCCGGCGAAACAAAAGAAGACCATTTTTATAACATCTTGGACTACCTCAAGGAGGGAGATTGCCTAGTATTTAACAATACTAGAGTTTTGCCTGCCAGATTGTTCGGCATTAAGACAAATGGAACACCAGTTGAGTTCCTTCTTCTTAATGACTTGGGTGGTGACCTTTGGGATGTTATCGTAAAGCCAGGCCGCAGATGCAAAATTGGAGATAGATTCACATTTGGTGATGGTCTCATGAGCTGCGTGGTAGAGGCAATTGACGAAACAGGTAATAGACACGTTCGTTTTGAGTACGACGGTGTGTTCCTTGAGATTTTGGAGCAGGTTGGAAATGTTCCATTGCCACCATACATTACAGAGAGATTAGAGGACAAGGAGCGCTACCAGACAGTGTACGCTAAGGTTCCCGGTTCTGCAGCAGCTCCAACAGCAGGCCTTCATTTCACACCAGAGATTCTGGAAGAGTTGGAGAGAAGAGGTATCCACAAGGCACAAGTTACACTTAACGTTGGACTTGGTACATTTAGACCAGTTAAGGCAGAGACTGTTGAGGATCACGTAATGCACAGTGAAAGGTTCTCAATTACTCAGGAGGCATGTGATATCATAAACAGCGCCAGAGCCAAGGGTGGTAGAATTATTGCCGTAGGAACTACAGACGTAAGAGTTTTGGAGTCTGCATCTGACGAAAATGGTATTTTGCATCCAATGGATGGAGCAACAAGCATATTTATTTATCCTGGATACAAGTTCAAGGCTGTGGATGGAATTATTACAAACTTCCATTTGCCAAAGTCCACTTTGATTATGTTGATTTCTGCATTTGCAGGTCAGGAAAATGTAATGGCAGCATACAAAAGAGCTGTAGATAGCAGGTTTAGGTTCTTCAGTTTTGGAGATAGTATGTTTATTAGCTAGTAAGCCGCTACGCTAGTGGCCGCACCGTTGGTGCTAGTGAGCCACGAGCAAAGCTCGTTAGTGAGCCGCAACTGCGTTGCTAGTAACCGCTTCGCTAGTGAATCGCCTTCGGCTAGTAAGCCGCTGCGCTAGTGAGCCGCAACTGCGTTGCTAGTAACCGCTCATTGCATTCGCTAGTAGGCCGCAACTGCGTTGCAAGTGAACCGCTACGCTAGTGAAACGCTTTCGGCTAGAGAACGAACAATAATTTTAGGAGATATACATGAAACACGCAGTAACATATGAGTTAAAGCACGTATGTAAGCAAACAGGCGCACGTCTTGGCGTATTGCACACACCTCATGGAGATATTGAGACTCCAGTGTTCATGCCTGTAGGTACACAGGGTACAGTTAAGGGCATGTCCCCAGAGGAATTGGTATCCATGGGTGCTAAGATTATTTTGGGTAACACATACCACTTGCATTTGCGTCCAGGTGACGACATCGTTGCAGAGGCAGGCGGATTACATAAGTTTGAAAACTGGCCAGGTGCTATTTTGACAGATAGCGGCGGATTCCAGGTTTTCTCCCTTGGCGGTATTCGTAAGATTAAGGAAGAGGGCGCATATTTCCGTAGTCACATTGATGGATCCTCTAAGTTCATTTCCCCTGAGGTTTCCATGGACATCCAGCACAACTTGGGTTCCGACATCATCATGTGCTTCGACGAGTGCACACCATATCCTTGTGATTACAACTATGCTAAGCGATCCATGGAGATGACACTTCGCTGGGCACAGAGATGTAAGGATCACCACCACAACGAGGAGAACCAGTCCTTGTTCGGCATCGTTCAGGGTAGCATGTACAAGGATTTGCGTGTTGAGAGTGCTAAGCGCACAGTAGCAATGGATTTCCCAGGATATGCTATTGGTGGTCTCAGCGTAGGCGAGCCTGCTGACCTTATGTACGACATTTTGGAGGCAACAGTTCCTTACCTTCCTGAGGACAAGCCAAGATACCTTATGGGTGTAGGTACACCAGGTTACCTTATTGAGGGTGCAAAGCGTGGTATTGATATGTTCGACTGTGTATATCCCACAAGAATTGGTAGAAACGGAACTATCATGACATCTCAGGGTAGAATCATCGTTCGCGACAAGAAGTATGAGCGTGACTTTACTCCTATGGATCCTGAGTGCGACTGTTACGCATGTAGAAATTACACAAAGGCTTATGTTCGCCACCTTATTAAGGCAAATGAGCTTTTGGGTCTCAGACTTACAACATGGCATAACTTGCACTTCTTGCTTAAGCTCATGGAAAAGGTTCGTGAGGCCATTGCAAACGATCGTCTTGGCGATTTCGCAGAAGAGTTCTATGCAAAGTACGGACAGGGCTTGCAGAAGAACAACAAGGATAAGACAGACGTTTACAAGTAAGTTAAAAGAGAGTGTGAACATTTTATCGTTTGCACTACTTTACTTGCAAAAGCATTAAAAAGCAGATATTATTTTGTAAATTCAATTGGAGGTTACTATGAATTTCTTGAACTTTTTGACAGATACAACACAGCCTACAGGTAGCGGTTTGACATCTCTTTTCATGATTGCAATTATGTTTGGTTTGTTTTACTTCGTGATGCTTCGTCCCGAGAAGAAGCGTAACAAGCAGATGCAGGAGATGCGCAATGCTCTCATCGTTGGCGATAAGATTACAACTAACGCTGGTATCGTTGGTACAGTAGTTAACATTAAGGATGATGAGGTTACAATCGAGACAGGTATCGATGGAACTAAGATCCTTATTAAGAAGTGGGCTATTTCCACAGTAGATACAATTAAGGAATAATTATTTTGTAGATACATGAACGCATCCTACTGGGTGCGTTTTTTATTGTGTAAAATTATTTTAAATGGTATAATTAGACCATAATTAAGGTATATTATTTTCTTGGAGGATAGTATGACTCAACAGTTGCCAAAAATTATTCCAGTTAATGAATTGAAGAATACAGCTAATATTATGAAAACATGTCAGGAGAGTCAGGTGCCAATTGTTATTACAAAGAATGGCTATGGCGAAGCTGTTATGATGAGTATTAAGTTGTATGAGGAGATGTTTGCGAAGGTCCAGGCTGCAACACTTATTAATGCTGGACTTGATGGTATAGAAAATGGTGCCGAACCGATGGAGGGAAAGGCTTTCTTTGAATCCATGAGGGCAAAGTATGGAAAGGAAGTATAAATTAAAAATATTTCCTTTAGCACAGGCTGATATGGAGGAAATATTCAAATATATTGCAATTGAACTCTGTAACCCTACAGCAGCATTAAGACAGATTGATGATTTTGAGCATGCTTTCAATCGTGTTTGTAATTACCCCGAGAGTTGTTCGTATATTAATAATGAGTATGTAAAGGATAAAAGCATTCGTAAGTTAGTAGTAAACAATTACATAGCTTTTTATAGAGCTTGAATTTACAATCTAAGTGCAACACCTAGAAAATTAAAATGACTCATACTCCTGATATAATAGTGTTTGCGAAGACAATTTAATATCGGGAGAATAATATGAGTCATTACAAACATCTTACACTAATAGAAAGAGAAA
>JAFYSJ010000036.1 GCA_017559445.1 Clostridia bacterium
AGAGGGACTTAGAATGCTGTCTGTATAATATAAAGAAAACAACTAGGGTAGGAACTACCCGAAGTCACGCTTGTGGAGTTAGTAGGTTGCGAGGACATTGAAGCAAGAAGCCAGTAAGCTTTAGCTTAGTGGTAGTTCACTCCTAAATTAAAGAGGACCTATATGAGCAAACTTCCAGATATTACAGAATACACCAAGCCACTTACCCAAGAGTTATTATCCTCTGCACAGAATATGGCAGAACAGATGGATTTATCTTCATTAGATGGGATTTTATCCATAGGAAACAACGCCCTTTCCAATGTAGGCGACGTATCTTCAGAACTTGTCTCCGTAGCCTTAGAAACTGATCTAGACTCAGCCTTAGATGAAATAACAAAAGTTGCCAAACACGTTACAAAGTTTAGTCGCATGCTTCGCCATGGCAAGGCCCTATCTAAGCCTAATTCCAAGGAACGCATAGGTGATGCATACGACATACTCAAAATCGAACTTGCTAGGGTCTCTGCCAACTTAGATACTAATCGACGAAGTCTAATTCGCTCCATTTCCCTTCTTGAGGATATTAATGAGCAAAATCTGCACATATTCCAGACCATTTCTGTAACCCTAGAGGCTTGCAAGTACCACATATCTCAATGCGACCTTCAGGAAATGGACCCAAACCTTATGCACAGACTAGAAATGAAACTTTCGGACCTAGAAACATCCCAGCTTGTTTGCCAGCAGACTGCAACGCAGATTTTTCTCCTAAGAGACTCTGCCATAGCCTTACTTGATAGGATCAACAGCATAAACGACAACATCTTCCCTCTTTGGACAACTCAGGTTGCTCTTGCCCTAGGAATCAGCACCATGACCGAAGGCAAGGCGTCTACCGCCAGCGCTTATTCTGCCATAAGCGAAGCCACTCGTAGCCTTACAGATGAAATCACTACAACTGGCAAATGCATTGCAGACACTCACAAAGCCATTGTTATACTAAAAGCCTAGTCCTTATGCACTAATTTATCTGGGCCATCCTCATGAAACTTGTCTTCCCAGAAAATAGCCTTAAACAAAGCAAGCAATCCAAACAAAACTGTAATAGCAACTGCCAAGGACCCAATAATTTCTGCCATATGCGCCACCAAACCCTTTGGATTAACATATGCAAAATCCTTCTTTTTGACATACAAAAAGGACTGCCTATTAATATTAAGCAGTCCTTGAGTTTTATTTTTTAATTTAGAACAAACCTGAGATAACTCCGTCCTCGTCTACGTCGATCTTCTCAGCAGCTGGCACCTTAGGAAGTCCTGGCATTGTGAGGATTGAACCTGTAAGTACAACCACAAATCCAGCACCTGCAGACACCTTAACGTTACGTACTGTTACTGTGAAGCCCTCTGGTGCACCAAGCTTAGTCTGGTCATCTGAGAAACTGTACTGAGTCTTGGCTACGCATACAGGAACGTGGTCAAAGCCCATCTCTGTAAGCTTGGCAATCTGTGCCTCAGCCTCCTCTGTGTACTGTACGCCGTCTCCGCCGTAAACCTTAGTAACTATGGCGTGAATCTTATCCTTAATGGAACCATCCAACTCATAGCTATATGTGAAGTCGTTGGGCTCCTCGCAAAGTCTAACAATTTCCTCTGCCATGGCCTTGCCACCCTCGCCGCCGTCTGCCCAAACTGTGGACAATACAACGTTAACACCAAGTTTGCGACACTCGTCGATAATGAGCTGAATCTCAGCATCTGTATCTGTTGGGAATCTGTTAACTGCCACAACAGATGGAAGCTTGTATACATTCTTAATGTTAGATACGTGTCTAAGAAGATTTGGAATACCAGCCTTGAGAGCATCCAAGTTCTCTGTGCCAAGGTCTGTCTTAGCAACACCACCGTGCATCTTAAGAGCTCTAACTGTTGCAACAACTACAACTGCAGAAGGTGTAAGTCCTGCCATGCGGCACTTAATATCCAAGAACTTCTCTGCGCCAAGGTCAGCGCCAAATCCAGCCTCTGTAATTGCATAGTCTGCCAACTTCATGGCCATCTTAGTAGCCATAATGGAGTTACAGCCGTGAGCAATGTTTGCAAATGGACCACCGTGTACAATAGCTGGAGTTCCCTCCAATGTCTGTACAAGGTTAGGCTTAAGAGCTTCCTTAAGAAGAGCTGTCATAGCTCCTGCTGCCTTAAGCTGTCCACATGTAACAGGCTTATCGTCATATGTGTAACCAACGATAATGTTTGCCAATCTCTCTTTAAGGTCTGTGAGAGAATTGGAAAGGCAAAGCACTGCCATGATCTCAGATGCTACTGTAATATCGTAACCATCTGCTCTTGGCACACCATTCTTGCCACCGCCCAAACCATCCTGAACGAATCTAAGCTGTCTGTCGTTCATGTCAACACAACGACGCCATGTAATCTTAGTAGGATCAATATTAAGCTCGTTACCCTGGAAAATATGGTTATCCAGCATGGCTGCCAACAAGTTGTTAGCTGCGCCAATTGCATGGAAGTCGCCTGTAAAGTGCAGATTAATATCCTCCATTGGAACCACCTGTGCGTAACCACCACCAGCGGCACCACCCTTTACACCAAATACGGGTCCAAGGGAAGGCTCTCTAAGAGCAACGCAAACATTCTTACCAATCTTGCGAAGACCATCTGCCAAACCAATTGTGGTAGTAGTCTTACCCTCTCCTGCTGGAGTAGGAGTAATAGCTGTAACAAGTACAAGCTTACCGTTTGGTCTAGAACTCTCCTTGAGCAACTTAAGGTCAATCTTAGCCTTGTACTTACCGTACTGCTCAAGATACTGGTCTTCAATACCTGCTGTGGTTGCAATCTCCACAATAGGTCTCATCTCAACTGATTGTGCAATTTCAATGTCTGACTTATACATTGCTTCCTCCAAAATCAATTAAATCTGAAAATACTCCTTAATAGCGTCTACCATATCAAGGTATTCCCAAGTGAAGTCTGCATCCTCTCTACCGAAGTGTCCGTAAGCAGCAGTCTTCTTGTAAATAGGTCTGCGAAGGTCAAGTCTATCAATAATAGCTGCAGGTCTCATGTCGAAGAGCTTTGATACCATATCTGCAATCTCCTCGTCAGCACGAATACCTGTGCCAAATGTATCTACTCTAATGGAAACTGGCTTTGCAACGCCGATAGCGTAAGCAAGCTGAATCTCACACTTAGAAGCCAATCCTGCTGCAACTACGTTCTTAGCTGCATGTCTAGCTGCATAAGCTGCGGAACGGTCAACCTTAGTTGGGTCCTTACCAGAGAATGCACCGCCACCGTGTCTGCCTACACCGCCGTATGTATCTACGATAATCTTACGTCCTGTAAGACCGGAGTCTGCACCAGGGCCGCCCATTACGAACTGACCTGTGGGGTTAACCAAAATTCTAGTATTTTCGTCCATGAGCTCTGCTGGCATAACTGGCTTAATAACGTGCTCAATAATCTCCTGACGAATGAACTCCTGAGTAACCTCTGGAGAATGCTGTGTGGACAAGAGAACTGTATCAATACGGATAGGCTTGTCATTCTCGTCATACTCTACTGTAACCTGAGACTTACCATCAGGTCTCATCCATGCACAAAGGCCAGACTTACGAACCTCAGCCATCTTCATGCTAAGCTGATGTGCATAATATGCTGTCATTGGCATATATGTAGGTGTATCGTTGCAAGCGTAACCAAACATCATACCCTGGTCACCAGCACCGGTAACGGAGTATGTATCCTCATCGCCCTCTCTCTGCTCCTGAGCCTTGTTAACGCCCATAGCAATATCTGGGGACTGCTCATGAATGGATGTGAGAATACCGCAAGTATGTCCGTCGAAACCATACTTAGCACGATCATATCCAATGTCTACGATTGTCTTACGAACGATGGACTGAATATCAACGTATGCAGATGTTGTAACCTCGCCAACAACTACGATAGTACCTGTGGAAGCCAATGTCTCACAAGCAACACGTGCCATCTTGTCCTCTGCCAAAATCGCATCAAGAACTGCGTCTGATAACTGATCACAAATTTTATCGGGATGTCCCTCTGTAACTGACTCAGATGTAAATAATCTCTTCATATAACCACCTTAATAAAAGCTATAAATACTCATATGTAACCAATTTGAAAGTATATCATCTTTCCCTATAAATCACAACTGAGCAAAGAGTGGAATAAAGGCCATTTTCTCCACAAAAAAGAGGGGCCGAAGACCCTCTTGGACATTATCTATTTAATCCCCTGCAGTGCTAATGGAACTAACTCCAGATGTGCGCTGATCAAAATTCCCGTTCACCTTAGACAGGTGGATGCTAGTAGCACCAGACGCGTCCGCTCTGCACTGTTCCACAATGCAGCTAATTGTTGCAGAAGATGCACCGGAAGCCTTAACGTCTACTGACTCAATCTGTCCAGACTGAACCACACAAGAACACGCTCCAGACAAAATAACTCTCAATTCAGAGCAGCTTGCCTCTTGGGCATCTAAAGAACAAGCACCAGACATATTCACTGAAACCTTACCTGCTAAACCCTTAACCTCAACCTTAGATGCTCCGGACTCCTCAATACTTGTGTCTTTCAAAAGCACTTGTCCCACCAAGCTATTTGCTCCACTAAGTGAAATCTTGCTACTTACTGGTGTAATACCAAGAACTGTCTTGCCACCCCTACTACGCTGCAAATTCAAAACTACGGAATCAGGAACTTTAACCACAAGCTTAGTGGAATCATCTGCAACATTAACTCGTGTGCTAGATTCAACTGCCCTATCGCAAATCTTGACCTTGTTCCCTGCTAGTTCCAATGTATCCTGCTTAATAAGTTGTAAATTATCTCTGTCACCACTATATACATCTACGTGGATTGCATCATCGTCAGATGCCACAATATCCATATCGAGAAAATCCAATGTTTTCTTGGCGGAGTTAAAAAGACTAGTGCACATATCCTTAACTGTGTTTGCAGTCTTTTCTGTGGCATTCTTAAACTTTTCGCTGGTAAAAAACTCCTTAGTCGAATTAAAGAAGCTTTCTGCCTCTTCCTTAACAGACTCCGCAAACTGCTTAGCCTTGCTAGATGCATTTGGGCGGTCCTTATCCTCCTGGCGAATCTCATCCTCTGGCATCTCCATACCCATGGCTTCTAGAAGCTCGATTGCCTCCTCCAGAGTAATAATTTTCTTCTTGTACAAATCCAAAATGCGACTCTTTTCCATGGCCATTTTGACTCCTCCTATAACGCAATACATATACTCTTAGTGTATGCTAAAAGTTCAAAATATCAACCAAAAGGCAAATAAAAAGAGCCAGAACTTTTCATCCTAGCTCTTCTATAGTAACGTTTGCTTAAAGCGATGAGGATTAAGCCTCCAATGCCTCGTTGATATCTGCCAAAAGCTTGTCGCAGTCGATCTGGTGAACTGCACATGCATCCTCAAGTGTCTCACCGGAAGCAGAAGGGCAACCGTAGCAGAACAAACCATTTGCAATAAATACCATGGGCATCTTAGCGTTCATAGCTACAACTTCGCCAACAATCATATCCTTAGTAACCTTTGCCATATCAAATACCTCCCTATGGCTCAAAAATTCAAAATGTATAGTAGCACAATTTTTAGTCTGTGACTACATTTTTCTCCATATTATCCTGTGGTGCAACCTTAGGGCCAGGAGCGCGCTTTAACTTAGGGCCGAAGAACTGATACAAATCGCACCTGATTCTGCCGTTAAAGAGCTTACGCTTCTTGGAAGCTTCCTTGCCAAAGAGCTTTTCGAATTTGTCGCATGGTGTAATCACGTGACAAGACCATGTTTCAAACTCTGTTGCGTATACCTTGCCAAGTCTCTTATACAGAAGTTCTGCATCTCTCTGCTCACCAATTCGCTCACCATATGGTGGATTGCATACAATTGTGCCGTAGGAGAATCTGGACTTTGCATCCCTAAGATCTGCTCTCTGGAAATGGATGTACTGACCAACACCGGCTCTGTTTGCATTGTTACGTGCTCTCTTAACTACGCTGTCGTCAATATCTGTTCCTATTATGTGCAAATCCTCAGGTTCTATTATCTGATCCTTTAACTCCTGACGAATCTCATCCCACTTAGCCTTGTCGATGCATGGCCACTGTTCAGCATCATAGTCTCTGTAAATACCAGGAGCAATGTTTGCTGCCATCATAGCTGCCTCGATTGGGAATGTACCAGAACCACAGCATGGATCCATGAAAGGTCTCTTAGGATTCCACTTAGAACACATAATAATGGCTGCTGCCAATGTCTCTCTAATAGGTGCCTGAGATACCTCTGGTCTGTATCCTCTCTTGTGAAGGCCCGCTCCACTGGTGTCCAAAGTCAAAGTTACCATGTTCTTGGCAACTGCTACCTCTACCTTGAACAAAGGTCCACTCTCTGGAAGCCAGTCGATCCCATATGCGCCACTAAGTCTAGTAGCAATAGCCTTCTTGGTAATAGCCTGGCAATCAGAAACGCTGAAAAGATCGCTCTTGTTAGATCTGCCCTCAACAGGGAATCTGCCATCTCTGCAAATCCACTTTTCCCAAGGAAGTGCCTTTACTCCATCGAAAAGCTGGTCAAAAGTGTGTGCCTCAAATGTGCCTACATGCACTAAGATACGATCTGCTGTTCTAAGCGTCATGTTTGCTCTAGCAACAGTCTCTGTAAGATTGTCAGAATCTGCAGCAAAAACAACACGGCCATTCTCTGTGCGAAGGCGCTTAAATCCCTTTTCTGTAAGTTCGTCTGCCAAAATACCTTCAATACCAAAGGTTGATGTGGCTATAAGTTCATATTGCATGTAATCTCCAAAAAAATTCGGCACCTCTAATGAAGCGCCGAATCTAAAAGTTCAAATTTACGATTAACCGTTAACCTTGTCCTTAAGACCCTTGCCTGCCTTAAATACAGGTGTCTTAGATGCAGGAATTGTAATGTTCTCCATTGTCTTAGGATTACGTCCCTGTCTCTCTGGTCTCTCCTTAACCTCAAATGTACCAAAACCTACGAGAACAACCTTCTCACCCTGAACCAATGTCTCCTCAACAGTAGCCAAAAGAGCGTTAACTGCTGCTTCACTATCCTTCTTGCTAAGACCTGCCTTAACTGCTACAGCAGATACTAAATCATTCTTGTTCATGTTTACCTCCAACGAATCTCTATTTATATGTAGTCTGTAAAACTTAAGTTAATTCTACAACTATAGTAGTATGTAAGTCAACCAAAAGCCTTGCTTTTAAAGCATTTTTGATGTTTTTTGTAGGAAAATCCACCTTTTTAGACAATTTCCGGCTTCATGCAGACAGAAATACGGAATTTCCGAATTTGTTTTTATTCCTGATCCAACAGAAACGCCATGGCCTTAAGATACTTCTCTTGCCTTGCCTTTGCATAGTCATCCACCACATCAAGTCGTGTCAAGTCACTGTTATGCCTTAGGTCCTGAAGCTTGACCTGCACTGCAATTGGATTCTTTTTAATAGCAGCCACGTACTCCATGTAAGGCACTTCCGGCTCGTGAGTAAGCAACTTAAGCACATCTAGAACCTCTGCTGAGAAACCCATATTAGCTAGATCTTCAAAAGTTGTATCTGTATCCTCCACCACGTCATGCAGAAGGGCACATGTCACTGCTATTTCATCGTCTAGCTGTTCTGCCAAATGAAATGGATGAAACACGTATGGGAGACCAATCTTGTCCACCTGGTCCTTATGTGCCTCAAAACAAAGTTTAAGTGCCTTTTTAGTTAGGCTTGTGTAAAGCATGATAACCTCCGGTTTTAGTGATTAGTGAACCGCCTTCGGCTAGTAAGCCGGACCTTCGGTCCTAGTGAGCCGCAAGCAAAGCTTGCTAGTATCTGCTCATTGCATTCGCTAGTGAACCGCCTTCGGCTAGTGAGTCGGACCTTCGGTCCTAGTGAGCCGCAACTGCGTTGCTAGCTAGTATCCGCTCGTTTCACTCGCTAGTGAGCCGCTGCGCTAGTAGACTTTTTCTGCAATTTTCCTTTTTTAATTTTCTTGCAACTTTTGGATCCAAGTTTCTGGCAAAACATACTCTTTTCCCTCTATAGAAATAGAATATGCTTTATCATTGTATGAAGTAACTTCCATAGGAACTGCTACGCCTGGTTCTTCTTCAAAGAATCCATATACAACTGCATATAAATAACAATTTTCAAGTATGCCATTGGGCTTCGTTACAAGGTCGTAAAGCCCTGCTTCTTTAGGGCTCTTTTGAGACCTAACATCTGCCAAAAAATACGCGATTTCTTCTGTATTAAACATTCCTTTTTTACAATTGGAATGATTCTCTACATCATCTGTTTTAAAAACAATCTCTAACCTATCACAATTTTCAACAGAATAATCAAATTCTGGCAACCCTACCTTACGGTATATGGAATACCATTCATTATCAGGAAGATATCTAACTAGAAGATTACCATTTCCATCCTTAATGGAAAACATTCCTGTTTGGTATGCTAAGCCAAGGTGAGAGCTTGTCTTATCTTCACCCTCAACAGATCCCTGAAACTCAAGTTCACCAAAATATGTTAAAACACCTTCATTTGCAAGCAATTCATACTCTTCTTTAAGAAAGTTAGAAATATTTCCATTATCCATCTTGTAAAAGGCGCTTGTGTTCTGTGAACAGCCAGACAGAATCAAAATTATCAAAAGAACTATGCTAACTATCTTTTTCATATCAAGTCCTCCCTAGTATTTCTATATTGCTATGGACAAAAGGTTTTTGTTCTGATTTGCGCACTATAGCAACCATTAGATCATAGATACATTCACTTAACACTTCAAAGCTCTGCTTTGCTCAATTACATTATACACTTTTCAGAGCATAAAAAAATCGCCATTTCATTTCTGAAATGACGATTTCCTGGCGGAGAAAGAGGGATTCGAACCCTCGAGACGCTTTTGACGCCTACACGATTTCCAGTCGTGCGCCCTCGACCAGACTAGGCGACTTCTCCACACGACATATGATGCGCAAACGCGCCTAGATAATATACCCCTAGAACAAGCATTTGTCAACAATATTTTTTAATAATTTTAGAAACTATTTTCTTCCTTATCTGCCGAGCATCAGCTTGATGATTTCCTTGTCTGTCTGGCGCATTCCCACTCGGCCAATATGACCTACACAGCTAATGGTTCCTTCTGCCTCCTGCATAAGGATACCCTCGTTTGCTGCATATGCTTTACCCTGGATTGCCAAGTAATGGCCCAAAATAGCTGCATCCAAACAAGATGCAATCTTAGCTGCACAAGATACCTTAGCACCATCACAAATAACACCTGGGCAGTTGGCCAATGTGTTGTCGATTGTGTCCTCAATAGCTTCCTTAGATCCATCTTCGATATATGTAATGGCTGCACCTGCTGCACATGTGGCAGAAACTGCTCCGCAAAATGCAGAAAGTTTTCCGATGAACTCCTTCTGGAAAATGGTCAAAAGGCTGGAGAAAGCAAGAGCCCTATAAAGCTTTTCTGTTGGGATATTCTTCTCTCTTGCATAAATAATAACAGGAACAGAAGATGCAATACCCTGGTTGCCACTACCAGATGTGATAATAACTGGCATATCACAACCACCCATTCTTGCCTCAGATGCTGCAGCAGCATATGCCTTCATCTGCTGGAATACACCCTCGGAGTTGTAGGACATGAGAACCTTACCAATACCAAGGCCATACTTACCTGTCATACCCTCCTCTGCAATTGCCATGTTGCACATGATCTGCTTGTCGTAAAGTGGACGAATAAGCTCGATATCTACTGTGTCTGCAAAGTTCTTAATATTCTCAATGTTAAGCTTGCTACGATCTGTCTTAGCTGCACCTGCAAAAGCATTGCTGTCTGCCTCAAATACTGTTTCGCCATCCTTTGTGATTCTAACGATATTTGTGTGACTGTAGCGCACCTCTACTGATACATGGTGCTCTCCTGCCTTCTGAATAATCTCAAAATGAAGTGGAATCTCTGAATCCAAGAACTCAACCTGACAAACGCCTTGGCTCAAAAGATCATTAGCCATCTGAATATGATTTGGAGTAACGCTTTCCAAAACCTCCATGAGAAGGTCATCGTTACCACCAATTGCACCCAAAAGCACAGCTGACTCAATGCCAACCATACCTCCAGAGTTAGGAATAGAAACGCTGAATACGTTTTTAACAATATTACCACTGCACTTTGCCACAATGGATGTGGGCATTTCGCCAAGCTCTCTTCTTGCAACTGCAGATGCATATGCAAGGGCAATTGGCTCTGTACAACCCATGGCAGGGATCAACTCTTCCTGCAAAATAGCTAAGAATTCTCTTTCAATCTGCTTAATCATAAATCCCTCGTTACAATAAGTTTGCGTGCTGGAACTCAACACCTGTGGAAACATCTCTCCAGCTTACAGACTGACCCTCGATAATCATGTAGCTATGAGGAGAATTGTTTCTAGGAATGGAAACTGAACCTGGGTTAATGCGAATGCCATACTCCTCCTGGCAAAGGTCCGGCACATGGAAATGTCCGTGCAAAATAACCTGTCTAGGATCATCTGGCAAAGTAATTGTCCAATTCATATTGTGGCCATGACATGCGTACATCGTTCTATCGCCATCGTGAATAACAGCATAGTCTGCCATAATGGGGAACTTTACCATTACCTGGTCCACCTCTGCATCACAATTACCCCTTACACATGTAATGGGTGTGGTAATACTATTCAACATGTCGGATACTGTCATTGTATTATAGTTGTCTGGCAAAGAGTTCCTAGGTCCATGGTAAAGAAGGTCGCCCAAAAGGATAACTCTATCTGGCTGTTCGTCATGAATACGATCTATCAACTGTGACATATGCTGTGCTGAACCATGAATATCAGAAGCAACTAAAAATTTCATCATACTACCTCACGCTAAATATCGTACTTGCTCAAAATGTCTGCCGGTGCAGTCTTAAGCAACTTAATCACAGGCAAAACACCAGAAAGAGCACATATCAACAAAACAAATCCCAATGTGCCTGCTGCCAATCCAACTGGTAAGTAAAGCACCTGCAACACCTTTTCGGATGAGATCATTGCAGACGAAATCAAGGCATAAGTAATCAGGAAGCCTGGCACAACTGTGCCACCCACGAGAACCATATTCTCAATTAGGAATCTGTACAGAACATTGGACTTAGATGCACCAATAGCTCTATAAATACCAATTTCTCTAACTCGTGGCATTAGAGACGACCTCATTATGAAATAAATACATAAGCAAAGCAATACTGAAACAACAATTACTAAAGCATAGCATGTAAGATATTTCCATAGATTCTGAGCATACAAAGCCTCTTCTATGTCCGCGGTAGTAATTAAATTATCTTCGCCCGCAATGTCTGCTGCCATTTTCTGAACCAAAGCAGAATTTTCTAAAGTGTCTGTGTGGATTGCATAATAATACTCATATTCTCCATTATCCCTAAACACAGTACCCTCTTGAATTACCTTATAAAGCTCATCCCAAAGGAGTTTTCCATATGGGTCGTAAATGCCCAACTCTGTTCCACCCCATTTGGGCACAGCATAGGAATTCAACAAAGATGGATCAATTGGAAGTCTTCTGTTGTTACAGATAAAAGCTGTATATGAAGACATAATCTTCATGTAATCTTCTCTGGAAATCATGGCATCGATTCCAATAAAATCGTCGAAATATCTATTGGTAACCTCTAACTCCAAAGGTCCCAAGTATGTTTTCTGACCAATCCCATATCCCTTATAAACACCAGAAGAGAACTCTCCATTGTTTACAACAATTTCTCCTGCTCCTATTTCTGGCAATAAGTACTTGTTATACACATACAAAGGGCGAATATATGCTAGTCCCATGTCATAAGAAATGTTCAATTTTGTATATGCAGCATCCAGGTAAATAACTGGATCATCTCCCTCAACAATACCTACAATTGTGAAATGATCAGTATCCACACCAAAGTTTGTTCCCTCTGTGCAAACCAGCTTAAAGAGATCCTCATATGTGGAAATATTGCTCAAATTAAACTTTTTTATCAACAGCTTAGCGTATCCCTCTGAAACAACAATGTCTTTTAAGTCACTTCTCTGAGCTGTACCATAAAGCACTGCCTTATCAAGACAACATTCGTACTCGAGCATATAGCCAGTTGCAGCACCCTTGTTAGTACCAGTAGTCTCGTACCTTCCTGTATAGAAAGACATGGACCTATAACCATCGTACTCCACTCTAAACTTAGTAATGTCTAATTTCTCGTCTGCTTTTCTCTGGGTCAGATACATGGTATCCACGCCATTTGTACCATACAAGCTCTGTATTTTGTCTGCAGTCACACTGTCAGAAACTCTAACATAGAAAACATTCTTGTTGTAATCCTTAAGTAATGTTTCTTGAGAATAATATGTGGAGCCCAAAAGTGCTGCAACTACTGTAAGCACAATAGCAAAAGCAAGCATAAGGATTGTCAAAAATTTGCGGCCACCATTTTTCTTAGACATGTGAATGGCAATTCCGCTCTTAAAGCTCTCAACGAACCCAAAGGCCTTACCTGCCTTATTGGTAGGCTTAACACCCTGCAAATCTGTAAGATCAACGCTAATTGTACGTTTGTAGGCAAAAGATTCTCTGCTCTCCTGACTTACCTTAATCTCACTTCGCTTGTCAATTATCTTAACTGACTCATCTGCTTGAATGTAGAATTTACCATTAATGTTAATCAGATTTATGGCTGGGAACTGGTCAGTTGGCTGGCCATACTGTTTAACTGTAACACCATTAACTGTCTGAGAATTACTTTCCAAATCACCCAAGAAAATCAGGTTGTTGCTACCACCCAAATAAACCTTAGGATCCTTGTTTTCCTCGGTGCCAATTACGTATCCATCTGACAATTTAACAATCTTATCTGCGTAACTTTCAATAATGTCTCCCTCGTGTGTTACGAGCAAAACAAGTTTTTCTTTAGAAATAGCCTTGAGGGTATCCATTACGCGAACGGTGTTCATTTCGTCCAAGTTACCCGTTGGCTCATCTGCCAAAATAATATCTGGATTCTTTACAACTGCCCTAGCTATGGCAATTCTCTGACGCTGACCACCTGAAAGTGTATCTGGAGTTCTGTTCTTGTACTTCTCCATCTCAACACACTTGAGAGCAGCCATAACTCTCTTTTCTGTAAGCTTAGTATCCAAAACTGAGACACCACCAATTCGCAGTGCCATCTCAACGTTTTCATATACTGTCTTATCGTTAATTAAGTTGAAGTTCTGGAAGATATATCCTATATGTTTGTTACGAACCCTATCTGCATTTCTACCATAGGATTCTCCATACACTTCGATAGTTCCACTATCTCTGTCTAAAAGTCCACCTATTAAGTTCAAAAGTGTGGTCTTACCACATCCTGATGGACCATAAATAGCCACCAAACCCTTATCTGGCAACTCAAGCGAAACATCCCTTACTACGTGAACAGGGTTCTCTGAACGCTTATTAAATGTCTTAACCAAATTAGTGATCTTGATCATTTTCTGTTCACCTCCCTAAGTCCAGTCTGCAGTTCTGTCTTAAATAGTTTCTTAACAAACTTTCTAGAAACTGTAGCTACTACAATAATCATACCTGCAATGACTGCAGCATATCCCCAGAAGTGCAAATATGTAAAATAGGCGTTGAGCTGAGGTGTTCTGTAAATTACAAACGCAGTAGCTGCCAACAAAATTGGAGAAGGAGCCAATGCCATAAACATCTGCACAAATACAGAAATACCTATCTCTGAATCTGGAACTCCCATAGATCTAAAGATTGCCAATTCTCCCTTAGTTGTATTTACCGTATGCATGGAGCACAGGTATACAAACAAAATCAGGAAAATAATGGACACAACCAAAATACCTGCCGCTGTCAATCTAGAAAGATACTGGGACAAACTCTCGTCAGCATTAGAAGAATATGTATCTGCTGAAATTGCTGAAAAGCCCATGGAGCCGAGGATATTAATAGCTTCATCAACCTCTTCCTCTGTCTCATAGAACAAAGAAGCCTGACGGTACAAATATCCCATATTTTCATATGCAAGTTCAGTAATGAACTCTGGGCTAATAACTACCTGATTAGCTCGTTCTTCTATTCCATCATGAACGTAAATGGTAGGTTCAAACTCAAGGTATCCACCCTTTGCATATCCTTCATTCTTGGTCATTGCAATTGGAATCTTAACATAGATATCCTTGTACTTTTCTTCCAAAGCATCGTACCACTTTTTGCTAAGTCCAATTTCTCTTCCCTGAACATTTTCCAAAACAACATATTTATCTATAGCTCTTGCCAAAACATAAATTCCATCGTCAAGAACAGAACTCTTATAATGGCCATAGAACTGGAAATTAGCATTAAAAGTATCCTTGTGTGAATACAAATAATATGCTGTGGTAACATATTCAAATCCTAGTTGGTCTACCACAACTCTAGGCTGAATTGTATTGTCGTAATAGTATTTAATGCCAACAATTGTCATGTCTACTGTGCTGAACACCTCATCGTTAAGCTGTGACATTTTTTTGTTCAACAGATCATACTCTGCCAAATACGCAGGTAAATACAAAGCAACCTCTAATCTTCCCTCAGGTGCTCTACCTATATCTACTTCAATATTTTCTGGCATTTCAACACGACAATCTCCCACGTCCTTTAGGGAAATATCTGTATCGAGCATAATGTCATAATGGAGGAACTTAGTAGCTCCTGTGGTCTCCACTAACTCTGCCAATTTTTCTTCAGAAATATTAACTTCTTCGTTAGGCGAAATTACAACTCTGCCGGGAACATTCCTAAATATGTAATTTTTGTCAGTCTTAATGTCTCCAGAACAAAGGGCTGTTATTAAGAACATTCCAATTGTTGCCACCGCAAGCAACAAGCATAAAAATACAGACAATCTAGGCATGGAGAAAAATTTAGTACGTCCAAGTCTAAAACCGTTCTTAAATGTATCGCGCTTAATCAAAGGAGTCTTGGTACCATCACAAGCTGGTTGTGGCATAATGTGTACATCTGACTCAACTATACCATCGTAAACACGAACTACTCGTGTGCAATACTGTTCTATCTGCTGGTAGTTATGTGTAACAACTATAACAAGCTTGTCCTTGCACAATGTACCCAGAAGTTTCATTACCTCCTTAGCTGCCTTGCTATCCAGGTTACCAGTTGGTTCATCTGCCAACAAAATAGGACTATCCTTAGCAAGTGCTCTAGCTATAGCTACTCTCTGGCGCTGTCCTCCAGACAACTTACTACCTGGTCTATGGATCATTTCTTCCATACCAACCATGCGCACCAATTCAATAGCACGTGCTCTGCGCTCCTTAGGATCCTGCAAGTTACCCAATGCAATTTCTACATTCTGAAGCACGGAGAAACTCTCAATAATGGCTGAATCCTGGAAAATATATGAAACATATCTGCGACGATACTCAGCCCATTCCTTTTCACCATAGTGGCCTGTACCTTCTCCCTCGATAAACAGCTCGCCCTCTTGATAGCTATCTACTGCGCCAATCATGTTAAGCAAAGAGGTCTTACCACCACCGGAACGACCTGTAATGGCAACAAACTCGCCCTTATTAAAAGATAAATCCACACCTCGAATACCAATGGATACAACTCCCTTGGATGTATAAATCTTACCTAAATTTTTAAGTTCAAGTAACGCCATAACTCACCTCAACACAAATATGAAAAATTATATTATAGGGGACTACTTTTGTCCACAAAGCAGGATTTGTTCTTGTCCTTTCCTTTACTATCCTTTATTATTGTCGTGAGGTGCATATGAACGTTTACGATTTTGACAAGACCATTTCCCATACAGACAGCACTGCAGCCTTTGTAATGTACTGCATTAAGCGCTGGCCCAAGGTTCTTTTAACTATGCCTGGAACAGGTGTGGCTGCCCTTGGCATGGTCCTTAAGGTGCTTCCTAAGACTCAGTTTAAGCAATATATGTACCGTTTTCTTAAGCACATTCCGGACATTGACCAGGCAGTTGTAGACTTTTGGGATAGTGGCAAGGTTACCATCCATAAATGGTACTTGGCTCAGCACCAGGAGGATGACCTGGTTATCTCTGCTTCCCCAGAATTTTTGCTTCGTCCCATGTGCCAAAGGCTTGGAATTAGTAGGCTTATCGCTTCTGTAGTGGACCCTCACACAGGCAAATATACAGGTGTTAACTGTCACGGTGCCAGCAAGGTTGAGAGATATAGAGAGCAGTATGGCGAAATCGTGCCTGAGGCTTTCTATTCTGACTCATACAGTGACGAACCCATGGCCAAAATCTCATCCTCTGCATACATGGTGCGCGGTGAGGTTGTGGAAGCATGGAATTTTAAGGACAAGGAGGCTATGTCATGCACAACTATGTAGATATAGGTAATTTTAGAGTTAATGGCTTAGCTTTTTTGGCTCCCATGGCTGGCATTACTGATCAGCCTTTTCGTAAGCTTTGCAAAGAACAGGGCGCTGCCCTTATTTATACAGAAATGGCCAGTGCAAAGGGTATCGACTACAACTGTGCCAAAAGCTATGAGATAACCGAAACCTTGGATGACGAACATCCAGTTGCACTTCAGATTTTTGGTTCAGACCCAGAACCAATGGCTAGAACAACAGCTAGACTTGTTGAAACTGGCAGTGGAGATATTATCGACATCAACATGGGTTGCCCCGCTCCCAAGATTATCAAGGGATTTGCTGGCAGTGCCCTTATGAAAAATCCAGAATTGGCATACAAGCTCATTACCGCCGTAGTTGGTGCTTCCAATGGTACTCCCGTTACAGTTAAGTTCCGCAAGGGCTGGGATGACGAACATGTAAACTGTGTAGAGTTCGCACAAATGGCTCAGGAGGCTGGTGCCTCTGCTGTTACTGTACATGGCAGAACTCGTGAACAGTTCTATGCTGGCAAGGCTGACTGGGATATTATCGCCAAGGTTAAGGAGTCCGTATCCATTCCTGTTATTGGCAATGGTGACGTAACTAAGCCCTCTGACGGAATCAAGCTCATGCGTCACACTGGCTGCGATGCCATTATGGTAGGTCGTGCCTCTCAGGGTAACCCCTGGATCTTTAGAGGACTTAAGGATGCTATGTCTGCATACGTAGATGCTGTCAACAACGGCACAGAATCCACATTCGACATCTATCAGTTTGACGAGGACTACCGTCCAACAGAGGATGAACTCTACGACACAGCATGCAGACATCTTACTATGTTGACTGATAAATATGGTGAGCGTGGTCTCCTTATGATGCGCAAGCACATTGCATGGTATATCAAGGGACGTCCAGGCGCAGCCAAGCTTAGAGATGCTGCATTTAAGGCCACAACAGAAGAAGAGGTGCTCTCTTTATTAAGAGAACACCCCATGTAATTTCACTATTTGTGTGTAAATCCGTCGTCTTAACTTAAATTCAATACAAACTACTTTCTAAGGCTCTTTAAGAGAGCAATTTCATAAGCATATCCATCCAGTTCGTTAGGAGTTTCCAAATAGAATGGCAAATCCCTAAGGGCTGGATGATTTATTATCCTCTCAAATGCTTCTTTTCCAATGTGGCCATCGCCAATTTTCTCGTGACGGTCCTTGTGTGCACCCAAAGGATTCATAGAATCATTAATATGAATGGCCTTAAGTCGGTCAAGTCCAACGATGTTATCGAACTTAGTAAGCACAGCATCCAAATCATTAACAACGTCATATCCTGCATCGTTAACGTGGCATGTATCCATGCATACGCCCATTTTGTCATCCAAGTCTACTCTGTCGATAATCTCGCGGAGCTCCTCAAACTTGCCGCCAACTTCGGAACCCTTACCTGCCATGGTCTCCAACAAAACTATTGTTGACTGCTCCGGTCTAAGTACTGCATTAAGCTGCTGAGAAATAAGGTCGATACCAACCTCTACTCCCTGACCTACATGGCTGCCCGGATGGAAGTTGTACATGGCTCCTGGTGTGTACTCAAGTCTCTGGAGATCGTCCACAAAGACCATATTTGCAAAATCCCTAATCTTAGGATCTGCAGAGCATGGATTTAAGGTGTACGGAGCATGTGCCAAAATTTTGCCAAAATTTCGCTCCTGGGCAAACTCATTATATGCTTTGGCATCTGCTGGATCTATGTCCTTAGCCTTGCCTCCCCTAGGGTTACGTGTGAAGAATTGAAATGTATTAGCTCCAATGGACTCTGCTGTTTGACCCATGGCCAAGTAGCCATTGGAGGAAGATAAATGACAACCAATGTAAAACATGATGTACCTCCGTTTATAGGGTGATTGTAGCATAAATTTTAGTGAACCGCTATGCTAGTGAATCGGCTACGCCTAGTAAGCCGCTGCGCTAGTGAGCCGCTACGCTAGTAGGCCGCCTTCGGCTAGTGAATCGGCTGCGCCTAGTGAACCGCGCTATCGCGCTAGTAGGCCGCCTTCGGCTAGTGAACCGCAAGCAAAGCTTGCTAGTAATCGCACCGTTGGTGCTAGTGAACCGGCTGCGCCTAGTAGGCCGCTACGCTAGTGAGCCACGAGCAAAGCTCGTTAGTGGCCGCTGCGCTAGTGAGCCGCAAGCAAAGCTTGCTAGTAATCGCACCGTTGGTGCTAGTAAGCCGGCTGCGCCTAGTAGGCCGCTACGCTAGTAGGCCGCAACTGCGTTGCTAGTAGCCGCCTTCGGCTAGTGAGCCGCTGCGCTAACTAAAAAGTGCCTAGCTGACGAATCAACTAGACACTGTATTTTAAATTGATTTGTAAATCACGGTTTCCCTAGAACTTATCTTGCTCCGTTCTCTCCGTAGAGCTCAAGCTTAATTGCTCTAAGCAATGAGTACTTCTCTACTGTAGAATCCTGACCAAGTTCCCAAATCATTACGCCTGCGAGACCCTTGCTCATAGCGTACTGACACTTCTTCTGAATTGTAGGAATACCATTGTATGCAATTCCGTTACTCAAATCCTTGTTGTAAGCAGAGGAATCAGCCTCACAGAGAGCCTTGTAAGATGTACTGCCTTCCATATTTGTATTAGCCTTATATCCATAGAATGGAAGACCCATAGCGATCTTGGACTTGGATACGCCTCTACCAATGAAATACTCTACCATCTCAACTGCCATTTCATATGTAGAGTGGTTTGCACCGCTATCGTCATATGCCATAACACCTACGATGTCGAACTGCTTAAGAGTGGAAGAAGAAATAGCACTTCCGTACCACTCTGCAACAGCTGTTGTAAGAAGGAGCCCCTCCTCGTCACAGCGCTTACGCAACTGAGAAATGAAATCGGAATAGTAGTTCCAAATATTTGTGTAGCTTGTGGATGCCTCGATGTCGATGTCGATACCGTCTAATCCATAGTAAAGAGCATGCTGGATCATGTTTTCTACCAACTGTGCTCTCTTAGTGGAGCTTGGAAGAATCTCTGTATAGATTGTCTTACCAGATGCTCCGCCATAAGAGGCGAGAACTTTAACTCCGTTGTCCTGAGCAAGCTTTGTAATAGCCTTAATCTCCTCCTCAGAATCAAACTTGTCTGTAATCTCTAAGCTTGTAACATCAGGGTTAAAGAATGCAAGACACAAATGTGTAAGTGCATCATAATCCAATGTCTTGTAGCAATCAGTTCTATAATATGGCAAGTAACCCATATTTATAAAGCTTGTGTTTGTGGATGTTGTATCATCCTCTTCGTTGTCAAAGTTGTCATTCTTTGGCTCAGTCATTGTAGACTTTGTAAGAGTAGCACCACTGTTAAATCCAACAGGTGTAACTTCCTTACCATTAATCTTAATGCCTGCGATCAAACACTGACCAAGAGTACCAGCTGTCATATTACCTGCATCTACGGAAAGTTCAAATCCAGATGCACATGCTGCCTTAACTACGCACTCGATGTAGTACCAGCCATCGGACTCAAAGATAGCATTCTTTGCAATAGCCTGACCAGAGTAAACTACTACTCCTGTTTCGCTACCTGCTGCATTACGGTAAACAGCCTTGGTTCCATCTCCTCTTGCATACATATCTACGCCATCAATAGTTCCTGTTGCTGCAACTGGCTTAACGTAGAAGGAAATCACATCTCCTACCGCAACAGAGTTGGTAAGCTTTACTCGATATCTGCTGCTATCTGTAGTAGACTTAGCCTCCATCTTGTAGCTATAAATTGTTCCTGCAGCTGGAGCTGGTGTAGCTGTCGGCTTTGGTGTTGGTGTAGCTGTTGGCTTTGGTGTTGGTGTAGCTGTTGGCTTTGGTGTTGGTGTAGCTGTCGGCTTTGGTGTTGGTGTAGCTGTCGGCTTTGGTGTTGGTGTTGCCGTTGGCTTTGGTGTTGGGGTTGCTGTCGGCTTTGGTGTTGGTGTTGCTGTTGGCTTTGATGTTGGTGTTGCTGTTGGCTTTGGTGTTGGTGTTGCCGTCGGCTTTGGTG
>JAFYSJ010000037.1 GCA_017559445.1 Clostridia bacterium
AAGGACTTAACAACAAAATAAAGGTAGCCAAGCGCGTAGGCTATGGCTACCGTGATGATGACTACTTTTTTACTCTGGTTCGTTACTTGTCGCTACCAGCATCTTTTATTTCACTCCCACAAAAAATGTGAAGAACCTAATAATTTCAGCTGTTGTTATTTTTACAAAGCCAGAATGTTCAGATTCACATTTACAAGGAGGATCAAATTCTGGAGAAGTCATGGATAAACCTGTAATCTACTTGTATCCAGAAACTTCACAGGAAGTAACCGTGACAATTGATATTGATGGTGTACTTACATGTACATATCCAATGTATGAAAATGGTTGGAGTGTTATTGCTGCACCAGATGGTACTTTGACAGATAGCCAGGGCCAAATATATAGCTACTTGTATTGGGAAGGCAAGACAAATGCGAAATGGGATATGAGTAGGGGCTTTTGTGTAAGAGGAGAAGATACTGCTGAGTTCCTTGAACAGGCTTTGGAGCAATTGGGATTAACTCGCAGAGAGGCTAATGAATTTATTGTCTACTGGCTTCCGTTGATGGAGCAAAATACATACAACGTTATTGCGTTCCAAACAAATGTGTATAACGAAGTGGCTAAACTGAATATTAACCCTGTTCCTGATACATTGATTCGTGTATTCATGACATGGTATAGCTCGGATGTTATGGTTGAAATGCCTGAGCAAGAGCTGAGTGCACCTCAAAGACAAGGATTTACAGTTGTTGAATGGGGAGGAACAAGGATAGAGCCTTGATTAAATGTGGAGGATAGTTCATTGGTCCTGTGCGGTAGTATCTATAACGGTCGTTGCGGTTGCGATAGTTATTGGTTTGAAAAACACACTTAAGCTGATTTGGATGTTTCTATACTATGGCGACTAAATTATACTATGTATCCCCATATGCGTTTCTTAACATGTACAATCGTTATTAAGTGAGTAGGTGTTAACCAAGAGTCACATTTTGTGGCTCTTTTTATATGCACTTTGCCTCTGGAGATAGTTGGCAATCCCTATATAATAATATATAATATATAGCCGGACATTTCATTTCGAAAGGAATTAACATAAATGCAGAAACTCGGTGTTAATGAGATTAGAGAGCGTTATCTTAAGTTTTTTGAATCCAAGGGACATCTTCGTTTGCCAAGCTTTTCTTTGGTACCACAGAATGACCCTAATTTGCTTTTGATCAATGCAGGTATGGCTCCAATGAAGCCTTACTTCACAGGACAGAGCGTTCCTCCACGTAAGAGAGTTACAACATGCCAGAAGTGTATTAGAACTCTTGATATTGAGAACGTAGGTAAGACAGCCCGTCACGGTACATTCTTTGAGATGTTGGGTAACTTCTCCTTCGGTGACTATTTCAAGACCGAGGCTATTCAGTGGTCCTGGGAGTTCTTGACTAAGGATCTCCAGATTCCAGAGAACTTGCTCCATGTTTCCATCTATGAGGATGACGACGAGGCATATGATATTTGGCACAACATTGTTGGCCTTCCAGATGAGAGAATTAATCGTATGGGTAAGGAGGACAACTTCTGGGAACTTTCCAGCGGTCCCTGCGGTCCTTGCTCTGAGATCTATGTAGACAGAGGTGTTGAGAGAGGCTGCGGTCGTCCAGACTGTCACGTAGGTTGTGATTGCGACAGATTCATCGAGGTTTGGAACAACGTATTTACTCAGTTCAACAGATCTGAGGAGGGCGAGTACACAAGACTTGAGCATCCAAACATTGATACAGGTATGGGTCTTGAGAGACTTGCTTGCGTAATGCAGGATGTTGAGAACATGTTCGACATCGACACAATCCGCAGAATCATCGACAAGGTTTGCGCTCTTTCAGGCAAGACATATAACGTAGATCCTAAGACAGACATGTCTATCCGCGTTATCGTTGACCATGCAAGAGGAATGACAATGATGGCTGCAGACGGTATCCTTCCTTCCAACGAGGGTCGTGGATACATTATGCGTAGACTTATTCGTAGAGCTGCTCGTCACGGTAGACTCTTGGGTATTAAGGAGGCATTCCTTACTAAGGTTGTTGAGCAGGCTATACAGGAGTCCGCAACAGCTTACCCAGAGCTCGTGGACAAGCATGACTACATCATCTCCGTTATTGCTAACGAGGAGGCTAGATTCTACAAGACATTGGATGCAGGCCTTGAGATTTTGAAGGAGTACATCGACGAGGCAAAGGCAGCTGGCAACACAGTTTTGGCAGGTCCTCAGGTATTTAAGCTTCACGACACATACGGATTCCCACTTGACCTTACACTTGAGATTGCAAGTGAGAGTGGTCTTACAACAGATGTTGATGGATTCCATGCAGAGATGAAGAAGCAGAAGGAGAGAGCTCGTGCAGCATTCAAGGCTAACGAGGATTCCGGTTGGGCAACAGGTTCTCTTTCTGTATGTGTAGGTGATCCTAATACAGTATTCACAGGTTATGACGAGATTTCTTCTGAGGCTAAGGTTGTTCGTATCTTCGACAACAACGAACTCGTAGAGGCAGCTAACCAGGATGCAGATATTACATTCATGCTTGACCAGACACCATTCTATGCAGAGATGGGTGGTCAGGTAGGCGACAAGGGTACAGTAGTTGCTCTTGACGGAAGCTTTGAGGTACAGGTAACAGATTGCCGCAAGGTAGGCGATGGTAAGTTCCTTCACTACGGTCACGTAGTTGCAGGTCAGTTCGCTACAGGCGCTGCTGTTAAGGCTACAGTAGAGGCAGCAGACAGACTTTCTATCTGCCGCAACCACACAGCAACTCACCTTATGCACTCCGCACTTCGCGCAGTATTGGGCGATCACGTTAAGCAGTCTGGTTCCTACGTTAACGCAGAGAACTTGAGATTCGACTTCTCTCACTTTAAGGGTTGTTCCGCAGAGGAGCTTGCTCAGGTAGAGGATTTGGTAAACGCTAAGATCTTGGAGAACATGCCTGTTGTAACAGATGTTAAGTCTAAGGATGAGGCTGTTGCAGAGGGCGCTATGGCTCTCTTCGGCGAGAAGTATGGCGATGTTGTTAGACAGGTAAAGTGTGGTGACTTCAGCATGGAGCTTTGCGGTGGTACACACGTATCCAACACATCTGTAATCGGATTGTTCAAGATTATTTCTGAGGGTGCTGTTGCAGCTGGTGTACGTCGTATTGAGGCTGTTACAGGTCTTAAGGCTGTTGAGTATGTTAAGAACCAGGAGACAATGCTTAAGGCAGCTTGTGCAGTAGCAAAGGCAACTCCTGCAGACTTGGCAAACAAGATTCAGACAATGGCTGACAATGCTAAGGACCTTAGCAAGGCTAACTCCGAGCTTAAGGCACAGCTTAACGCAGCTAAGGCTGGCGAGTTCATTACAGCAAACCTTAAGGATGTAGATGGTATCAAGGTTGTTGCAGGTCGTGTAGATGGAATGTCTGCAGACGATATGCGCGGCTACTGTGAGACATTGAGAGACAAGGTTGGCTCCGGTGTAGTACTTCTCGGTGCTGCAAATGATGACAAGGTAGTTGTACTTTGTGCATGTACTAAGGACATGATTCCTGCAGGTATTAACTGCGGTCAGATCGTTAAGGCCTTTGCTCAGGTTTGCGGAGGTAACGGCGGCGGTAAGCCAGATATGGCTCAGGCAGGCGGTAAGGATGCTTCCCAGATGGACAAGGCATTTGAGACAGCACTTGCTACTATCCAGTCCATGAAAAAGTAGGAGAAAAATATGAGTAATTGCATTTTTTGTAAGATAATCGCTGGCGAGATTCCTTCTTCCAAGGTTTACGAGGATGACAAGGTTTTGGCCATTAGAGACATTAACCCACAGGCACCTATTCACATTCTCTTCATGCCCAAGAGACATATGTCCAGCATTATGGCATTGGATGAAACAACATCCGAGGATGTGGCAGCAGTTATGAACGCCATTGTTAAGGTGGCTAAGGACATGGGCCTTTCTGAGGAAAATGGTCTTAGAATTATCAACAACTGTGGCCCAGATGGAGCACAGTCCGTAATGCACTTACACTTCCACTTGTTGGCTGGCACTAAGTTAGGCGAGAACATCGTATAAGATTTCATGGGTAGTTATAGCTATACATACGAATTTAATACTATTGATAGACAACAAACTGTACTCCTAGGCAAGCGTCTGGGAGTGCTGTTGCGTCCTGGGGATGTGGTTTGTCTTGAGGGCGACTTGGGCACAGGCAAGACTGTTATTGCCGAGGGCGTAGGTGAGGCTCTTGAGATTGGAGACTACATGACAAGCCCCACATATACCATCGTTAACGAATATCCTAGGGCACAAGGTGATTTGTATCACTTTGACCTGTACAGACTTTCTGGCGAGGATGAGGTGTATGATATGGACTTTGACTCCTATTTCAATAGGGGCGCAATTATTTTGGTGGAATGGCCAGACAGAGCAGGATCTCTAATCCCCAAGGATGCCATTAAGGTTTACCTTGCTAAGGTGGCAGATTCCACAGAACACCGCAAAATAACCATTTATTCCAACAGACCTTTGGAGATTTAACATGAAGTATTTAGGAATAGACACATCTACAGGCTCAGCATCTGTTGCTTTGGCAATGGAGAACGTTGTGATTGAAACAGTTTTGGGACAGGATTGTCGCCAGTCTGCCATGATTATCACAGCAATAGATGAGCTCCTTAAGGTAAACGATGTAAACATGTCAGATTTGCAGGGAGTAGCTTGTGTGGCAGGACCTGGTTCTTTTACAGGTCTCCGCGTTGGAATGTGCACAGCAAAGGCTCTTTGCTATGCCACAAAGATTAAGATGTACAGCGTATCTGCTTTGGAGGCAATGGCATGGCAGGTTTTGGATGCAGGCCATGAGGGAAATGTGTGCGTCATGCTGGACGCTCGTAACGACCAGATTTACATGGGTTGCTACAGCCTTAAGGCAGGACAGGAGCCACAGCCTCTTATGGAGGACAAGGCAGGTTCCATTAATGACCTTTTGCCAGAGGCTTTAGGGCTCATGGGAGAAACCATTATCTTAGCAGGTACAGGCATATACGCTCACATGGATATGGTGCCAGCAACAGCTAAGGTTGTGGAAGATATCGACAGACCTTCTGCAAAGGCAGCCGCTAGCATTGCGGGATACATGGACCAGAAGGGTGTTTACGCAGATCCTGTTACAGCAGCTCCTAATTATTTGAGAAAATCTCAGGCAGAGAGAGCTCGAGAGGTGGCAAACTAATGGACTATGTTATTAAAAACATGCAGGAGGAGCACCTTTCTCAGGTAGCAGCTATAGAGAGGGCATCTTTTGGTAGAGGAGACAAGGCCAAGTCCTACGAAATATGGTCAGAGCAGTCATATAGGGATGAGATTGCTAAGGATAACAGCGTTAACTTGGTAGCATGTCAGGGAGATGAAGTTATTGGCTATTGCAGTATGTACACTTGCTTAGACGAAGGCCATATTACTAAGGTTGCAGTTTTGGAGAGCCATAGGGGCAAGGGTATTGCCAGAAACCTTATGGACACAATGTTTGCTAGGGGAGCAGAGTTGGGACTTAAGTTCTACGAGTTAGAAGTAAGACGTAGCAACGAGGCAGCCATTGCACTTTACACAGGTAGAGGATTCCAGTTGGCCGGTATTCGTAAAAGATACTACACTGACAACGGCGAGGATGCTGCCATTTACACAATGGAACTGTGAAATAGCGAAAAGCGTTAAAAACGGTGGGAACTTTCGACATTTTGCCGTGATTTACAGTCAAACAGGGTATATGTTATAATTCAATTGTATTTAGTTTGACTAGATTAAATATACATTAACAGGTGGGAAACATTATGACATCTAAGACAATCAGCATGAAGAGAGGCTTTGGCATGGGTTCCAAGGAGGCCGCCCAGCTTATTAACAGAGCTTCTGTATTCCAGAGCAACATTACTCTTAAGAAGGGTGATCACCAGGCTAATGCTAAGAGCTTGCTTGGAGTAGTATCTCTTTGCGCATTCGAGGGCAACGAAATGACAGTTGTAGCAGCAGGCGCAGACGAAGAGGCAGCAGTTAACGATATTATCCAGTTCCTTCAGGGTAACTAATCTATTCTAGACAATTGAACGAGCATTTTGATCTTAAGTGGCAATTAGATAATTTGCCTGATAGGCCTGGCGTGTACCTTATGCATGACAAGGATGATACCATCATCTACGTTGGTAAGGCTGTTTCTCTTAAGAACAGAGTTAGGCAGTATTTTAGGAAAAATCACAATCATTCGGAGCGTATACTCCGAATGATTTCTAAAATTGACCATTTTGAGTACATCGTTACAAACACAGAGACTGAGGCTCTTGTATTAGAGAGCACTTTAATCAAAAAACATTCCCCTAAATATAATATCTTAATGAAGGATGGTAAGACCTATACTTTGCTATGTCTCACTTTGGCAGATAGGTTTCCCAGACTCATTCGTACACACAACCCCAACATTCCAGGAGGGGTTTATTTTGGTCCTTTTCCCAGTGGCATGGCAGCCATGCAGGTAGTAGACATACTGGGAGAAATTTATCCGACAAGACAATGCACACGTAATTCCAAGGACTTTGGTCCAGGTGGTAAGGGATGCCTTAACTATGACATAGGCAAATGCCCTGGCCCTTGCATGGGTAAAATATCAGAGGAAGAGTATAAACAGAGGATAGATTCTATTATCGCATTCCTTAAGGGCCATTCAGAAGATACCGAAAAATTATTAAAACAGCAGATGGTGGAAGCGGCAGAACAGCTTAATTTTGAGCGTGCAGCTAAGTTAAGAGATAGACTTTCCGGCATCAAACACATAACAGAGAGGCAGCGCGTTTCCTTTACAGATGGTAGAGAATGGGACGTGTTCGCATATACCAAGGATGGCAACAGAGTATGTTTCCAGGTGTTCTTTGTACGTAACGGAATGGTCACCGGTAGGGACTATTATGTGGTAGATAACACTGAATCTTGGGATATTCAGGAACTTTTGTCGTCTTATATTAGGTCCTTCTATCACGACGACACTTTTGTGCCAGAAGAGATACTTTTGGCAGAGGAAGTGGAAGATAGGGAGATTTTGGAGTCATGGCTTAGCCAGAGAAAAGGCTCCAAGGTTCATATTTCAGTGCCCAAAATCGGTGAGCGCCGCAGGGTGATTGAGATAGTAGAGGATAACGCTAAAATATCTATGCAGCAGTACAAGGAAAGCATCAAAAAGGATGGTTCCGTTATTTACGACGCTATGGCTTCCATCACTCGTATGTTGCAGTTGGAGAGCTTACCAGACAGAATCGAGTCCTATGATATTTCTAACCTTGGCAACGAGGACATGGTAGGCGTAATGGTTGTATTCGTAGAAGGTAAGCCAGACCCTAAGTCCTATAGAAGGTTCAAGATTAAGAACCAGGCAGGACAGGATGACTATGCAGCCATGTGCCAGGTTATCTCTCGTAGATTCTCACATTCCCAGGAGGAATTCGGCCCTTGGCCAGACCTTATTTTGTTAGATGGTGGTAGAGGGCACGTTAACACTGTTCGCAGTAGTGGAGCAGTGCCAGAGGAAGTGCCTGTGTATGGACTTGTAAAGGACAACAAGCATAGGACTAGGACAATTACATCTGACCACACAGAGTTCGATATTTCAAATAACCTGCAACTTATGAAATTTATCTCATCTATTCAGGATGAGGTTCATAGGTATGCCATTACTTACCAGCGTTCCACAAGACAGGCTAAAGTCAACAAGTCACAGCTTGACCAGATCAAGGGCGTAGGTCCCAAGAGAAAACAGATTTTGTACAAGGCATTTGGCTCCATGAAGGCAATTAAGGAGGCCACATTGGAACAGCTCCTGGCAGTGGATGGAATTGACAAGGTAACAGCCCAAGCTGTATATAACTACTATAATCAGGAAAGGCAGGAAAAGTAATGTCAGTTTACGTAATAGCAGACCTTCACCTGTCTTTTGGTGAAGAAGATAAGCCCATGGATGTCTTTGGCGGCGCATGGGTTGGATATATGGATCGTATCCAGGAAAACTGGCTCAATACAGTTAAGCCTGAGGATACAGTAGTTATTCCTGGAGATATTTCATGGGCCATGGGACTTAAGGAAAGTCTCGCGGATTTGACTGTGCTTAACAGCCTCCCAGGAAACAAAATTATCCTCAAGGGAAACCACGATTACTGGTGGGATACCCTTAAGAAAATGCAGAACTTCTTAGAAGAAAATGAGCTAAATACAATAAAGGTATTATTCAATAATGCATTTTATGCAGATGGAGTCATTATCTGTGGTTCTAGACTTTGGGATAGCGTAGGATCTAGCTCAGACTCGGCAGACCGCAAAACCTACTTAAGAGAAGTAGGTAGACTCCGTATATCCTTGGAGGCAGGCCTTAAGCTGAGGGAGCAGGTAGGAGAGGACACACCAATTGCTGTGTTTGCCCACTATCCACCAGTTGCTACATTTGATGGAAAGCAGGAGTTCATGAAGGTGATGCAGGACTATGGCGTGGCTAAGTGCTACTACGGACACCTACACGGAGCGGGCATCCAGGTTGCCACACAAGGCGATGTGGGTGGCGTTGAGTTGAAGCTGATTTCTGCAGATGCACTGGGATTTGTGCCATGGTTAGTGAACCGCTTAGTTAGTGAGCCGCTGCGCTAGTAGGCCGCACCGTTGGTGCTAGAGAGCCGCTGCGCTAGTAGGCCGCAACTGCGTTGCTAGTGAGCCGCAAGCAGAGCTTGCTAGTATACGCTCGTTTTACTCGCTAGTGAACCGCTGCGCTAGTAGCCGCACCGTTGGTGCTAGTGAAAAAGAGAAGAGTAAAAGGTGAAAAGTGAAATTCGCTTTTTGCCTTTATTTTTTGCCCAAATATAGAACAAAGTTCAGGATTAAACATTTTCGCCCAGTTCTATGGGGATGATTAGTTATTAACTATCTAGGTTTTTAGAACAAAATTAATGTTCAATAAAAAATAAAGTGATATAATTATACAAAAGAAACCTTATAAAGGAGGAAACTATGAATTGCATTTATTGTGGTAAAGAAATTGAGAATGAAATGAAGCCTTGTAACCATTGTGGAGCAGAGCAAGGCCCAACAGAAAATGTGAATGTTGATTTCGAAGAAGAAAACGTTGTGTTAGAAGAATCAACAGATGTAGAGGATGATGCAACCATGGTGGATTCTAAATTGGTTGAGAATCCAGTTGCACCCACTAAAAAGAAGAAAGGAATAATTATTGGTATTGCAGTTTTGACTGTTATTACCTTGGGTATTCTTTTGATTTCTGGCGTTTTCTCTGGACCAAAGGCAAAGGTGAAAAGGGCGATTACTAAGTCCACCAAGGCCTATGTGGATGTATATGAGAAATTAAGTGATTTTGATTATGCAAAATTGATTGAAGAACAGACTTTCTCACAGACCTTGAACTTTAAGATTAACGAAGGATATCAGAATTTTGCTGGTTCTGGATTTGCGGATGGAGTTAAGGTGGATTTGGATGGCTACGAAGTTAAGTTGGGTTGCAACGTTGATATTCCAAACAAGAAGATGGATTTATCATATGTTGAAACCCGAAATGATGAAGTTTCTCTTTCTGCTACTTTAGGAGTATATGACAATATTATCTTTGTTGGCTCCAAAGAACTTACAGAAGGAAAAATGTATGGAATTAACACTTCTACATTAGGAGCAGATATTGCTGAGTTTTCAGGTGATGATTATCTCAAAGATTTAAGTTTTAATATTTACGATTTAATGGATTCCATTAAGGATATTGAGGATGAGGAAGCTCAAAAGAAGGTAGCTGAGGCTACAGAGAAACTTCTGGATAGCATTGAGGTGAAGAAGGAAGGCAAGGTCAAGGTAACCATTAACGAGAATGAGGTAAAAGCAAATAGATACCAAGTTGTATTAAAGACAAGTGCTATTGATGATTATCTCGATGATTTAGAGAAGGCTTATGATGATGGAAAATCTGAAGATAAGTGGAATGAAATCATTGATTCACTTGGTTTGCCTGACGATATTAGAGAGGCAATTGTTATTGGAAATAACCAGGAAGATACAGAATCTTATTTTGATGTCTTGCATTATATCGTAGATGAAATGGATGACATAGAATTTGATATCTATATTGGTAAAGGATATGTTCTTTGCTTTGAGTTTGACATTGAATTTGAAGGTGAAAAAGCTACAGTTAGAGCTGAATTCGGTGGCAATAAACAGTATGTTGATGATCTGACTATTAGCTTCAGGGTTAAGGGTGAGTACCAAGTAACTTTGACTTCTAAAGGTAATCACGCAGTAAAGGGTGGCACATTCACAGATAAGACAACAGTCGTATATAAGGAAGTTGGAGGCAGCAAAGAAACTTTATATAGCGGAGAACTTGAATATAACAAGAAGAGTTCTGAGCTCACTGCCAAAATTAAGCTTAATGACAGTACAGTTGTTTCCTTAGAGGGAACAATGGAGATGGATAAAACGTCTTTCAATCTGCAGATAGACAAACTTAAAGTAAAATGTGATGACGAATACTCTTTAGATTGTTCTGTAGGATACCATTTGGGAGAGTATAAGAGCTCAGATATCGATGAATCTAAGATTATTATGATTTTGGATATGACAGAAGATGAAATAATGAAAATCATTGAAAAACTTAGTGATAGCTATATGGATATGATGGGAAGCTTGGGCAATTCCTTGGATAGTGGCGTTTTGTATTAATTAATGATGATTAGTTAGTAGTTTATACTAAAAGTTATATTGAGACTCGCGATAATTTTATGTCGCGAGTTTTTTGCTAAAAATGGTGAAAAACTAGTGAATAAACAAGGTTGAAATCAAGGACAAAGCTGTTATAATAGTATTTTGTCTAACCACGCACTTTTGTGGTTTTATAATTGTGCTGTTTAGACACATATTTGTTTCGTATTTACATATAGGAAGGATATATAACTATGGATGTTAAGTTCAACAAATTAGAGACAGTTAAGACTAATGTAGTTAAGCTCGAGTTCTCTGTATCTGCAGCAGATTTCGATGCAGCTCTTGCTAAGGCTTATCAGAAGCAGGCTAACAGATTCCAGGTTCCTGGTTTCCGTAAGGGCAAGGCTCCTCAGGCAATGGTAGAGCGTTACTACGGTGAGGCAGCATTCTATGAGTCCGCAATCGACATCGTATTCCCAGAGGCATACACACAGGTAATTATGGAGCAGGGCATTAACCCTGTATCTCAGCCCTCCATTGACATCGGCGAGAACATCGGCCGTGGCAAGGGTTGTGACTTCATTGTAGAGGTTACAGTACGTCCTGAGGTTAAGCTTGGTCAGTACAAGGAGCTTGAGACAAAGAAGGCTTCTATCCGCATCACAGAGAAGGAAATCATGGCAGAGATCAACAAGGTTGCAGAGAAGAATGCAAGACTTGTTAACGTTGAGGACAGAGCTGCTCAGAACGGCGATATCACAACAATCGATTACAGAGGACTTCTTGATGGCGTAGCTTTCGAGGGCGGCACAGCTGAGAACCAGGAGCTTACTCTTGGTAGCGGCAAGTTCATCCCTGGCTTCGAGGAGCAGATCGTTGGCCACAACATCGGCGAGGAGTTCAACATCAACGTAACATTCCCTGCAGAGTATGGCGCAGAGAACCTTGCTGGTAAGGCAGTAGTATTCGAGATTAAGCTTCACGCTATTAAGGTTCGTGAGCTTCCAGCAATCGACGATGAGTTCGCATCTGACGTTTCTGAGTTCGATACACTTGATGCTTACAAGGCAGACGTTAAGAAGCAGCTTCGCAAGGATGCTGAGGAGAAGGCTCGCAAGGAGCTTGAGACAACTCTTATCGAGATGGCAGTTGCAAACGCAGAGATGGAGATCCCTGAGGTTATGTACCACAACCAGGTAAATGCAATGCTTGAGGATATGGACATGCGTCTCAGATATCAGGGCATGAGCCTTGAGCAGTACATGCAGTACATGGGCATCACAGCAGACAAGCTTCACGAGATTTACATGCCTCAGGCAGAGAAGTCTGTTAAGGCTAGACTCGTTATCGAGCAGATTATCAAGGAAGAGAACATCGTAGTAACAGACGATGAGGTTATGGCTGATATTGAGAAAAAGGCTGAAGAGTATGGAAACAAAGACGAGTTCATGAAATATGTTAATGATGAGCTCAAGGCTGAGTTTGCAGATCAGCTCAAGTCTCAGAAGGCAATTGCTTTGTTGGTTGACAACGTTAAGTATACAAAGTAATTTTGCCGTCTAAAATACCAAGTACCATAGGAGGTAATAGACATGGCAATGATACCATATGTAGTAGAACAGACTAATCACGGAGAGAGGTCCTATGACATTTACTCCAGATTGCTCAACGACCGTATTATCGTTTTGGGCGAGGAGGTAAATGACGTAACAGCTAGCTTAGTTGTTGCTCAGTTGCTCTACCTTGAAGCAGCAGATCCAGATAAGGATATCCAGCTGTACATTAACAGCCCAGGTGGTTCCGTTTCTGCAGGTTTGGCTATTTACGACACAATGCAGTATATCAAGTGCGACGTCTCCACTATCTGTATCGGTATGGCAGCTAGCATGGGAGCATTCCTGTTGGCAGGAGGAGCCAAGGGTAAGAGATATGCCCTTCCCAATGCAGAGATTATGATTCACCAGCCCTCCGGCGGTTCTCAGGGTCAGGCAACTGAAATTGAAATCGCTGCAAAGCACATTCTCATGATCAGAGAGAGACTTAACCGTATTCTTGCTGAGAATACAGGCAAGTCCTATGAGGAAGTTGCTCAGGCTACAGAGAGGGACAATTGGATGACCGCAGAAGATGCTTGCCAGTACGGCATCATCGACAAGGTTATTGCCAAGAGACCATAATTGAAAGGATAACTAATGGCTATAAATAACGACATCGAAAGGTGTTCATTTTGTAACAGATCTGCCTCCCAGGTAGAGAGATTGTTTCAGGCTCCAGCTAGTGGAGTTAACATCTGCAATGAGTGCGTAGCTTATTGCGTTGAGTTGATGCAGTCTGCCGAGGAGGAAAGACAGGCAGAGATTGAGGCAAGCATGCCTACTTTGCTTAAGCCATACGAGATTAAGGCTAAGCTGGACGAATATATCATCGGACAGGATCAGGCTAAGAGATCTTTGGCTGTTGCAGTATATAACCACTATAAGCGTATTATGGAGCACAACTCCTCAGACGATAGTGTAGAACTGCAGAAGAGCAACGTACTCATGTTGGGACCAACAGGTTGTGGTAAGACTTTCTTGGCACAGACTTTGGCTCGTATTCTCAAGGTTCCCTTTGCTATTGCAGATGCCACAACTCTTACAGAGGCTGGCTATGTAGGCGAGGACGTAGAGAATATTCTCCTTAAGCTCATTCAGGCAGCAGATGGCGACATCTCCAAGGCTGAGAGAGGCATCGTTTATATCGACGAAATTGACAAGATTGCACGTAAGACTGAGAACGTATCTATTACTAGAGACGTAAGCGGCGAAGGCGTACAGCAGGCATTGCTCAAGATTATTGAGGGCACAGTTGCTTCTG
Organism: Clostridia bacterium; assembly: GCA_017559445.1. GTDB lineage: Bacteria > Bacillota > Clostridia > RGIG7378 > RGIG7378 > RGIG7378. The sequence goes on from JAFYSJ010000037.1 coordinate 13,598, forward strand.
TTCCACCACAGGGCGGACGTAAGCATCCTCATCAGGAGCTTTTGCAGATTGATACATCTGGAATCTTGTTCATTTGCGGTGGTGCTTTTGCAGGTTTGGAAAAGATTATCAAGAGCCGCGAGGGTAAGAATACAGTTGGATTCGGAGCAGAGGTTAAGTCCAATAAGGAGACTTCCTACAAGGAGCTTACAGCTGGCATTCAGCCCCATGACCTTATCAAGTTCGGTTTGATTCCCGAGTTTGTAGGTAGATGGCCCGTTATCGTAACATTGGATAACTTGGACGAGGATGCACTTTGCACCATTTTGACAGAGCCTAAGAATGCTCTTGTTAAGCAGTACAAAAAGCTTTTGTCCATGGACGATGTTGAGCTTGAGATTACAGACGATGCATTGGCTGCAGTGGCACATAAGGCTATTACTCGTAACACAGGAGCTAGAGGCCTTAGAGCTATTATGGAGGAGACAATGTTGGACGTTATGTACGACATTCCATCCACAGAGGGCGTTATCAAGTGTATCGTTACTAAGGAAAGTGTAGAGAATGGCGCAAAGCCAACACTTATCTTTGCAGATAAGGAAGTTGAGAAGAAACCAACACGCACACGCAAGAAGAGCGAAGCTTGTTAATCCTTAGTTAGCAACAAAATAAAACAATCAGAGTGTATGAGGAGAAATCCAAGTACACTCTTTTTTATGCGCAGTGAAGAGTGATCCGCTACGCTAGTAGGCCGCAAGCAAAGCTTGCTAGTAACCGCAACTGCGTTGCTAGTGAAACGAACGCGTTGCGTTCTAGTGAAATGGCTATAGGAACAAAGAGACATTCACTAAACACTAGCCGAAGGCGGCCTACTAGCGCAGCGGCTACTAGCACCAATGGTGCGGCTCACTAGCGAAGGCGGCTCACTAACGAGCTTTGCTCGTGGCCTACTAGCGCAGAGGCTACTAGCACCAACGGTGCGGCTCACTAGCGAAGGCGGCTCACTAACGAGCTTTGCTCGTGGCCTACTAGCGCAGCGGCTACTAGCACCAATGGTGCGGCTCACTAGCGAAGGCGGCTCACTAGCGAGTAAAACGAGCGTATACTAGCAAGCTCTGCTTGCGGCTCTCTAGGCGTAGCCGGCTCACTAACGAGCTTTGCTCGTGGCCTACTAGCGCAGCGGCCACTAGCACCAACGGTGCGGCTCACTAACGAGCTATGCTCGTGGTTAACTAACAAAGCTTTGCTTTGCGGAACACTATTTCTTGTGTTAAAATGTGAACAAATACAAACATTTAGGAGAGAGGACAAATGCATTATTCTGATAATTTTGCTAATCTCAAGACAGCTCCATCCAGACTTGGTTACGGCTGTATGAGATTCCCTACTAAGGACGGAAAGATTGATTTTGAGAAGACAGAGGCCCTTTTGGACAAGGCATACGCTTCTGGCGTTACTTACTACGACACAGCTTGGGTATACCATGGTGGAGAGAGCGAGACAGTAGTAGGTCAGATTATGTCCAAGTATCCCAGAGATACATATAACTTGGCTACTAAGCTTCCCTTGTTCTCACTTAAGACAAGAGAAGAGGCTGCAGAGATCTTTGCTAAGCAGCTTGAGAAGCTTCAGACAGACCATATCGATTTCTACTTGCTTCACTGCTTGACTAAGGAGAATTGGAAGAAGGTTCTTGACCTTGACATCATTTCCCTTTTGGATGAGTACAAGGCTGAGGGTAAGATTATTAACCTTGGTTTCTCTTTCCATGACGAGTATGCAGTATTCGAGGAGATCGCAACTTACAGAAAGTGGGATTTCTGCCAGATTCAGTACAACTACATGGACACAAATGAGCAGGCTGGCGATAAGGGTTATGACCTCGTTAAGGGACTTGGCATTCCAGTTATCATCATGGAGCCTCTTCGTGGTGGTACATTGGCTAACCTTCCTGAGGACACAACAACTGAGCTTAAGGCAGCACGTCCAGAGGATTCCATCGCATCTTGGGGTATGCGTTGGCTTATTTCCAGAGATAACTGCAAGGTTATCCTTAGCGGTATGACAGAGATGCCTCAGCTTGAGGACAACCTTAAGACATTCAATGCAGGAGAGGTTCTCTCCGATGCAGAGGAGCAGCTTATTTTGAACTTGGCTAAGACTCTTAGAGCTAGAGTATTCAACGGCTGTACAGGTTGTGCATATTGTATGCCTTGCCCAGCGGGCGTAGATATTCCACGCAACTTCCGTATCTGGAACGAGTACGGTATGTACGGTAACAGATGGGGTACACATTGGAACTACTTCAGCAACATGGCAGAGACAGCTCATGCAGATCACTGCGTAAAGTGCGGTAAGTGCGAGACAGTATGTCCTCAGCATATCAACATCCGTGAGAACCTTGTTAGAGTTGCAGAGACAATGGAGTCTATTAAGTAATTTAGGGTAAAAAATCCATAGATAAGTGGGCTGTCAGGGCAGTCCACTTATTTTTTTGAAAAATGTAAAAAAAGTAGTTGATTTTCCTAAAACCTTGAGTTATAATTCGTCAAGTCCGTTGCGAAATGGTGTAACGGTAGCACTACTGACTCTGACTCAGTCTGTTGGGGTTCGAATCCCTATTTCGCAGCCATAAGCACTTGCTAGTTTAGCAGGTGCTTTTTTATTTTTCTAAATACATGTTTTTTGACGTTTTAAGCCATATTTTGCATATTCCGTCATAGGCAGTTGATTACTGCCACAATCATGATATAATTTGTAAGGTCATGAGGGAGTAATTAGCGCGCAAGCGTTACAAGTCAACATCCTGCCGTAGAGGCTGGCTTGTATTAAATAATGAGACTCACGTACAGTTTTTGCTGTGCCTGGGTCGTTTAGTAACCAGGTATAGCACCTGGATTTTTTTGTTTTAAGGAGAAAAATATGAGCATTTACGACATCTTGCTACTTGCTTTGGGATTGTCTGCAGACGCTTTTGCAGTAGCTTTGTGCAAGGGAACAGCGCTCAAAAAGGTTAAGCTTAAGCATTGCCTTATTGTTGGCCTATGGTTCGGTGGTTTCCAGGGACTTATGCCTGTAATTGGTTATTTTGCAGGATCCACATTTAGCCAGTATGTTAGCAAGTTTGCCCCATACATTGCATTTGTTTTGCTTGGTCTTATTGGTGGCAACATGATCAAGGAAGCATTGTCTAAGGACGACGATGATGAGTGCGCAGATTGCACATTGGGATTCAAGACCATGCTTATGATGGCAATTGCTACTAGCATAGATGCATTGTCAGTTGGCGTAACATTCTCTGTAACATTGGATTCTATTGCACATATGTTTATGGCTTCCGGTGTAATCGCAGTTGTTACATTCATAATTTCTGCTATTGGTGTCAAGATTGGCAGTGTTAGCGGTACATGGGCTAAGGATAAGGCTGAACTCATTGGAGGAACAGTGCTTATTTTGTTAGGACTCAAGATTTTGCTTGAGGGATTAGGCGTTATAAATTTCTAGGAGAAGGCAAATGAAATCTTACTACGGCGAAAAGATTGATTTGGTTTTGGAGCAGTTAGAAACTGGTCTCCACGGTTTAACAGAAAACGAAGCAGCTAATAGGCTGGAGAAAAATGGCCCCAATGCTTTGGCAGAGGCAGACAAAAAGACTTTGCTTGCCAAATTCATTGAGCAGTTCAAGGACGTAATGATTATCGTCCTTTTGGTGGCCGCTGTTATCTCTGGCATTTTGGCTGTTGTAGAACATAACTACGCAGACTTAGTGGACAGTGGCATTATTTTGGCCATTGTCCTTTTAAATGCAATCATTGGATTGGTTCAGGAAAACAAGGCAGAGGCTGCCATGGATGCTATGAAGAACATGAACAAGCCATTTGCAAAGGTTATACGTCAGGGAGTACAGAGACAGATCAAGAGCGAAGAATTGGTTGTGGGCGACTTGGTTGTATTAGAGGCAGGAGATAGCGTTCCGGCCGATGTTCGACTTGTTGAGTCTGCATCCCTTAAGATTGAGGAATCTGCCTTAACAGGCGAATCTGTGCCTGTAGAAAAGGATGCCCATGCTGTTGTGGCAGAGGATGCTCCTTTGGGTGACAGACTTAATATGGCATACAGTAGTGGCGCAGTAACATACGGTCGAGGCAAGGGTATCGTAGTTGCCACAGGTATGGATACAGAGGTTGGTAAGATTGCAGAAATGCTTTCCGAAAACGACGAAGAGGAAACACCTCTCCAGCAGCAGTTGGACAAGACAGCCAAGATGTTGTCTGTGATTGTAATCGTAATTGCGATTATCATATTCGCAGCCAATGTAATTAGAGAAGTTTCAACTCTTGGCGCTGTTGGTACAGACACAATTATCGCAGCCTTTATGACAGCTGTTGCCATTGCAGTAGCAGCTATTCCAGAAGGTTTGCCTGCAGTTGTAACAATCGTTTTGGCAATGGGAGTACAGCGTATGGCTAAGAAGAGGGCTATAGTCAAAAATTTGCCCTCTGTAGAGACTTTGGGTTGTTGCGAGATAATCTGCTCAGATAAGACAGGCACCCTTACTCTTAACAAAATGACAGTCCGTAGAATGTGGACATTAGACAAGTCTGCATCTAGCGAAGATTCCTTGGAGGATCAAGCTTTTGAGCTTCCAACAAGAGTTTTTGCCCTTTGCAACGACACACAGGAAGGCGCAGGTGAGGAGGGTGTTAAGCTCCTTGGAGACCCCACAGAAACTGCCCTTGTACAGTACCTTTTGGACAGAGGTCAGAACTTTGGCAAACTTAAGGAACAGTGGCAGCGAATTGATGAAATGCCCTTTGACTCCGAGAGAAAGCTCATGACCACTGTTAACAAAAAAGGCGATCAGTTAGTGGCTCACGTAAAGGGTGCTCCTGATATGCTTATTCCTCGTTGTAATAAGATTTGGACATTGGATGGCATCAGGGACATTACAGTAGAGGATATTGCTAAGATTACAGAGGCCAATAGTGAAATGGCTTCCCAGGCTCTTAGAGTTTTGGCCAGCGCCATTAAGCTTGATAACTTAGATGACAGAAACAACTTAGAGCAGGACCTTGTGTTCGTGGGACTTGTGGGTATGATTGACCCACCTAGACCTGAGGTTAAGGAGGCAGTTCGTATTTGTAAGCAGGCAGGTATGAGACCTCTTATGATTACAGGCGACCACAAGGACACAGCCGCTGCCATTGCCGCAGATATTGGTATATTGGAGCCAGGTCATAAGGTTATGACTGGCGCAGAGATTGACGCTTTATCAGACGAAGAGTTTGCCAACATTATCGAGGAGTACTCCGTATTTGCTAGAGTTAGCCCAGAGAACAAGGTTCGCATTGTCAAGGCATATAAGGCCAAGGATAGGATTGTTGCTATGACAGGTGATGGCGTAAATGACGCTCCATCTATTAAGGCTGCAGATATTGGAATTGGCATGGGTATCACAGGTACAGACGTATCTAAGGGCGCCGCAGATATGGTTTTGGCAGATGACAACTTTGCTACAATTATCGGAGCGGTAGAAGAGGGACGTAAGATTTACGCAAATATCAAAAAGGCAGTGCAGTTCTTGCTTTCTGCCAACGTGGCCGAAGTTCTTTGCTTGTTCATTGTAAGCGTTTTCCTTGGCAAGGATTTCTTGACACCTGTTATGATCCTTTGGGTTAACCTTGTTACTGATTCTTTGCCAGCTTTGGCACTTGGCGTTGAGCCTGCAGAAAGCGACGTAATGTCACATAAGCCTCGAAAGTCTGGTGGCAGCTTGTTCGCAGGCAAGACTGGTATCAACATTGGTATTCAGGGAGCTCTTCAGACAGTGCTTGTTTTGGCCAGCTATATGATTGGCCTTAAGGTATATGGTAACGAGCATGTTGGTATCACAATGGCATTTGTTTCTTTGGCCATGATCCAGCTGTTCCATGCATATAACATGAGATCTGAAACTCACTCTATTTTTACTAAGAAGTTCTTCCAGAACAGACTTATGAACTTGTCCTTTGTGGTGGGTGCAGCCCTTATGGTAGCAGTAATGTTCATCCCTGGAATTAGAAACTTGTTCGACGCTGTGAGCTTGACTGGCATGCAGTGGGTATGGTCTTTGATCTGTGCCTTTGCCATTATTCCAGTGGTTGAGATTCAAAAAATAATAGAGCGAAAATAGAGGTTCCAAGGGGTGGAGAAAGAGGTCCGAGAATAATTAGTACTGTAGCATATAGACTATAGGCAATTTGACAGAAGACTTTCACAAGTTATATAATGCTAACATATTAGAACCAATATAGTTATTATGCATTTCTGCATGGGGTCCGCCCTAGTGGCAAGGAGATAGTTATGGGTAAGCGTTTATTCTCTAAGGTCCTTTCCGTTATTTTGGTTGTTTCTTTATTAATGACATCTGTGTCATTTCAAACCTTTGCTCAAAGCAATAATGAATTAGATATTCCTCTATCAGAACTTCAGAATATTAATCCGGTGGGGCCAATTGCTAGTGGCAGCATATATTATCCAACGTTTGTTAATCAATACTCATGGGATGAATCTTTAGAGGATGCTTATGTTTTAGGAGAACTCTTAGATCTTAGAACAGAGTCAAGTAAAACATATCAGCTATCTAATGGCGTTAACATGGTTTTAAGCTATGGAGATGCTATTCATAAAATGGAGAATGGGCAGTGGAAAGATATAACCACTAGCTTCACTCTGCGAAATGGCATGTATACTACTAATTCAGAGGTTGAAATCTCCATTCCACAAGATATTGCAACAGGTACTACAACACTTGCACATAATGGATATTCTCTTAGTCTGGCCTTTTTAGGTCAGATTTCTGTTTCTTCTGGAAAGGAAACTAGAGGTCTAGTAGCAAAGGAGAAGGAAATTACTATCTCTTCCACTGAAAAGATGACCCTGGAGACACTTAGCAACTCTAAGGTAAAAATAGACACAAATAATTTAACTTCTGTTGAAGGTCTTAAAGTAACAGAGATTCAGGATCATTTCTTGGATAACATGTATGAAGCAGCAACATATAAGGATGTATTTAATGGCGTAGATTTAGAATATGTTGTTACTCATAAGGGAATTAAGGAATCTATTGTTATTGAAAGCCTTTCTGTAGCTACAAGCAAATATGCATATAGTATAGAAGTGGATGGAGTTGCATTAAGACTTCAGGAGGATAACACAATTTTTGCATATAGCAATGAGGATGGTACAGAGGTATTTCGTTTATCTGCTCCATACTTAGAAGATAATAATGGAGATGTGTCTACAGATATCGTTGTAACACTTACGGAGACAGCAGATAACACATATATTCTGCAATATAATTTACCTCTTGATTGGTTAAAGACAGCAGCATTCCCAGTTGTATTGGATCCAACAGTTTCTGCTGTATCTACAAATACTACAATTGAAGATATTGCAGTGGCAGAGACCAATAGCGACCTTGATACATTTGGATACAACGTTATGTATCTAAGAGCTGGTAATAGTTCCTACTATGGTAGAATTAGATCCTTCGTTAAGTTTAACGAGTTGCCATATCTAACCTCTGCAGATGTAGTTGTAGACGCAACATTAAAGCTATATAACCCATTGTCTGAGTCTGCTTCCATGGTAATAGATGTGCATAAGGTAACAGAAAATTGGGTGTCAAATACTAATGGTGTAAGCATGAACTGGTCAACTCAGCCAGATTTCTCTAACGTTATACAGGATTACCAGGTGGTAACAGGAGTTGACTATTATGAGTGGGATATCACAGATATTGCCAGGGACTGGTTTGCTACAGGAAATAATACAGGTGTTGCAATTACTGCACATGATGAATCAACAGTAACAACACAGAAGAAATTCTATTCATCAGATATAGACAATCATATGCAATATCCTCTATTAACGCTGTTTTATATAAATAATACAGGTTTAGAGAGTTATTGGGACTATACAGAGGTATCAGCTAAGAGAGCTGGCACAGGATATATTAATCACTTCTCAGGTAACCTTGTATGGGTACACCAGGACTTGGGATACGATGGTAACAGAGCTCCAGTATTTGTTAGTCACGTATATAATGCAAATGATTCTTTGGACAATAGGTTTGGATTAGGTTATGGCTGGAGAACAAACTATAACCAGTTGGTTTATCAATTAGAGGATTACGATATCTATGTATGGGAAGATGAGGATGGTACACGACATTATTTTGAGTATCCAGACGAATCAAATGTATATACAGATACAGACGGCTTAGGACTAAGCCTTACTAGGATTGCATCTGGAACATCATATACATACACCATAACAGATTCTAGTGGTAATGTAAGTAAATTTGATAATTTAGGTAGATTAGTCCAGATTTCAGATAATCAGACACACAAGTCTTATATATACATTAACTATAAATCATCTGTAGCAACTTCTGCAGATAGATATAAGATTAGCAGCATAGAAGATGGCGTAGCTAGAGAGTACATGTTCTCTTATAGTTCATCTACAGGTTTGCTTTCCTATATTAAATTCTATGGAATTACAGGTGGAGAGCTAAATAGAGTTAGCTATAGTTATAACAGTAAAAGTGAGTTAACCGACGTAACATACAGTAATGGTGCTGGAGAAACATTCTTTGGATATGGAGCAAACCATTTACTTAGTATGGTTATGGAGAATTGTGAGTATAGATTAAACTTTACTTACAACACAACTGTTGCTGGCTTACCAAATAGAATTGTAAAGGTTCGAGAGGCAGATAATACAGATCTCGATTCTGAAGCAACAGAGGATGGAGGCTATATTACATTTAAGTATGGCCATAATGAGACTAAGTTTACAGATAGGGCTGGTAGAACATTAATCAGTCAGTTTAACTATTGGGGCAATACAATCTGTATTCAGGACGATCAAGGCAATGCCACATATTATAGCTATTCTAATAATAAAGCAAATAGTGCTGAAACAATGAACCAGCTGAGATTGTCATCTAACCTACAAAATACTGTAGGTAATCACATGATACAGCCAAGCATTCAATATTATGATGACTACTGGTATTCAGTCACAGGAAATACAGATGGTACAAGAACAGATGGAACAATCTCTCATACCGGAAAGAGATCCATTGCTCTAACTAAAACAACTGCATCTGCGACAGCAAATGCTATGTATTCTGATGTGATGAGTGTATCTCCAGGTCAGACTGTAACTTTTTCAGCATACGTTAATACAACGGGCCTTTCTGAAGATGGATTTTATTTAGGTGTTGGAACAAGTATAAGCACTGCAATTAGGAGTGAAAAGATAACTAATACAGAGGGTCAGTGGGAAAGGTTTGAAGTAACATATAAGAATGAGACTACTTCTACACAATCTCTTCGTCCATACATTATCCAGTATGGTACAGGTACTATCTGTATAGATTCAGTACAGCTTGAAAGAGCAGAGTCAGCAAGCAGATTTAATTATATTGGAGATGGTGATTTTAGTAATGGTGGAACATCTACCTATTTTTCTAATTGGATCCCTAGAAAAAATGATAGCAACGGCCGTACTTCAATTACAAGAGTGAATATATCTAGTGCAATATCCGGAGCAAGTAGTCCGGCTAAGGTCTTGGATAATTATTGCATGAAGATTGTAGGAGATCCAACAGCCAGACTATATGCATACCAAACAATATATGTTAGTGGAAATCAAGGCGATAGCTATGTTCTAGGTGGTTGGGCAAAGGGAGACTCTGCACCACTTATAGAGGGAACTAATAGAACCTTTGGACTTCAAATTGAGTTTTTAAATAACAATAAAGTAGTAAATACAACATCCGTATCCTTTAATCCAGATATGGATTCTACAGACTTGTGGCAATTTGTATCTACTGCAGCTGTTGCAGAGGGCACATATACATCTATTAGAGTTACAGTACAGTATGACTATAATGTGAATACTGCTTATTTTGATGGAATCCAGCTCTTTAAAGAAGGATTTGGAACCGTATATGGTTACGGTGAAGAAGAATTGTCAGATGACGAGTTAGACATGACAAGTATGACTGACGCTAATGGCAATAGAATGGAGATTGAGTATGAGAATAATTTGCCTGTTAGCTCAAAAGACAACCAGGGTAATCAGACAACCTATGTGTACGATTCAAAGGGCAATTTGACAAAAGAAATTGATTCCGATGGTGTTATATACAAATATGAATATAACAGTTTTGGTCAGGTAACTCAGACTACAATTACAAACCCTGCAGATGGTACAGTATTAACAAGCATTACAGAATATACTCCAAATGGAAACTACGTATTATCCGAGACAGATACAGAAGGAAATACTACATATTATGAATATGATGAAAACACAGGACTTCTAAAATCAATCCAATATCCAGAGGACACTAGGGATACAAAGACAGAGTATATTTACAATAGTCAGTATAACCTTATTTCCACACGTAAGGGTAATGGAGATGGCACATATGTTACAGTAGATGCTACATATACAAGTGGCACTCAAACAGGAATAACACATTCCAATACTGCAACAAAGTCAACTACATATACTCTGCAGTATTATAACTTTGATATTGTTAAGGCAATAAATGTCGGAAACAGAACTCTGGCAAGCTATACATATACAAATCTTTACGATAGGGATTTAGCAAGCCTTACATATGGTAATGGTGCAACAGAGGAATATGTTTACGATAGCCAAGGTAGAGTTATTGAGGTGGAAAGCACAAGCGGAACATCCACAAAGACTCTTACATATACCTATGACTCATTCGGCAACATAATTAAGGAGGTAGATACAGAGGCAGGAGTAGAGAGAAGATATAAGTATTCTGAATCTGGTAGCATTATCCGTTATACAGAGAAAACTATCCAAGGCAATAACACAAAGTACGATGTTTACTATGTGTATAACAACCTTGGTCAGTTAACTAAAGAAATCCACACAGTAGGAGGAAATACCTATACCTACACATATACTTATGACTCAAATGGTCAAAAGATAGGTAGCAGTGTAGTAAAATTAAATTCCACACAACCTACAGTAACAGAGGAAATAGTGTATGACGAGCTTGGTAGACTTGAGGATATTCATGTTGTAGAAAATGGTGATTCTCCTGATACCGTTTACTATTCTGTTGGATATTATGAGGATAGCAATAGGGTGCAGAATTGGAGAATAGATGGTGGATTTATTAATCACAGCTATATTTATTCTTATGACGATAATGGAAATATCACAGAGATTGCATTCACCTCTCTTTATGGAAATGGTGATATATCCTACAGTTATGATGCATTAGGCCAGCTTATTAGAGTAAATGACCAGACACTTGGAACATCCGGTGAGACGTGGACCTACGCTTATGATCTTGGTGGTAATATCGTCTCTAAGAGTAGATATGCCTATACAACAGGAACTCTAGGCACAGCCTTAGAGACAATCTCTTATACTTATGGTGATGATACTTGGGGCGATTTGCTTACTAGTTACAATGGACAAGCAATTACTTATGACCAAATTGGTAACCCATTAAGTGATGACACATGGAACTATACATGGGAATATGGTAGACAGTTAGCTGCACAGAGTAGTGGCAATACTACTTGGACATATGATTATGATGCAAGTGGTCAGAGAATTTCAAGAACAGATAACAATACTACTTATGAGTATGGTTATTATGGTAGCACTTTGGTTTATGAGAAGATAACTCAAGGTAATACAACTGTTGCCGAAATGTACATTACATATGGAGAGGCAGGTCCTCTGTATATTGAATATAACGGCACAATATACTACTATATGCTCAATGCACAGGGAGATGTAGTTGGATTAACTGAGTGGGATGTAACACCTGCAGTTCTCTATACCTACAATGCATGGGGAGAGCTTGAGAGTATTACTGGCAATCTTGCAGGTACTCTTGGTGTCCACAATCCATTGAGATACCGCGGATATGTCTACGACACAGAGACAGAGCAGTACTACCTAAACAGCAGATACTATAACCCTGAGTGGGGCAGGTTTATTAACGCAGATGATATTGCCTTTTGTGGTGCTCCTGGTTCTATTACAAATTATAATTTATACACATATTGTCAAAATAATCCCATAAATTATTATGATAGCACAGGATATTTAGCTGCATCTGTTATGAGATTAACACAAGCATTTAGCATATCTGCTTTGTTTTCGGCTTATGCAAGTGGACTATATACAGCTTTTTCTGCAACCTTAGCAAAGATTTCATTATATGTCACCGGTGTTTTATTGCCTAAGATTACAGCGATGTTTTGGTGGCAACCTTGGGCTATTGCAGGAATTGTTAGTGCCGCGGTTGTAATTGTAATTACTGCCGTAACAGTTTATACAAACACACAGGTTGCAAAAATTAATGAAAGCAACATGAATAAAACCGTGGAGGAAATTTTAAAAACAAAAAAGGGAAGCATAAAAAATGCTCCATTACCTCCAGGAGGTCCAAGTTGGAAAGACATATTAAAGAAGACATTGAGGGAAATAAAGGAACTTGCACAAAAGGGAAAGAAGGGTTATAAGGAAATCTATAAATTATTAACGGATGCGAGGTTTAATAGATGATGGAAAAAATCATACAATTATTAACAGAACTTGAGAAGCGAAAAATATATTATCGTTTAAATAAAATAAGAGAAAGTATTTTAGTAGAGGTTGCGGTACCAGGTCAGAGATGGGAAATTGAGTTTTTTGGTGATGATCATATTGAAATAGAGAAATTTATAAGTGATGGAATAATATACGATCAAAACGAGATAGACCTTCTTTTTAGTCAATTCTCGGATTGAATTTGTGTTGAATTAAAAAATTATAATTGGGCTAATTACTCAAACTATAACGGAATTATTAAGAGCTTTGTAAAACAAGCAACAAATTACATGCAGTTTATTGGTAGTACAATTAAAGGTCAATATATTAGTGGTGTAACTTTTTGCTTTAGTTCAAAGCCTCCGGATGAGATTATTAATGCTCTTCAAAGTATAGGTGTTATAGTAAATTGGTTACATTGAGGATGTTATGAGAAATATTAATAGAGCTCCAATAGTATCAGCAATAATTTGTTATTATGATACGAGTTATGAGTACGAAACAGCTGTTAGAGTTTTAGCTATACTAAAAAAATATAATTTTTTCCCTCCGGAAAAAATTCATGCAGATCATCTAACAAAGAATAAATATATCTATACTGATACTAGCACAGAGCAGATATTTGTTAATGCATATAGTGAGAAAAATGTTCTCGGACTAGATATGGCAAGCAATAATGGAAACAACAATGTAGATTATTGGAGATTCTCTTGGAATTATACATTTTTAAAAAATAAAAAAAGTATTAATAGTATATTCGTTCCATGGAATGTCATTACTTTAAGTTCAACATATAAAAGACTAACTAATACTAAAATGTATAACGACTATATTGCATGTGTAAAGGAACTTATAGTAGAACTTAACCCCTTCTTTGCCTCTGTTGAAGATGCAGAAAACACCGTAAGGTTAATGGGGAGAAGCAAGGATAAGCGAGTTAATCCTGAAAGAATACCCCATGTATCGTGGGGAAATTATATTAATACTTCTATCTATAACTGTAAAGAAAAGGAGCCTTTTCTTAAAGCTAATTCTTATTTTAGTGAGATTATTGGTGACGGAATATGGTTTACATTAGGCCCTTCAATGATTGATATAAATTCGATAGAAGTAAATAAAAGAAGGAAAATTATTGAAAAGTATTTGATATAAGATAATTAATATAAAACACACTATGGTGGATCGCGTCAAAAATGCAACACCCCTTGTGATACCATCAAAATATAGATAATTAGGGTAGGATTTTGAATCTTACCCTATTTTGAAAGACAACATTGTTTGCTTTTGTAATGGGTTTGACATGTTTGTATGTATGTTCGTTTATGGCGGTGCTTTTTCAATCTCCCAATGAAAATACAAAAAGGAGCACATAAACCATGGTATTTTTTGCTTAGAATTAACCTCAAGATACTACGACTTTGTTATGTTAGCTAAAAACTGTCGAAATGCACAAAAAGTAGAAGAAAAACCACACAAAACTATCGCTCTTTGGGTTTGACAAGCACATGTTATAAACGATAAAATTGTACCTGTTGGGCAATGTATTTTGCCCCCATATTGTAGGCAACTGACGTTTAGCGGATTAACCGCAGGGAGCCACTTATTGGAATTGTCGCGCGTCTGGGCAGCCTTACTTTTTGTAAGGCTGCCTTTAATTATATTATAACGGCGAGAGGTATTTATGAGGATGGTTGGTATTGTTATGGGTAGTGCCAGTGACTTGCCCGTAGTGGATAAGGCAACGGCAACACTTGATAGTCTTGGAGTACCTTACGAGGTGCATGTTTACTCTGCCCATCGTACACCTGAGCAGGCTAGACAATTTGCATTGGCTGCTAGAGACAGAGGCTTTGGCGCAATTATCGCAGTAGCTGGTATGGCTGCTCATTTGGCAGGCGCAATTGCTGCTAATACAACTTTGCCAGTAATCGGCATTCCATGTAAGTCTACTAACTTGGACGGCATGGACGCCCTCCTTTCTACAGTAATGATGCCATCAGGAATTCCAGTAGCTACTGTGGCTATTGACGGCGGTAAGAATGCCGCACTCCTTGCTGCGCAAATTTTGGCGGTAGAGGATTCAGAGTTGGCTAAGAAACTTGATGACTTGAGATGTTCCGAGGCTGCGAAGGCATTGGAGTCAGATCGTCAGGTTTTCGAAAAGTACAAGAAATAATATTAGGCTGCTTTGTGCAGCCTTTTTTGATTTAATTCAGGAGATTTTTGAATAAAAAACCTCTGAAAGATAGAAAATCAATCAAACAAAAATTGTTTTTGGAGATAAGAGCTATGTCAGGATTACACGAAGAATGTGGTGTATTTGGTATTTATTCCACAGCCAAAACTGATATTACTGGACCTATGTTCTATGGCTTGCACGCATTGCAACATAGAGGCCAGGAAGGTTGTGGTATGGTAGTTGCAGACGACGGAATCTTCCGCGACTACAAGGATTTGGGACTTATTAACGAGGTTTTCACTCCTAGAGTTATGGTTAAGCTTGGCCAGGGTAACATGGGTGTTGGCCACGTAAGATATGGTACATCTGCTACTAACAGCAGAGCTAACTGTCAGCCAATCGTTGTTAAGCACAGCAAGGGTAGCTTGGCAGTTGCATATAACGGCAACGTTGTTAACGCAGCTCAGTTGAGAGACGAGCTTGAGGCAGAGGGAGCTATCTTCCACACAACTAGCGATACAGAGATTATGTCTTGCATCATCGCTAAGGAGAGACTTACATCTGCATCCATTGAGGAGGCAGTAGCTAAGGCAGTTTACAGACTTGAGGGTGCCTTCGCAACAGTTGTTATGTCCCCCAGAAAGCTTATTGCTTTGAGAGACCCCAATGGACTTCGTCCTTTGTGCTATGGTCAGAAGGATTCTGGCGAGTATGTTGTAGCCTCTGAGACATGTGCTTTGGATGCAGTAGGCGCTAAGTTCATCCGTGACTTGGAGCCAGGTGAGATCGTAGTATTCTCCAAGGATGGCGTTAAGAGCAACAAGGAGCACTGCGGTAAGCCTTCTTCACTTTGTATTTTCGAGTACATTTATTTCTCTAGACCAGACTCTGTTGTAGATGGTTGCTCAGTACATGAGGCAAGAGTTAGAGCTGGTGCTTTCTTGGCACTTCGCAATCCTGTTCAGGCAGACGTAGTTATCGGTGTTCCAGATTCTGGTATCGACGCAGCTATCGGTTTTGCTAGACAGAGCGGCATCCCATATGCAATCGGCCTTATTAAGAACAAGTACATCGGCAGAACATTCATTGCTCCAGAGCAGAAGACACGTGAGGACAAGGTTAGACTTAAGCTCAACGCAGTTAAGCATGTTGTAAACGGCAAGAGAGTTGTTTTGGTAGATGACTCCATCGTAAGAGGTACAACATCTGCAGTTTTGGTTAAGCTCTTGAGAGATGCTGGTGCAAAGGAAGTTCACATGATTATTTCCGCACCACCATTCATCGGTTGCTGCTACTACGGTACAGACGTTGACAACGAGGAGAGCCTCATTGCTAACAGATGCAGCATCGAGGAGATGAAGGACATCATCGGTGTTGACAGCTTGGGATTCTTGGAGCTTAGCGATTTGGCTCAGATCCCCAACACAACTAAGAAGTGCAATTACTGTATGGGTTGCTTCACAAAGCAGTATCCAACAGCAATTCCTGAAGATAAGAACAATATCAAGTATACAAACAAGTACGAACAGAAAATTTCCGAAAAGGAGAACAACTAATGGAAAACAGTTACAGCGAAAGTTATAAGGCAGCCGGCGTTGATATTACAGCTGGTTACAAGGCAGTTGAGTTGATGAAGAAGCACATTGCTCGCACAATTTCTGGCGATGTTATCGGTGGATTTGGCGGAGCATTGGAGCTTGATATGACAGGACTTACAAGACCTGTTCTCGTAAGTGGTACAGATGGCGTAGGTACTAAGCTTAAGCTTGCTTTCCTCTTGGACAAGCACGATACAGTTGGTATTGACTGCGTAGCTATGTGCGTTAACGACGTTCTTTGCGTAGGTGCTAAGCCATTGTTGTTCCTTGACTACATTGCATGTGGCAAGAACTACCCTGAGAAGATTGCTGACATCGTTAAGGGTGTAGCAGAGGGCTGTGTTCAGTCTGGTTGCGCACTTATTGGTGGTGAGACAGCAGAGATGCCTGGCTTCTACCCAATCGACGAGTACGATTTGGCTGGTTTTACAGTTGGCGTAGTTGACAAGGATAAGATGATCAAGAACGACACTATGGTTCCTGGAGACGTTATTATTGCACTTCCTTCTTCTGGTGTGCATTCCAACGGTTTCTCCTTGGTACGTAAGGTGTTCGATGTAGAGAATATTGACCTTCGCGCTCCAGTTGAGGAACTTGGCGGTAAGGGTCTTGGCGAGGCACTTTTGGAGCCCACTAAGATTTATGTAAAGCCAATGCTTAAGCTCTTTGAGCAGGTTCAGGTTAAGGGCGTTTCCCACATTACAGGTGGTGGCTTCTACGAGAATATTCCAAGAAGCATTCCTAAGGGCCTTGGCGCAAAGATTAACAAGAGCGATGTTAAGGTTCTTCCTCTCTTTGATCTTATTGCTAAGACAGGCAACATTCCTGAGAGAGAAATGTACAACACATTCAACATGGGCGTTGGCATGGTAGTTGTAGTTGCTAAGGAAGATGCAGACAAGGCAGTTGAGGTTCTCAAGGCAGCTGGTGAGGACGCATACATCCTCGGCACAATCATTGAGTCTCAGGACGGAGTAACATTATGCTAAGACAGGCAAGGATTGCAGTACTAGTATCTGGCGGAGGTACAAACCTTCAGGCAATTATTGATGCACAGCAGTCCGGCATTATCCAAAACGGAAAAGTTGAGCTGGTTATTGCAGACAAGGCAGAGGCATACGCACTTACAAGAGCAGCCAATGCAGGCATTGACACAGCAGTATTAGTTAAGAAGCAGATGAGTCAGGCAGACTTTGAGGCAGGTATCGTAAAACTCCTTGATGAGTACAAGATTGATCTCATCGTCCTTGCAGGATTCATGTGCATCCTTAGCGGAGACTTCACAGATAAGTATCCCGAGAGAATCATTAACGTACACCCTGCTTTGATTCCATCCTTCTGTGGCAAGGGCTATTATGGCCTTAGAGTCCACGAAGCAGCATTGGAATACGGCGTAAAGGTAACTGGAGCTACAGTGCACTTTGTAAACAGCATTCCAGATGGAGGCAGAATTATCTCCCAAAAGGCTGTGTACATTGAGGACGGAGATACACCAGAAATCCTGCAGCGCAGGGTTATGGAACAGGCTGAATGGATTATCCTTCCAGAAGCCATCGAAAAAGTTTCTAAGAACATTATCGCAGGAGAGTAATTATGAGCATTTACAATGTAGATAATCTGGGCACTAAGCTGGCAAACAGCGCATATCCCGGAAGAGGTATTGTGGTAGGTAAGAGCCCTAATGGCAAGAGTGCAGTTTTTGCATATTTCATCATGGGCCGCAGTGCAAATAGCAGAAATCGTATTTTCACTGAGACAGAGGATGGCATCAGAACAGAGCCTTATGACGCATCTAAGGTAGAGGATCCAAGCCTCATTATCTATGCTCCAGTTAGACATATTGGTAAGTCCATCGTTGTTACAAACGGTGATCAGACAGATACAGTTGTTGAGCATATGGCAAAGGGTGAGTCCTTTGTTAACGCACTTAGAACTCGTTGCTTTGAGCCAGATGGTCCAAACTGGACACCTAGAATCAGCGCAATTCTTAACTTTGCAAATGGTTTTGACTACGAAATGAGCATTCTTAAGAGTGCAGATGCAGAGGGTACAGCATGCAACAGATATTTGTACAGCTATGAGCCTCTTGCAGGCGTAGGCCATTTCATCCACACATACGGCGAGGATGGCAACCCATTGCCAACATTCACAGGAGAGCCTGAGAGAGTAGCTACATGTGATGATATCGATTGCTTTACAGACATGATCTGGAACAACCTTAACGCAGATAACAAGATTTCCCTTTACGTTACATACGTTGACTTGGAGACAGGCGCTGAGACTCACAGATTGATTAACAAATATAACTAAGAGGTATACCATGAAGGAATTTGAACTTAAATATGGATGTAACCCCAACCAGAAGCCTGCTAAGATTTACATGAGAGATGGTTCTGATTTGCCAATCGAGATCCTTGGTGGCAGACCTGGATACATTAACTTCTTGGATGCATTTAACAGCTGGCAGCTTGTTAAGGAAGTAGCAGAAGCTACAGGTATGGTAGCAGCAGCTTCTTTTAAGCACGTTAGTCCCACAGCAGCTGCTGTAGGTAAGGTTCTTAGCCCAGAGCTTAAGAAGTCTTGCTTCGTAGATGATATTGAGGGCTTGGATGATTCTCCAATTGCTTGTGCATATGCAAGAGCTAGAGGTACAGACAGAATGAGCTCCTTTGGTGACTGGATTGCTCTTTCTCACACATGTGACCTTACATGTGCAAAGATTATTGCTAGAGAGGTTTCCGACGGCGTTATCGCTCCTGATTACACAGAGGAGGCACTTGAGCTCCTTAAGAACAAGCGTAAGGGTACTTATAACGTAGTAAAGATTGATCCTAATTACGTTCCCGAAGAGCAGGAGACTAAGCAGGTATTTGGTATTACCTTTGAGCAGGGTCGCAATAACATTAAGATTACTAAGGACATGCTTTCTCAGGTTGTTACAGCTAACAAGGACATTCCAGAGGACAAGGCAATCGACCTTATTATCTCTTTGATCACACTTAAGTACACACAGTCTAACTCCGTATGCTTTGCATATGACGGACAGGCAATCGGTGTAGGTGCTGGTCAGCAGAGCCGTATTCACTGCACAAGATTGGCAGGCCAGAAGGCAGACCTTTGGTTCCTTAGACAGGCTCCTCAGGTATTGGGACTTCAGTTTGCTCCTACAGTTGGTCGTCCTGACAAGAACAACATCATCGATATTTACCTCTCTGACGATGCAGAGGATGTTATTGGAGATGATGTATGGCAGCAGTTCTTTGCAGTACGTCCAGAGCCATTCACAAGAGAGCAGAAGAAGGCATACCTTGCTACTATCTCTGGCGTTTCCGTTGGTTCCGACGCATTCTTCCCATTTGGTGATAACATTCAGAGAGCAGCAAAGAGCGGCGTAACATATGTTGCACAGCCTGGCGGTTCCGTAAGAGATGACCTGGTTATTGCAGAGGCAGACAAGTACGGTATGGCAATGTGCTTCACAGGAACAAGATTGTTCCACCACTAATTTTAAAAGGAGATTACAACTATGTTTTTTGATAAATTGTCACAGATTGATGCAGAAGTATATGCTTCTATGGAGAGAGAGCTTCGTAGACAGCAGCACAACATCGAGCTTATCGCTTCTGAGAATATTGTTTCTGAGGGCGTTTTGCTCGCAGCAGGTTCCGTTCTTACTAACAAGTATGCTGAGGGTTTCCCAGCACGTCGTTACTATGGCGGATGTATGTATGTTGACGAGGTAGAGGAAATCGCAATCAACAGAGCTAAGGAGCTCTTTGGTGCAGAGTACGCAAACGTACAGCCTCACTCTGGTGCTAACGCTAACTTGGCAGCTTTCTGCGCACTTATGCAGCCTGGTGACACAGTTTTGGGCATGAGCCTTGCATGTGGCGGTCACCTTTCCCATGGTACAAAGATTAATATTTCTGGTAAGCACTTCAACGCTGTTCAGTATGGTGTAAACGAAGAGGGCCTTATTGATTACGATAACGTAAGAGCAATGGCTCACGAGCACAAGCCAAAGGTTATCCTTGCAGGTGCTAGTGCATACCCAAGATTCATCGATTTCGCTAAGTTCCGTGAGATCGCTGATGAGGTTGGCGCTTACCTTATGGTAGACATGGCTCACATTGCAGGTTTGGTAGCAGCAGGTGTTCACCCATCTCCAGTACCATACGCAGACGTTGTTACAACAACTACTCACAAGACACTTAGAGGACCTAGAGGCGGTTTGATCCTTTGCAAGGAGGAACTTGGCAAGGCAGTTGACAAGGCTATCTTCCCAGGCACACAGGGTGGACCTCTCATGCACATCATCGCAGCTAAGGCAGTTGCATTGGGCGAGGCTCTTACACCTGAGTACAAGGAGTATCAGGCACAGGTTGTTAAGAATGCAGCAGCTCTTGCAGATGAGATGAAGAAGCAGGGCTTCAACCTTGTTTCCGGTGGTACAGATAATCACCTTATGTTGGTTGATCTTAGAGAAATGGGTATCTATGGCAAGGAGCTTGAGACAAGACTTGACGAGGTACACATTACAGCTAACAAGAACGCTGTTCCTGGTGATCCAGCAAAGCCAACACTTACAAGCGGTATCAGAATTGGTACACCTGCAGTTACAACAAGAGGCTTCAAGGAAGCTGAGATGGCTAAGATTGCAAAGTGGATCCGCGATACAGCACTTGACTTCGAGGCTACTAAGGATAAGACAACAGCAGAAGTTATTGCCCTTTGCGAGGAGCACCCAATTTATAACTACTAAGATATAAAATCTGGAGGATTCAATGAACATTTTGGTTGTTGGCGGAGGAGGAAGAGAGCACGCCATAATTAAAAAGCTCAAAGAGAACAAGACAATCGACACCATCTATGCACTTCCCGGTAACGGTGGAATCGCTCAAGATGCAACATGCGTAAACATTGGCGCTAAGGATTTGGATGCCATTGTGGAGTTTGCTAAGACAAATGACATTGCTTACGCAGTAGTTGCACCAGATGATCCATTGGTATTGGGCTGTGTAGATAGACTTAACGAGATTGGCATTCCTTGCTTTGGCCCAGATGCTAAGGCAGCTATTATCGAGGGATCCAAGGCTTTTTCTAAGGATTTGATGCGCAAGTACAATATCCCTACAGCAGAGTATCAGGTATTCACAGACTGTGCAGAGGCACTTAAGTATGTGGAGACATGCAATATTCCAGTTGTAGTTAAGGCTGACGGTTTGGCACTTGGTAAGGGCGTTATTATTGCCATGACTCGTCAGGAGGCAGCAGAGGCTGTTAAGTCCATGATGGAGGGCCATGTATTTGGCCACAGCGGTGACTCCGTTGTTATCGAGGAGTTCTTGGAGGGACCTGAAATTTCCGTTTTGTCTTTCACAGACGGAGAGACAGTAGTTCCTATGATCTCTTCCATGGACCACAAGAGAGCATTGGATAACGACCAGGGTAAAAATACAGGCGGTATGGGAACAATTGCTCCCAACCCTTACTACACAGATGCAGTTGCAGAGCGCTGCATGAACGAAATCTTCGTTCCAACTATCCGTGCCATGAAGGCAGAGGGTAGACCATTTAAGGGATGCCTTTATTTTGGACTTATGTTGACTAAGCAGGGACCAAAGGTTATTGAGTACAACTGCAGATTTGGCGATCCAGAGACACAGGTTGTATTGCCACTTATGGAGTCTGACCTTTTGACAGTTATGCAGGCCACAACAAATGGCACACTTAAGGATACTGAGGTTAAGTTCTCCAATGGTGCAGCATGTTGCGTAATCATGGCCTCTAATGGATATCCTGAGAGCTATGATAAGGGCTTTGAAATCAAGGCAGACGCAGACTTTGATGCATGTATGTACGTTGCAGGTGCTAAGCTTGAAGATGGCAAGCTTCTGACAAACGGCGGTAGAGTACTTGGTATCACAGCAACTGGCGATAACTTAAATCAGGCAATTGATAAGGCATATGTTGCCGTTAACAAGGTTCATTTTGACAACGCATTCTACAGAAAGGACATAGGACAGAGAGCCCTTAAGGCATTGTCCGAGAACTAATATGGTATTTAGAGTTTATGTAGAAAAGAGAACTGAGCTTGCAGAGGAAGCAGTTTCCCTCGCTAAGGAGCTGACACAATTTGTTGGCATTCAGGGCTTAGAGAATGTAAGAATTATTAATAGATATGATGTAGAAGGTATTAGCCAGGACCTCTTTGAGACTGCAGTTAAGAATGTTTTCTCTGAGCCACAGCTTGACCTTACATCTGATACTTTGACAGCAGGAGAGGATGACCTCGTATTCGCAGTTGAGTTCTTGCCAGGTCAGTTTGACCAGAGAGCAGACAGTGCTGCACAGTGTATCCAGCTTATTTCCTGTGGAGAAAAGCCTTTGGTTAGAACAGCAAAGGTTTATATCTTGAGCGGCAACCTCACAGATAAGGATAGGGAAGCTGTTAAGAAGTATGTTATCAACCCAGTTGAGAGCAGACTTGCAGACATGGCATTGCCAGAGACCTTGGTTCAGCAGTATGAGATTCCTGAGAGCGTAGCAGTTCTGGAGGGATTCATCGACCTTGAGGAAGATGGACTTAAGGAGTTTATCTCTCAGTACGGTTTGGCCATGGACTTGGGCGACATCACAATGTGCCGTGACTACTTCAAGGGCGAAAAGCGTAACCCTACAATTACAGAAATCAAGATGATTGATACATATTGGTCCGATCACTGTCGTCATACAACTTTCTTGACCACAATCGACAAGATTTCCACAGAGGATAAGACTCTGCAGAAGGCATTCGACAGATATCTTGAGACACGCAAGGAACTTGGCAGAACTAAGCCTGTTAACCTTATGGATATGGCAACTGTTGCAGCTAAGTATCTTGTAAAGACAGGCAAGTTGACAGACCTTGACGTTTCTGACGAGATCAACGCATGTACAGTTAAGATTAAAGTTAACGTAGATGGCGAGGACCAGGATTACCTCTTGCTCTTTAAGAATGAGACACATAACCACCCAACAGAGATTGAGCCATTTGGTGGTGCTGCTACATGTATCGGCGGTGCGATTCGTGACCCTCTGTCAGGTAGAGCTTATGTATATGGCGCCATGAGAGTTACAGGCGCAGGCGATCCACTTAAGCCAGTATCTGAGACTATTCCAGGTAAGCTTCCTCAGCGTAAGATTGTTCAGACAGCTGCTGCAGGCTACAGCTCCTATGGTAACCAGATTGGTTTGGCTACAGGCATCGTAGACGAAATTTACCACCCAGGCTATGTGGCTAAGAGAATGGAGATTGGTGCTGTTGTAGGCGCAACTCCTGCAGGCCACGTTAGAAGAGAGGTTCCAGCAGATGGAGACGTAGTTATCCTCTTGGGCGGTAGAACAGGTAGAGACGGATGTGGTGGTGCTACAGGTTCCTCCAAGTCCCATACAGTACAGTCCATTGAGAAGTGCGGCGCTGAGGTTCAGAAGGGTAATGCCCCTGAGGAGCGCAAACTTCAGAGATTGTTCAGAAATCCAGATGCATCTTCTCTTATTAAGAGATGTAACGACTTCGGTGCAGGCGGTGTTTCCGTTGCAGTTGGTGAGTTGGCAGATGGTCTTCACATTAACCTTAACAAGGTTCCTAAGAAGTACGAGGGTTTGGATGGCACAGAGCTTGCTATTTCCGAGTCCCAGGAGCGTATGGCTGTAGTAGTAGAGGCTAAGGATGCAGATAAGTTCTGCCAGTTAGCTAAGGAAGAGAACCTTGAGTCTACTATTGTTGCTACAGTTACAGAGGAGCCAAGATTGGTTATGGAGTGGAACGGTGTTAACATCGTTGACATTTCTAGAGAGTTCCTTAACTCCAACGGTGCAGAAAAGCACATTTCTATTGAGATTGAGGAGCCTAAGGCATTTGATAAGGAAATTCCTGCTGACTTCGCAAAGGGAGTTATGGATGTTGTTTCCGACCTTAACTGCTGCTCTCATAGAGGTCTTTCCGAGAGATTTGACTCCACAATCGGAGCAGGTAGCGTAATGATGCCATTTGGTGGTAAGAGACAGCGCACACCTGTTCAGGCAATGGTTAACAAGGTTTCACTCGTAAAGGGCGAGACAGAGGACTGCTCTTTGATGGCATGGGGCTATAACCCATTCATTTCTGAAGCAAGTCCATATCACGGAGCATATTTGGCAGTAGTAGACAGCGTAGCTAAGCTTGTTGCTACTGGTGCTTCCTTCGACAAGGTATATTTGACATTCCAGGAGTACTTTAAGAAGCCTGGTACAGATGGCAAGAGATGGGGTCAGCCCACAGCTGCTATCTTGGGTTCCTTGGATGCTCAGCTTGATTTGGGCATCGGTTCCATCGGCGGTAAGGACAGTATGAGCGGTACATTTGAGAACATCGATGTTCCACCAACACTTGTTTCCTTTGCTGTAACAATGGATAAGATTCCAAACATGGTTTCCAATGACTTTAAGGCAGCAGGACACAAGGTAGTTATCCTTAAGCCTGAGGTAAATGCAGAGACAAACTTGCCAGTAGCAGAGTCCCTTGTTGCTAACATGAATGCTGTAACAGAGCTCATGAGAAGTGGCGTAGTAGTTGCATGTTACACACCTGGTTTGGGCGGCGTTATTGAGGCTGTTTACAAGTGTGCAGCAGGTAATAACCTTGGATTCGCATTTGACGATAACCTTTCTATGGAGGATATCTTTGGCTACAACTATGGTGCATTCATCATGGAGTTGGCAGAGGGTCAGGCAGTTCCTACAGGTGCTGTAGTACTTGGTACAATTACTGATAATGGTGCTCTTACATACAAGGGTCAGTCTGTTGCAACTGCTGATGCAGAGGATGCATATGAGGCAAAGCTTGAGTCTGTTTACCCCACAAAGGCTGGCGTAATCAAGACATATGACAAGATTAGCTACACAGCAAAGTCTCCTGCAAGTCCTGCAATTAAGGTAGCAAAACCCAAGGTTTTGATCCCCGTATTCCCAGGAACAAACTGTGAGTATGACAGTGCAAGAGCAGTTACAAGAGCTGGCGCAGAGGCAGAGATATTTGTTATTAACAACTTGAGCCCTGAGGCAGTTGCTCAGTCCGCAAGTGAGTTTGCAAACAAGATTTCTAAGTCTCAGGCAATCTTCATCCCCGGTGGATTCTCCGGTGGTGACGAGCCAGATGGTTCTGGTAAGTTCATTACTGCTTTCTTCAGAAACCCTGCTATCAAGGATTCTGTACACGAAATGCTTAATAACAGAGACGGTCTTATGTTGGGTATTTGTAACGGTTTCCAGGCTCTCATTAAGCTCGGCCTTGTACCTTACGGTGAGATCAGAGACACAGACGAAAATTGTCCAACACTTACATTTAATACAATTGGTCGTCACCAGTCTAAGTTGGTACGCACAAGAGTTGCATCTAGCAATTCTCCATGGCTCACAAAGGTTAATGTAGGTGATGTGATTACAGTTCCGATTTCCCACGGCGAAGGTCGTTTCTATGCTCCAGAGTCCGTAGTTAAGGAACTTATAGCAAATGGCCAGGTTGCTACTCAGTATGTTGACTTGAATGGCAACCCAACAGCAGACATTGAGTTTAACCCCAACAACTCCGCAATGGCTATTGAGGGTATTCTTTCACCAGATGGTAGAGTTCTTGGTAAGATGGGACACTCTGAGAGAATCAGCGATGGTATCTACAGAAACGTTCCTGGTAACTTTGACATGGGTCTCTTTGATTCTCTTGTTGAGTACTACAAGTAAACCATCTTGAATAAAAATGTTCGAATAGTGACTACTTTGGAACATTGAGTAAATTAGACAAATCAATTTATTGACAGGGGAGAATGATAAATTTATCATTCTCTCATGTTATATGACATCGTGTGATGTCGAACGGAGGTAAACATGTTTAAGAACGAGTATTTAGCAGATTTATATAATCAGGTAATTAAGCGCAATCCTGGTGAGCCAGAGTTCCACCAGGCAGTTAAAGAGGTTTTGGAGTCTTTGGAGCCAGTAGTTGAGGCAAGACCAGAACTCATTACTAAGGGCGTTATGGATGAGCTTGTAGAGCCTGAGAGAATTATTAAGTTCAGAGTACCATGGGTTGACGATAAGGGCGTAGTTAGAGTTAATAGAGGTTTCCGCGTTCAGTTCAACAGCGCAATTGGTCCTTATAAGGGCGGTCTCCGTTTCCATCCCACAGTTAACGAGGGTATTATTAAGTTCCTTGGTTTCGAGCAGACATTCAAGAACGCTTTGACAAGCTTGCCAATCGGCGGTGGTAAGGGTGGCTCTGACTTCGATCCTAAGGGTAAGTCAGATGCAGAGGTTATGAGATTCTGCCAGAGCTTCATGACAGAGCTTCAGAAGTACATTGGTGCAGACACAGACGTTCCTGCTGGCGACATCGGTGTAGGTGCTAGAGAGATTGGTTATATGTACGGTCAGTACAAGAGACTTCGTGACGAGTTCACAGGCGTTCTCACAGGTAAGGGTCTTTCTTATGGTGGTTCTCTTGCTCGTAAGGAAGCTACAGGTTTCGGACTTTGCTACTTCACAGATGCTCTTTTGAGAGATCACAACGATTCTTTCCAGGGTAAGACAGTTCTTGTTTCTGGTTCCGGTAACGTTGCTATCTATGCTTGCCAGAAGGCTACAACTCTTGGCGCTAAGGTTATTGCAATGTCTGATTCCAACGGTTGCATCGTAGACGAGAATGGTATCGATCTTGCAGCAGTTAAGGCTATTAAGGAAGGCAAGAGAGGCCGTATCAGCGAGTACCTTGAGTACCACCCAGAGGCAAAGTATCTTGAGGATAAGGATGGTTCCAAGAACATTTGGACAATTCCTTGTGATATTGCACTTCCTTGTGCAACACAGAACGAGATTAACGAGGCATCTGCTAAGGCACTTATTGCAAATGGCGTTAAGGTTGTATGTGAGGGTGCTAACATGCCTTCTACACCTGAGGCTATTGAGGCATTCCAGTCTGCTGGCGTTCTCTTTGGACCTGCTAAGGCAGCAAACGCTGGTGGCGTAGCAACATCTGCTCTTGAGATGAGCCAGAACTCCATGCGTTACAGCTGGACATTCGAAGAGGTAGATGCAAAGCTTAAGGGCATCATGGAGAACATCTATGCTAATGTAGCAAAGGCTGCTGCAGACTATGGCATGGAGGGCAACTATGCTGCTGGTGCTAATATCGCAGGCTTCCTTAAGGTTGCAGAGTCCATGTTGGCATTTGGAGTAGTTTAATTTAACTAAGTTCTAAAACTAAATAGTAAATACAGTGTCTAGTTGATTCGTCAGCTAGGCACTTTTTAGTTAGCGCAGCCGATTCACTAGCCGAAGGCGGCCACTAGCGAGCTTTGCTCGTGGCTCACTAGCCGCAGCCGATTCACTAGCCGAAGGCGGCCTACTAGCAACGCAGTTGCGGCCTACTAGGCGTAGCCGGCTCACTAGCCGAAGGCGGCTACTAGCAACGCAGTTGCGGCCTACTAGCGCAGCGGTTCACTAACGAGCTTTGCTCGTGGCTCACTAGGCGCAGCCGATTCACTAGCCGAAGGCGGCCTACTAGCGCAGCGGCTCACTAGCCGAAGGCGGCCTACTAGGCGCAGCCGGTTCACTAGCACCAACGGTGCGATTACTAGCAAGCTTTGCTTGCGGCTCACTAGCCGAAGGCGGCCACTAGTGCGATAGCACATATCAGATTCGTAGTGCATTTCCATGTTCTATAAAACAAAAGATTAATCATCAAATGAAAAAGATAATAAGTAATTCTGTACTTATGGTCATATGACAGCAGGTGATTTTTGTGCTTTTATAGGGACTTTTGTGAAATTTTAACAGAACGAGTTTGTTTTGCTTTAATGAGAAAATAGTAGATTTTTGTCATTTTTTGTATTCAAAATAAGAGAATTTGAATACAAAATTAATACATTTTATTTTAAGTATAAAGAAACAAATATAGGCTAATTTGAATTGTATTCATCAATATTCACAAATTTGTTCATAGTGGAATCTAAATCATTGCCAATTTTTCCCAATTATAGTAAATTTTATTGTAATTTGGGTGAGTAGTTTTCATATAGATAGAGAGAAAGTGAACAACTTTTACCTAATAAAAAAATTGGAGGACAAAATGAAAAAAAGGATTGCAGCAAAATTGTTAGCATCAATGCTAGCGCTGGTTATGACATTTGCTTGTGTGAACGTTTTCCCAACCACAGCCGCAGTGTCATCCACAGGTACTCTCTGTCTTGCACAGGATTACGACACATTGCCTACTATTTCTACAACTGCCAAGGCTTCCGGTCATGGAGTTTGGAGTTCTGCAGTAAGTAGTTCTACAGGCACCCATGTAACTTTTTCTAAGAATGTAAATGCTTCTGACGGCAGAACATCTCTTAGATGTGCAGTTGCAACTGGCAGATATACTGTAAATACATATTTGGGATTCACAGGTGCTAAGTCTAACTCTAAGTTGACATTCAGCGTATGGATTCCAGCCGGTTCTACTATTACTAAGATTAGCTATATTAAGATTGGTTCTACAACTATTCTTAATGAGACAACATTGACATCTGGCGCATGGAACCATATTGAAACAAGCACTTTCGGTAGCAACACTTCTGGAGTTATTGAGTTCCAGTTCTATAACAATGGTGGTACAGCTAACCAGAAGTACTACATCGATGATTTGGCAATTTCCACAGGAGACGTTTCCTTTGAGACTGAGGCTAAGGTAAACAGCTACAAGATGGAGGCAAAGTCCTCTTCTGATACAAGCAGATATCGCGTAAAGCTTACAAATTCCGTAGCAGCAGGCGATGTTATTTCTTTCTATGTTAAACCAGTTGCAGCATCTGGTGCCACAGTAGATGGCGCAGATATGTATGCAAGAGGTAATGGCACTAAGGCTATGTACTTGGATGCTAACGGTAAAGAGACAACAGTTGCAGTTTATTCTGGTTCACATATTGCAAATTATGCAACAAAGTGCTCAGATGGCTGGTACTATATTGAGTGTGTTGCTAAGGCAGCATGTTCTTCTGGTTTCGAGCTTTCTGTTGATGCAGGCAATATTACTGGTGGTAAGCTCGGTCAGTGTCTTATCGCAGATGTTGAGATTAATGGTAAGGATGCTACTCCTGTAGGTTTTAATAGTGGATCTGCCCTTACAGTATCTTCTATTACCGAGCCTAAGACAGAGGCTACAGCTACAGTAGCTCCAACAGCAACACCAACACCAAAGCCAACAGCAACACC
>JAFYSJ010000038.1 GCA_017559445.1 Clostridia bacterium
GCAAGCAAATTGATTTCTAGTATTATTAAATTCACGGAGCATATATTTAATCCTTTTAGTTGGTTGTCGTGAATTAAACTTTAAGGTATGTATGCTCCTTTTTCAATATCATCATTCCCACAAATTATTAGAAGAGCCAATAATTAAGCCCAAAAATGAGATAGCATCCAAAATCAAAGCGTATCCCCATCCCAAACCAAGGGAATCGATTCCACTTATACTTGGGTCCTTTGCCATTTCTTGCTGGAGACGTTCAAGATCATTAACGCTATAAATGCAAAAACATACTGATCCAATAAGAAGCAAACTCATTGCTACCATCAAGACGACAGATAAAACTTTTTTCATATAGATAGGACCCTCCATCAAATTGAGTTTACCTTACCAGTCCTCTGCTATATCAACAGTCTTGCTATACACTGTAACGAATGGAAAGGCGTGATCATGCTGCTTAAAAAATACCCATTGTTCGCGCTCATCCCCAAAATGGTAATTGCCGTTTTGGACAAACAATTCAATCCTTATTCCATTGTCCAAAATGATTACAACATCATGCAAAGCATTGATGCTAACACCTGTCACTATTCCGCCTACGATTTTGTCTCGGTTTTGCTCAACAAAATACCATTCATCGTTATTTTCTTCGGCTTCACCATCCCAACTCTGGTAATCCAGTGTGGTTACAAGAATGTCTCCCTGACAAACAATGCGGGTAAGACATTGACAATGTAGCGCGTAATCTCCAAAGCTAAACATCATCATTTCGCAAGCAAGATTAATTGCATCCAATGGTTTCCCCACAATTGCCTGAAGATGTTCTGTTAACCTAGCTTGGTAATCCATGGTGCCTCCGTTCTTTAACATGAAATCTGGTGATCAATTCATACTGTATCACACCAACACGCCACATGCAAAAAGCCCTAGCAAAAACATGCCGGGCTTAAATTTAAGATTATAATTTGTAATTTTCGCAACAAAAACCAAGGCTACCTTCCTCGTAATCCCTAATTTCGAATCGCTGTTCCTTTGACCAACCATCTTCTTTGTGATCAAAAATCTCCATAGAATCAATAACCATTGGATATGTAAAATAACCCATTTTGAAATTGCTAACATTATAAAATCTCATTGTGCTTTTCTCATTATCCTTAGATACAGAAATAGCTACATTCACTTTTTCATCTTCTTCAGAAATTAAAATTTCTGTTACACGCAAAAGTGTTCCTATATTAATAACACTCTTCATATCATTCTCCAAACCAAATTCTAAGGACCTTGCCATCAGTCTGTTGAAGTGCAATGTTGCAATCTCCTCCAACCCATGCCTCGTCTGGATCCTCCATTTCTGGCCAAAAACTAACAACCCAAACATGATCTTCCTCATCGTAGAACACGTCCTGGATCACATAATCTGCAATATTTCCAACATTCTCCAGGCCATCAAAAATAGCCTGAGCAATAGAAATAGCTACTTCCTTTGTTGGAACAACATCCCCTTCATAATTGCCTTCTGTTTTGTACCAATCCTTGTCTGCCTGTACATTCTGGTCGTTATTAGTGGATGAATTGTCTTTTTCACTCTGGTCTAGAGTGCCCAAATCAGAGGTTTTAATATCCCCTGTATTTCCATAAGTCTGGTCCCCTTCGCTACAAGCAGTCAAGAGACACAAACCAATAACCATAACCACAACTATAAGTGTTATTACTACCTTCTTCATAAGCCCTCCTGCTTTCCTAGGGAATATATAAATATTATACATTTCCATTCCTTAGCATTCAATCAGCATCATTCCACTAAGCGCAGCGGCTCACTAGCGAAGCGATTCACTAGGACCGAAGGTCCGGTTCACTAGCACCAACGGTGCGGCCTACTAGCGCAACGGCTCACTAGCAAGCTCTGCTTGCGACCTACTAGCGCAGCGGCTCACTTAAAAAAGCCACTTCCTTTCGAAAGCAGCTTTTACCTTAATCAAAATATTTTTCAAAGAACTCCTTGAACTTGGGCAATCCTGGAGAGAACTCAAAAAATCTATCCAACACCTTGCCCCACATAATAATCAATGGAGTATTTATAAATGTAATAACCAGTGTACCAATACCAATTAATTCTGGTCTTGCCTCACCATAGAGGACATACACCAGGAAAATGGCTATAAAGAACACAGAAATATCAACTGTCCACTTAACCTTGCTAAGCTTAATGTTGAACTTTTCGGATGTTTCCTTAACTATCAGTTCAAAGGATTGCTGTGGCATATATGTTCTAAGGATCATGGCAATAGCCAATGTTATGATCAAAGAACCACCTGCAAATGCAGCAATTCTAAGTCCAATTGTACCATATACCTCTGCGCCAAAAACCAATCTCCACATATCCAAGATAAGTCCGTACACCATAGCAATGGCAATGGCCATAAGGTACTTCCACTTGAATTTGCGGCAGATAATGGCTGTAGTAATAACAACAATTCCCTGCACTGCATAGTCCATAGCACCATAAGTGAGCCATGGCAAAATATCCTTTAACCTGTTGTACAAGACAAAGGCGGGAGCAGCCAACATGGATACACCAAATCCGCTATTTGCAGAAAGGCATACACCTAATGCGCACAAAACTATGCCCATTACCCACATTATTTCTGCTACTCCACCGATACGCTTCTTGTTATTCATAAGTCTTAAAACTCAATTCTTGGCTTTTCCTGGGAACGTCTGTACATGCAGAACTTAAGTCCGATTACCTGTACAACATCAGCACCGAGTTCCTCGGATACGATATCTGCAGCTTCTCTAGCGCTCATGCCTGCTGTCTCCAAAACCTTAACCTTAATAAGCTCTCTTGCCTCAAGTGCATCGTCCAACTGCTTAATTACGTTTGGCTCGATGCCACCCTTGCCAATCAACAAAATAGGGTCCATCTCGTTGCACATAGAACGAAGATATGCTCTCTGTTTGCCTGTCATATATTACCTCTTATAGTCAAATTCTATGCCTTCAATGTTGACTGTATCACCTTCGGAAATACCCATTTCCTCAAGCTTTGCAATAACGCCAACTCTCTCCAAAGTTCTCTGGAAGTACTGGAGCTGCTCGTACTCAGCAAAGTTTGTAGAGTTAACAAGTCTAGCCATATCCTTACCAGATACAACGTATACGTCGTCCACAATATTTACTACAAAGTGGTCGCTAACTGCATTCTCATCCACCTTGATTGTGCCGCGATACTTATGCTCAAGCTCCTCCTTAGGAAGAGTGGAAAGTGTCTTGTAAATATATGTCTTGAGCTCATCCAAGCCCTCGCCTGTAGCTGCGGAAATTGGAATAACGTGATATCCTCTTGCCTCCAAAGTCTCCTTGAATGTTGGGAAGTTATCCTGGAAAGATGGAAGGTCCATCATATTTGCAACAACAATCTGTGGACGTCTAGAAAGCTCCTCGCTATAGTTAACAAGCTCTCTATTAATAGTCTCAAAGTCCTCCAAAGGATCTCTGTACTCACGAGCAGAAACGTCAACTACGTGTACCAAAAGACCTGTTCTCTCAATATGTCTAAGGAACTGGTGACCAAGGCCAGCACCATCTGCTGCACCTTCAATAAGTCCTGGAATATCTGCCATTACAAATGCAGCATCGTAATCCAATCTAACAACACCAAGACTTGGGCTAAGTGTTGTGAAGTGGTAATCTGCTACCTCTGGACGAGCATTACTTACTCTGGAAAGAATGGAAGACTTACCTACATTAGGGAAACCGATCAGACCTACGTCAGCCAAAAGCTTAAGCTCCAAGGAAATCTCAAAGCTCTCACCTGCAACACCTGCCTTAGCAAACATTGGAATCTGACGTGTGGATGTAGCAAAGTTCATGTTACCTGCTCCACCTTTGCCGCCCTTTGCAATAACTACTCTTGGATTTTCCTCTGTAATGTCAGCCATGAGGCGACCTGTTGCCATATCAAATGCAACTGTACCAAAGGGAACCTTAATCTCGCAGTTTGCTCCGTTCTTACCTGTTCTCTTACCGTCTGCGCCGTTGCCACCATTAGCTGCGTTGTACTTCTTGTGATACTTAAAGTCGATAAGTGTGTTTGCGTTGTTGTCGCCTACAAGGATAACGTCTCCGCCCTTGCCGCCATTACCGCCATCTGGACCACCTGCAGCTACAAACTTTTCTCTGTGGAAAGAAACTGCGCCATTACCACCGTTGCCTGCTCTTACTATAATTTTTGCTCTATCTACGAACATACTTAATCCTTTTTACAGAAAAAAGGCACATCAAAAGATGTGCCCGTAATTTCATTATGTCAATTACTCCTCAACAAGGATGCTTACCTGCTTCTTGTCTCTGCCCAATCTGGAGAAATGAACCTTACCATTGGCCATAGCAAAAAGTGTATCATCCTTACCGATACCAACATTCTCGCCGGGATGGATCTTTGTGCCGCGCTGTCTAACAAGAATATTACCTGCCAAAACGAACTGACCATCGCCTCTCTTAACGCCAAGACGCTTAGACTCACTGTCTCTACCGTTCTTGGTGGAGCCCATACCCTTCTTATGAGCGAATAACTGCAAATTTATTCTTAACATGGTTTACACCTCCTCATATTCTATTCGAGCGTACTGACCATATGAGCCAGCTATCTGCTGAAAGCCTACCTCCATGGTTGCGAATATGCAACTCACTACATCCGGTGTGCCATCTGGGTAATCCCCTGATAACTTAAACTCCATAAAGCCATCGCTGATCTTTGCGCTAGAAATGTCAACGTTTGCTAACTGCTCTAGCGAACCTAGTATGGTATATGCCACAGCTGAAATAGCTGCACACACCACATCGTTGCCCTCGGTACCTGCTCCGGCATGTCCGGAAATTCGAAACCCGAGAACATCGTCGTTATCGTTTACAAAAATACGGATAACAGTCATTATGCCTTGATTGTCTCGATCTGAACCTTTGTCAAAGGCTGTCTGTGACCCTGCTTCTTGCGATAGCCCTTCTTAGGCTTCATCTTGAAAACGATGATCTTCTTGCCCTTTACGTTGTCGATAACGTTAGCTGTTACAGCTGCACCCTCAACATAGGGAGCGCCAACCTTGCTCTCTGCATCTGTTCCAACGAAAAGAACCTTATCAAATGTAACCTGCTGACCAGCCTCAACGCCGAGCTTCTCCATGTAAACTACGTCGCCCTCTCTAACTGTGTACTGCTTGCCACATGCCTCAATGATTGCGTACATTATGCTTTAACCTCCTTAACTTTAAGACTCGCCATAGGGGCGGATGCAAAAATTGCAACACTTAAAAAGCCCATTCTGAGCGGTAGCCGATATATATTACCATCAAGGAGTAGGAGTGTCAACAAATTTATTTAGATTTTGCAATGCAAAATAGTGTTTAGTGTTTAGTGAATATCCCTATGTTCCTATGGTCTTTTATATAGGAACTTACTTCATCCGTTAAACACTAACCACTGCAAAGCACAGCTTTGCGAACCGTGCCTCCCGCGCATTCGGAAGTAGCGGGCGACCTTTGATTACTTTGGGTCGTTCCAAAGTAATAGATATGAACTAATAAATCTCAAACCCTCGCATATATTTCCTATCAATACAGTTTGCGAGCACCACATGAGCACATTATCCCCCACTGGTCTAACCACCCAAGAGGCATCTGCCAAATTGGCAATCACTGGCCCTAATCGTCTGTCCAAGGGCAAAAAGCGCAACATGTTCCTTTGCTTCCTGTCTCAGTTCAAGGACCTTATGATCATAATCCTCATTGTATCATCCTGTATTTCCATATACATAGGAGATGCCTTGCAAGGATATATTATCCTCGGGATTGTTATTGTAAATGCTCTTTTCGGTTTTGTACAGGAATTTCGTACAGAAAAAGCCCTGGAGGCCCTGTCTGCCATGACTACACCCAAAGCCCACGTAATCCGCTCCGGCAACCCCTTGGTCATAAGCGCAGAAAGTCTTGTGCCTGGAGATATAGTTCTCCTAAAAGTAGGAGACCGCGTCCCTGCAGATGGCCGTATACTGGAATCCGCTTCCCTTACCACCGATGAATCCTTGCTAAGTGGCGAGTCCTTAGAAATTTCCAAAAGCACACAGGACCTGCTCTACATGGGAACTAGCGTTTTGGCCGGCCACGGAGTAATGGAGGTTTCTTCCATTGGCATGTCCACGGAAATGGGCAAGATTGCTAAAATGCTCCAAACCATTTCTCGGGAGGAAACACCCCTACAGCAAAAGTTGGACAGCCTTGGCAAAACCATCGCTTTCCTCTGCCTAATTGTATGCGCCCTCGTATCTATTCTTGGTACCATTACAGGTAAGCCACCCTACATCATGTTCATATCTGGTGTTAGCCTTGCAGTCGCCGCCATACCAGAGGGACTACCTGCCATTGTAACCGCCTCCCTAGCCATGGGTGTTAGCAGAATGGCCAAGCGAAATGCCCTGGTGCGCCGACTTCCCGCTGTGGAAACTTTAGGCTGTGCTACTGTAATTTGTACTGACAAAACAGGCACTCTTACACAGAATAAAATGACTGTCACCGCCACATGGTTTGAACCTGGCATGGAACAATCGACCTTAGATGCCATGGCATCCTGCGTGAACATACAAATAGACAGTGCTGGCCAAGCACAAGGCTCTCCCACAGAGGTGGCCTTATATAACTATGCCCTAACAAAGGGTGGCAATATTTTAACTAAGCTATCCGAAATCCCATTCGATTCTACCAAGAAATACATGGCTGTTTTTTGTGATACCTCCTCTGGCCCTATAACCATTATAAAAGGCGCTCCCGAGGTGGTTTTCTCTCTGTGCAAAGGCTCTATCCCCGCAGATGTCCAATCCACCTTAACTCAAATGAGCAAGGATGGCCTCCGCACCATAGCAATTGCCTATGGAAACAGCTCATCTAGTCAAATCAACCTTGCCAGATGCAACCTCAAACTCTGTGGAATCGTAGGCATAACAGACCCACCACGTCCAGAGTCTGCGGAAGCCGTTAGACTTTGCCACAGGGCAGGAATCCGCACCATTATGATCACAGGTGACAGTCTAGAAACTGCTAAGGCAATTGCCAAAAAGCTTTCTATTTTAGGCCCAAGGCAAAGAGCTCTGCGTGGAAGCGACATAGACACCATGACCACCGATGAACTGACATCTGCCCTCAAAAACACCACTGTTATTGCAAGGGCCACCCCAGAACACAAGCTAATCATTGTCAAAAGTCTTAAGGCATCTGGCGAAATCGTGGCTATGACAGGCGACGGCGTCAACGACTCCCCTGCAATTAAGGAAGCCCACATTGGTGTCAGTATGGGCAAAGGTGGAAGCGACGTCACTCGAGAGGCATCTGCAATTAGCCTTATGGATGACAACTTTGCCACTTTAGTCCACGCCATTGAAGAGGGCCGCCTTATATATAGAAACATATTAAGATTTGTAAGATACATGTTGGCCTGCAACCTAGGGGAAGTGCTGACAATGGTTATAGCCATTTTAATCAACCTACCACTACCACTGCTTGCCAGCCAACTGCTACTGGTCAACGTAATAACAGATGGTCTCCCTGCCATGGCCCTTGGATTTTCGCCACTTTACAGTCAGCTTATGGAGGTGCCTCCTAGGAGTCCAAACAGCCAGATTATTTCTAAAGCAACTGCTTTTCGCATACTACTCAGAGGCCTACTAATCGGCTGTAGTACCGTGGGAATGTTTGTCTTAGCAGATTACTATGGCGGAACTTTAGAGTGTTGCAGAGGCACTGCTCTTGCCATGCTGGTTGTGTCGCAACTTGTATATGTTTTCGGATGCAACAGAGATGGTCGTCCCTTTAGCCTTAGAACACTTTTTGACAACAAAACCCTAGTTGTGGCAGTACTCTTGTCTGCTGCAGTGCTACTTTTGAGCCTTTACTACACTCCTTTTGCTTTAGCACTACAAATAAAACCACCCACAAATTCTCTGTGGATGGTTATTATCGGAATATCCTTATCTGGGTTGTTGTTTTAGTTAATGCTGTTCTTAAATCTCTTAACTACGCCTGTCTTGTCAAGGGCAAGTGCTACGAATACAAAGGCAATGCCATTTGCCACGGCCTGAATCACGTTCATGGGGATGGATGCAATTGGAGAAACAAAGTTTCCTACCAAGACCACCTCTGCCAAGTAGTAACCTACTACGCAAACTACGCCAGAAAGTGCAATTGCAAAAATGTTTCTCTTGCAGAACATCTTTCCACGGTAGTCGAAGAAGAGCACTGAAACGCCCTTAATAATGGCTGTTGGCAAAGCCCATACTGCTGCTCCACCAAGAATATCTGCTGCTGCGCCGCCAAGCGCTGCTGCTACCAAAGCATATGGTGTTGGCAAAGTTGCTGCTGCCAAGTAAATAAATGCGTCACCCAAGTGAACGTAACCCTGGCTGTTGCCAATCGGGATGTGGAAAATATAAAGTATTGCTACCACGATCATGGCCATGAAAATGCCTGTCATGGTAAGCAAAACTAGCTTTCTACGATTAGAATTTGCTGTCTTCATTAATTTATCCTTTCATTACTGCTTGTGGGCAGAATGGTAATCCAAGTCTGGCCTGGATTCAACACAACATCTGCACCTGTAGATGTCTTAATAGACAATGCTCCGTCTCTAGAGGATTTGGACCAAATAATCTGCTGAGCCATTCCCTCTGTTACAAACCATCCAACACCTGAGCCGATCATATTCACTTCCTGCATGCCATCTGCATCACCGTCGATGTCATAGCTATCCATTTTGAGGACGATAATGTTGGCTGCTGTAAGCTGCTCTCCTGTTGTTTGGTCAAATTGTGGCATGTCGTTGCGCCATCGCAAATACAAATGCTTGTCAGGATCCCATGTGAAGCATGTTGTGTAACTAGAACTAAATGGCAAGAGAACCTCTACAGCCTTTTTGCCAACTGTAGGAGTCTCTGTGCTCTCTGCGTACTTGAACACAAGATTTGACTTGCTAAGTGTTGTAGTAACCTTTTCATTAGCCCAGTGACTCTCAACTGCACTAATATTTAACAAAACTCCACTGCTAGAAGAGGCAAATACGTTCTTAATGTTATCCTCAGAATTAAAGAGCTTAACTCCAAAGAGCTTCTGTGCTGCCTCTGCCTTGGCATATACGCTGGCTCCCTTGCTATAGATCATAGCCTGGTGCTCTGCTGCAATGTTAATCATATAGTGACGAGCACTACCAAGCTTACCAACCTGCAAACCTGTAGGCTTGTCCCAATAAAGAGCCATCATTGTGGATGCACCCTTTTCGCCAACCATTTCGTAAACAAGCTGTGCCTCTTTAACACCTGTCAAATAGGAACCATTAGGGTCCAAAACAACAGCTATGGGTCTTACATTACCATCTGGCATAACAAAGCTTGTGTCATACACCACTGGAGTTGGCTCTGGAGATGGTGTAGGTTCTGGTGTAGCTGTGGGCTCCTCTGTTGGCTCTGCAGTTGGTGTCTCTGTAGGGGCAACTGTAGGAGTGGCAACTGGTGTTCCTGTAGGCTGAGCTGTAGGTGTGTATGTAGGAGCAGCTGTTGGAGTTGCTGTTGGTGCACCTGCAGGCTGTCCTGCCACAGACTTAATAGCAACCATGGTGAGAACCAACATGGCTGCAATCAATACCACAAAAAACAATATACGAACGGGACGTGGCATCTTCACTACCAGTCTAA
This sequence comes from Clostridia bacterium, assembly GCA_017559445.1. Classification (GTDB taxonomy): domain Bacteria; phylum Bacillota; class Clostridia; order RGIG7378; family RGIG7378; genus RGIG7378. Next base: position 9,725 of record JAFYSJ010000038.1, read on the forward strand.
CTAATGCGTTATATTCATTTCCTCTTTTGTTAGAAGACATAATATACCTCTAAAATATAATTAAAGAAAGATTACTACGTCCCATATACATAGTCAAGCACACAGGGGTAGTCCTGTGTGTTTGACGAGAGTTCGTGAATTTTTGTTTTGCTTTTTTACATAGTAGCGCTACTTCTGCCAGGCAAGAAAATCCTATCGGGCAAAGATTCACCGTCTATGCCATTTAATTCCCTAAGTTCGTTTACAGAAACCATATATTTAGAAGCCACATCCCATGGAGTCTCACCCCTTTGCGGGTAATAAACAAGCATTCCGCAGGAGAAATTATTTGGATAACCTGCAGGATTTGGTTCAAAGCTCTCCACCTGGCACATATTTCCTCTAGTACAAGACGACAATTCAAACGTAACCTCATACTTTACACCAATCCTCAAGGGGCTCTGGAGATTCCAGGAAAGATTGCTAACAATGCCAGAAACGTTACAGATTTGACTTCCCCCAGGTAGCTCCCCCGTAACAGAAATGGGCACAGTGAAGCAGGATCCCATTAAAGTCTTGGTGCCCTGCTCTGTGTATAGCACCTTAAAAATCCCATTGCCTGTAATTGAAAACTCATCATCAACGGAAGTTACGGCCAAATTATCCGTGTGGGCCCATACCCCTATGACCTCACCGATTTGGCTATCTGGCATAACTAGTTCCTCTGTGAAGACCATCTTTTCTTTGGTGAGCCAGAGTCCAGAAATACAGTCTATATCGCTACGCCTTGCCACCAAGGGTTGCCTGCGAGAATAACCATCCCTTATGTACTCAATCTTCTCCACCTCTCCAACTACTCCGTCAAAGGAAAGGCTAACTCCAATTTCCACCACAGTTGGCTCTCCGTCCTGATCGTTCAAAATCTGCACATATGGGGACCTTAAGCTGGTGCTAATTCTAATATTGGACCCAGGAGTAATTCCTCTTTTGTCTCCTTGAGCATCAAAGGCAACTTGCTTAGTCAAGACCTGTAACTGGCTATCCTCTCCACCAGAATAGAGAACCCAAAGCTCCATTACACCAGAGACCATGATCCTGTCATAATCCAAGGAAGTCTCCAAGGCTCGCGGGCTAATATCAAAGAAGAGAATCTTTTGGATAATATCTCCTCCCTGGGGAACCTCCATGGTCCATGCCAAATCCCTAGTAAAATGGAAATTACCTCCATGCTCCAGCACATCCACAGACTCTGTTGCCAACTCCATTTCCTCCTGGCCCTGGGTCTTGGTCGAAACGTTCAATGTCTCGCTACCTATTATCTCAACGCACAGTTCCACCGAGGTCTTAATATTAACTTTTCTACTGTTAATGATTCTGCATTCCGTTCCTGCTGTGGCACCTTTGACTAAACATGTGCTATCTGAGGTGGCACCCTGAACCCATATGGTAGTGGTGAAATCTGCTGGCACGCACATGCTGTCATAACCACCCTCTTCGCTGCCATAAATAACCCTATAAGCCACCTGGCCTGACAAAACGACCCTGTCTGTATAAGGTCTTGCATTTATTTCTGTTATGGAACTGGTTGCCAACACGATCTCTGCCACATCTGGCTTTACGTCTGGCACGATGCAATCATTCTCCACCTTAATGCTTACACATTCGTTGCCAATTTCTCTGTAGGACTCTATGGCCCTCTTTAATATCTCCATTATTCCCTCCCGCTTATCTTACTTCTATATATAGTTTGGAAGGGGCCATAATATGCCTAACCAGTATTTTTTTACATAATCTTTCACTTTTTCCCACAGGGAGAATACTTTACTGTATACGAAAAGCAAGGAGTTTAAGGTGTGCAAAGTCTGTTTACAAGATTTTAGCTTAAGCTACCAAACGCCTGACATGGAGGTTACGGCCATCGCAGGTGTGAATTTAAATATATACGAAGGCGAATTCATCTCTATTATTGGGCCATCAGGCTGCGGAAAATCCACCCTTTTGTCTGCCCTATCTGGATTAAACAAGGACGGCGAAGGGCTAATTCGCATCGACGGAAACGTGGGCTACATGCCTCAACAGGATTGTCTTTTCCCATGGCGCACTGTCATGGATAACGTGCTGCTAGGCCCAGAGCTTCACGGCCGCTATTCTCCCAGCGACAAGGCCTACGCCACATCACTCCTTGAAAAATACGGTCTAAAGGATAGCGCCTCAAAATATCCACGAGAGTTGTCTGGTGGCATGAGGCAAAGGACTGCACTTATTCGAACCTTGGTTTACGGAGCTGATATTCTCCTGTTGGACGAAGCCTTTTCTGCCCTAGATTACCAAACTCGCCTTAAGGTGGTGGACGACATTTATTCCATCATCCGCCAAGAGAAAAAGACAGCCCTCCTTGTGACCCACGACATCTCTGAGGCCATTAGCGTATCCGACAGGGTTTGCGTCATGCGGGGTCAACCTGGAACCATAACCACCAACATCTCCATTAATTATCCCAAGGATATGAGTCCATCTGACAGGCGCCAAAGTCCAGATTTTCAACAATATTTTCATCTTTTAAAGGAGGAACTACAGTATGAACAAAGGAATTAGTCCCTTTTCTAAGAAACGCCAAGAGTATCTAAAAGGCACTGTTAGCAGAAAACATGCAATTCTCTTAGGAAAGATTGCAATTATTGTCTCCCTCTTTGGGTTATGGCAGCTAGGTAGCTCCATGGGCTGGATAAACAGCTTCATCCTAAGTAGTCCCATTAGATTGATTGCCAGCATATGGGGACTTGTGCAAAGTGGGCAGCTATGGCAGCATCTGTGGATAACCACATATGAGGTTGTCATTGGATTCTTGTTAGGTTCCTGCCTTGGAATATTCATTGCGATTTTGCTCTGGGCTTTCCCTATGACCAACAAAATCCTGGAACCATATCTAGTAGTAATAAACAGCCTGCCTAAAATTGCCCTGGGTCCTGTGTTTATCGTATGGTTCGGCGCAGGTTCTTCTTCCATCATCGCAATTACTGTGGCAATTTCACTAGTGGTTACTATCATGGAGGTGTTGGCTGGATTTTTGGCAACTGACCAAAGTATAATCACACTCCTAAAGTCCATGGGTGCTAACAAAATGGGTATCTTGTCCAAAGTTGTGCTGCCTGCCAATATTCCCACCATTCTCAATTCACTTAAGGTCAGCGTTGGTATGTCCTGGGTAGGCGTCATTGTAGGCGAGTTTCTAGTTTCTCGAGGAGGACTTGGCTACCTCATCGTATACGGAAGTCAAGTTTTCAAGATGGACTTAGTCATGGCTTCTGTGTTTATCCTAGCCGTAGAATGCACAATTATGTATTTCGCTGTTGCTTTTGTAGAAAAGAAATTTTGCGATAAACAAAACAGAAATTCTTAAGAAATTTATTTTAGAAAAAGAAAAAGCACTTGCATTCGCAAGTGCTTTTATCTGGTGGGAACAACAGGGCTCGAACCTGTGACCCCCTGCTTGTAAGGCAGGTGCTCTCCCAGCTGAGCTATACTCCCTCAAACCAGCTCGCTTATATTACAACAGTTTCCACCGTACGTCAATACTATTTTTTAAATTATTTTTGATTATTTTTCTAAGATTCCAAAAGCTCCCTAAGGGATGAAAGTCTAATGGATCTAGATTTGTTCCTAACCATATTAGCCATGGTCTCTTGAAGGCCCACAACAACCAAAAGTTTCTTGGCTCTAGTAACAGCTGTGTACAGGAGATTTCTATTCTGAAGCATTTGAGGGCCACCGTACAATACAAGCACAACGCATGGGAATTCACTACCCTGGCTCTTATGTACTGTAGTAGCAAACGCCTGCTCCAACTCCTCCAAGTTAGAATACTCGTAAGAACAAATTCTGCCGTCTGACAACTCAACAGTCATGGTTCCTAGAGAATTGTTAATCTCGCGAATAATGCCCATATCGCCATTATACACGCCGAACTCTGCCTCTATCCTGCCAGGCCTATAACATTCCAAGTCATAGTTGTTTTTGTTTTGCATGACCTTATCACCTACGCGAAACAAAACATCTCCATGCTTTTTCTCTGCTTTATTAATGGCCTTGGGATTTAAGGCCTCCTGCAAAATTTTATTTAACTCTATAACACCTGCGTCACCTTTACGCGTTGGGGATATTACCTGAATATCTGTGGCAGGATTAAATCCAAAGGTTGTAGGCAACTTTTCCTTACAGAGGGTGACTATTTTGCTATACAAATTATCTGTACTGTTTGCAGAAATAAAGTAGAAATCCTTGTCCTTAACATTACACTCAGGCATTTCACCATTGTTAATCTTATGAGCATTGGTGATAATCATGCTCTCGGCAGCTTGTCTATACACAAGTGTTAAATGCACAACTGGGCAAACCTGCGCCTGGATAATATCCATGAGAACCTTGCCTGGCCCAACAGATGGTAACTGGTCCACGTCACCTACTAAAATCAAGCGGCAATCTGGCTTAAGAGCAACTAACAAAGCCTCCATGATCAGAATATCCATCATGGACATCTCGTCGATGATTACCACATCTGCCTCAAGGGGGTTGTTCTCGTCCCTACTAAAAATATATCTACTCTTGTTCTGATCTGAATATCCAATATCCAGCATTCTATGAATTGTCTTAGCCTCAATTCCTGCTGCCTCGGACATCCTCTTGGCTGCTCTGCCTGTGGGGGCGCCCAAGGCCACGTTCATTCCGCATCCCTCAAAAAGCTCTACCAAGCATCTAATAGTTGTGGTCTTACCTGTACCAGGTCCACCTGTAATAACTACTACGCCCTTGTCTATGGCCATTTGAGCTGCAGAAAGCTGCTCTTCTGATAATGGGACTCCACAAATTGTCTCGTTACCACCAATAACTTCCAACCTGCGCTGTAATCTGTCCTTGTCATAGTACTCTCTGTTGGACATTTCTTTAAGGCGACCGGCTGTTCTAGTCTCTGCCCTGTGAAGTTCTGTTGTATATACGCGGAGCTGTCCGTCTATATCCAAGCAAGCAAGTTTACGGCTATCCAACATGGCGTCCAAAACTTCTCTTACCACATCTCCATCCATGGACAATGCGTTAGCTGTGGAATTAACTAAATCCTCTGCAACCATGCATGTGAAACCATTCATAGACATGGTTACTAAACAGTTGCGAAGAGCTGCCTCAACTCTATTGGGAGAAGCCATGTCATATCCCATTTCCGCTGCGATTCTATCTACTGTGCGGAATCCAATTCTATAGTCTGGATTGGCCAAAACATATGGATTGGCTCGGACCATAGTTACACAAAGAGCACCTAGGCTGTTGTACACCTTGTATGCCATGGTGGCACTAAGGCCAATCTGTGCAAAAAAGGTTACTACCTCCTGCATATTTCTCTGGGCCACAAAGCTACGAGATATTTCCATGGCCTTGGACTCACTAATGCCCTTTACCTGAGAAAGTCTCTCTGGATTTTCTACAATGACATCCATTGTGTGCTCGCCAAAGGCCTTAACAATTCTCTTGGCCAAGGCTTTGCCAATGCCCTTAACAACTCCAGATGAAAGATATGCCAAAATATCGTCTTCCTTATCGGGCATAGTTTTCTCATAGGACTGAACCTTGAACTGACGACCATACACTGGATGATCCACCCATGTGCCCTCAGCCTCAATAAATTCGCCACAATTTACTAAAGGCATAGTGCCTGTTAGCACATATGCCTCTCCTGAATCAACAAAGATACGGATAATTGAATATCCTGTATCTTCGTTCTGATATACTATGTCAACTATACGTCCCTTAAGGGAATCCATTTCTACTCTCCAATACACTTACGGTTAACTAAGATTAAATATCCAATCTTGAAAATCGCATCAAGGATATAGATCTCAACCATTACATTGGCCTTAGCAATCTGCACAGAGTATGTGGCGCATACCCAAAGGAGTACTGCTCTCACGCCAAAGTACAAAAATGTGTACATTAAGTAATCTGTATACTTACGTACAAATGCTGAGTTAACTGAGTTAACAGACTTGCGAATGAATTTGTCAGCATACATTACCATGCCACGATAGAGGCCGATCATGTAAACCTTAATAAGTACGAATACAAAGAGGATAACCCACGCACTAACCAATGCCAAAATCGCTGACAAAACCAATGGGAATCCTGAAGAAATACTGTTGCTCTTGGAAATAATAGTTACCAAAGGTACAACTGCCAAGAATGCCATTACGACAAAAACAATCAACGCTGTAGCAGAAATAAGAGTAACTACTAAGGATCTGCCATATACCTTAGCTGCACCTACCCAGAAGTTAGAAAGAGATGGTCTCTTAGCTCCTGTAAGGCCCTCTAATGTCTGCTTGTTCTTGTTCTTGTCGTATGTCTTAATCTTGAGCAAATCCTGATTGCGCTTGAAATATCCGCCAATAAAGTATGCTGCAATAGCCAAGATGAACAAAACTGCTACAAGCAACAAGGACCATACTGGAATCTTAGCAGATGTCAAAGATGTGGACATAAGGCCCTTAATCAACTTGATAACTTCTGCACACATCTGTAGAGGATCCTCTACACCTAATGTAGAAACAAATCCAACCACTGTAACCAAAACCACATCCAGCAAAACCATGAATGCAACGGAAACAAGTCCTAATATGTAAAGTGGTAGTTTATTCTTATGCTTATTCATTAATTACCAATCCTGTGCTGCAATATAAGATGCTGCCTGCTTAATACATGCCTGATGAAGCTTACATACAAGACCTGTACCATGAGTTGTACTATTCTTGAAGTGTATGCAGAAAACACCATTCATATTATTACCCTTAATACGGTCAAGGTTATAACCTGCTCCGTAATCTCCACTACGCCAGCTAATCCATGCGCCATTGGCTGCAGAATCACTACCTGCGTGTGGATATCCGTTCATAGAAGCTGCCATTGTTGTACCATTTACAACAACTACAATCGCTCTACGCTCCCAGCTATCCTTACCGCCATAACAGGAGCGGAACTTAGCTGTATCTGCTGCAGAAACTGTCTCAACGTCAGCATGGTTAGTACCATATGTTCTCATAACTGTGAACTTAGTACCTGTAGCAATATCTGTAACTACTGCCTTATCACCAATACCGAAAATGTACTGAGCCTCTTTAGACCAATCGTAAATATACATGCTACCAGATGGATCGTTACGGCTAGCAACAATCTTACGCATAGAAGAAAGAGTGTTACGTCCTACAATACCGTCTACTACCAAATTGTACTTCTTCTGATATCTTCTGGCTGCATCTACTGTAATCTCACCATAGAAACCTGTGGGTTCAACTGGCAAGTATCCCAATTCATAGAGAAGCTCCTGAATCTCCAAAATCTCTGCTCTAGTATAGATGCCCTGTACAATAGACAAAGTGTCCATAATTGTCTCTGCTGTAAGGCTAGCTAACAACTTGTATGTTTCGTTACCAACAATACCGTCTGCTGTTAAGTTATACTCCTTTTGGAATGCAATAACTGCCTTCTCTGTAACTGCACCAAAATATCCTGTGCAGTCGGAATCGAAATAACCCAACTTCTTAAGCTTCTGCTGTAAGTCGAGAATGTCATCTCCCTCCATGCCCACCTTAAGGACAGGAGTTGCAGCTGTTGCTGTTGGCATAGATGTAAATGTCGTGATCATGCTAACTAAAATAAGTAGCAAAGCAATAATCTTGCAAAAACGACGCATGTAACCTCCACCCCTCTACTAGAGGGTCAATATAATATACCAAACTAATTATAACACCAAAAGGACAAGCCGTGAAGGGCCTGCCCTTTGCACTCATATATTAGGATTTAAAGAAATTTAGCAGAAATCCGGTTAGTTTTAGCTGAGTGGATGAATGCGTCAATCATAGACAGATTGTTCTAAAACAATCGTCTGTTGCCGATAAATCAAGTAAAGGAGATTTGTA
>JAFYSJ010000039.1 GCA_017559445.1 Clostridia bacterium
CAGCGGTCACTAACGAGCTCTGCTCGTGGTTCACTAGCACCAACGGTGCGATCTACTAGCGCAGCGGTCACTAACGAGCTTTGCTCGTGGTTCACTAGCACCAACGGTGCGATCTACTAGCCCAGCGGCTCACTAGGACCGAAGGTCCGGTTCACTAGCAACGTAGTTGCGGATACTAGCGAGCTTTGCTCGTGGCTCACTAGCACCAACGGTGCGGCCTACTAGCGCAGCGGTCACTAACGAGCTCTGCTCGTGGTTCACTAGCACCAACGGTGCGATCTACTAGCGCAGCGGCTCACTAGCAACGTAGTTGCGGCCACTACCCCAGCGGTTCACTCCTCAATCATCTTCCCAATATCGTCTTTAGTAATGTTGTACTTTGTGTTGCAGAAGTTGCAAACAAGCTCTACGCCATCCTGATCATCATCCACAATGCTCTGGAGATCTGCCTTACCAATTGTCATAAGCTTGCGCTCCATGCGCTCCTTAGAACAATCACAGTAGTACTGAGCTGTTGTCTCAGTTGTAATCTCAAAACCAAGTCTGTTAAGCAACAAATCCATAAGCTCTGCAGCATTGAATCCCTGCTCCAACAAATATGTAACTGGTGGGAATCCGCCAACCAATGGCTCCAAGGCATCAATAACTTCCTCAGAAGTGTTTGGAAGCAACTGAAGCATGAATCCACCAGCGTGCTTTACGCTACCGTCTGTGTCAATAAGTACGCCCAAAGACACAACAGATGGTGTCTGCTGGGAAACAGCATAGTAATATGCCAAATCCTCTGCAATTTCACCAGAGATAAGCTCTGTTCGGCCAACATATGGCTCCTTAAGACCAAGGTCACGAATAACTGTAAGATAACCATCCTCTGGACCTACTGCCCATGCTACGTCAAAATGGCCGTCCTCACGGCTCACTGTCTCAAGGTCTATGTTGTCGATATAACCCTTAACTCTAGACTGAGAGTCAGATGTAACCAAAACTGTACCTGCAGGGCCTGTTCCCTTAAGGATCATGGTCAAAACGTCCTTTTCTCCCTTGAGCTCCTGTCCTGCCAATGCAGCAGCAGTGAGAAGTCTACCCAAAACTACTGTAGAAAGAGGGCTCAAATTGTGCTTGATTCTAGCCTCTTCAACAAGCTGTGTGGAATCCAAGGAGAAGAACATAATCTGACCACCAGCAGCAGTTCCTCTAACTAACAAATTAGGCTTATTTTCCATTATATATCCTCCAAATTACGGCTTAGCCGCAAAGTAAAAATTGCGTTCTTCTGTGCTTTCTGGTGCTTCCTGTGTTCTGTTGCCATAAACCTGCACGTCTACAAAACCTGCTGCCTTAAGCAAATCCACAATTTCTTCTGCACTGTATGCGTACTCCCTGTGAACCTCATCGATTCGCACGTAACGACCATCCTCATCCTTTGCGAAAAAGGTCAGATCAAATCTGCAAACTCGTCTGTCTGGATCGTACTCATTTTCCCAAAGGTAACACTCGTCGTCGCCTACATCATAGTAAAAATTATCCCCCAAAACCTGTGATAACTTATACTCTGTATTCATGTCAAAGAGAATATGACCACCTGATTTAAGCGTTTCGTACGCATTCTCAAAGGCCTTCTTTAGAAGGTCTGCCGAAGAAATGTAGTTCATGCAATCGAGCATACTAATTACAAGATCAAACTCTCCTGCATTAGGCAACTGCTTGTAGCTTTCGGCACATGACATGTCACCCACCACAACAGTGGCATCTGGGCACTTTTCTGAAGCCATTTCCACCATTTCCTGAGACAAATCCATGCCTGAAACATGGCAATGCTTCTTATCAAGCAATGTCATAACACTACCTGTGCCGCAACCCAGATCCAGAACCTTAGCTCCCTCCAGGGGCACCAGCGTATTAATATACTCTACTAAACCCGGATAGTCCACATCGTACATCAGGGCATCGTAAACTGAGGCAAAACCTCTATATGCGTCACTCATTGATCATTCCCTTTATTACTTCTAATGCCTTGTTAAGCTGATTATCGCATCCCTCTGGAATTACAGCAGGGGAATAAAGCTCATACTTAGGGTCAATGGGCTCATCTACGTCCGGTGCAATACCATTTCCGTGAATCTCATATCCACCAGGAGTGAAATAACTAGATGTTGTGAATTTAAGAGCAGACCCATCGTCAAACACGTGCATGGACTGCACAATACCCTTACCAAAAGTTGTTGTTCCAACGATTGTTGCCAACTTGTAGTCCTTCATAATTCCGGTGAAAACCTCAGAAGCACTGGCACTATACTCGTTAATCAAAATAACAATCTCTACGTCCTCGTACTTAGTCTTAGACCAAGAGTTATAGTTCTCCTTAGAGTTGCCTGTTCCGTCTGTGTCTGCAAACTTAAGTGTCAAAAGAAGTTTGCCTTTCTCTACAAACATGTTTGCCATGTTAAGGCTCTGCTGCAAATATCCGCCACCATTATCTCTAAGATCAATAATGATGCCCTTTGCTCCCTGCTTAATCAATGCATCCATTGCCTTTTCAAACTGCTGATCTACTGTGGCATCAAATGAATTAATGGCAATGTAACCTACTCCATCCTCTTTCATTTCGTATGTTACAGTATAATTTGTAATCTTTGCTCTAACGATATCCTTGGACAAAGTTTCCCCTGTGGATGGTCTATAGAAAGTTACATTAACGGATGTACCCTCATCGCCCTTGATTAAGTTAACAACTGCATTTGTATCAGGCGCATTTGTCACATCCTGACCCTCTACCTTAATAATCTTGTCACCCTTGCATACGCCTGCCTTTGCTGCTGGGCTATCGTCAAAAACCTGCAAAATTGTAACAATTTTGTCCTCACTCATGGAAACAGAAACGCCAATTCCAACGTAACTTCCTTCCATTTGGCCATAGAACTCTTCATTTTCTTCCTTGGAGAAATATGTAGTATATGGGTCGCCCAAATAAGCTGCCATACCATACATGGCACCCTGCATAAGCTGCTCATCTGTTGCTCCAAAATAATAGTAGTTCTTAAGCATCTGGAACTGGTCCACAAACTTCTTAAGTGCTACCTCATCAGTAATAACCTCTCCCAAGGAGCCGTAATTAATGTCCTGAGCCTTCTGAGCTCTGTAGTATGCATCTGTAAAAAACCATGTCAAAGAGCATGCCAAAACCACGACTGTGGCAAACACCAAAATCGTTCTTCTGTTCTTCTTTTTGGCCTTAGCTGCCTCAATTTGTGCTAGCTGCTCCTGCAATTTCTGCAAATTCTCGTTGTTATACTCCATATTTATATCCTCTATATTATTTGCTATTTTGGTGGGCTAACGTATCCCAATGGGTCTACACGATTATCGTTGACCCATACTTCAAAGTGAAGGTGGGGACCTGTGGACCATCCTGTACTACCAACCAATGCAATTTTCTGTCCCTGTGTAACCTGCTGTCCAACTGTAACAAGCATCTTGGAGCAGTGGGCGTACAACGTGGTGTATCCACCGCTATGGCTAATCATGACGCAATAACCATATCCTTCCATCCACTCTGCAGCAATAACTTTGCCACTGGCTGACGCTAAAATGTATGTGGAGTCGGCAGCGTTAATGTCAATACCGTTGTGCATGCGCCATTCGTTGTAAATGGGGTGCAATCTCATTCCAAAATAAGATGAAATACCTGGATAATCTGGGCATGGCCAAATGAACTTAGATGTCTGTGCCGGTGTGGATGGCTTAGGTGTAGCTGTTGCCTGAGGAACTGGTGTGGCTGTGGGCTTAGCCTGCTCCTGCTTAAGTGCCTCCTCTGCATCCTTAATCAGCTGTGCCAACTTGTCTGACTCCGCCAACATATCTTCTTCCATCTGCTGCAACTTAAGGAACATACTCTCGATGCTACGAAGCTCATCCTGTGCTGCCTGGTAAAGGGCCATGATTTCCTCGACAGAAGCCTGATCTCCTGCCTGCTGCAAAGAAAGGGCCAACTTGTCCTCGTAAAGCAAATCATGCTTAATCTTAAGCTCTGCCTTGGACTCCTCAAGTCTCTTAAGGAGCTCCACGTCCTCTGTGGAAACCTGAATTCCAAAGAAAATCATCCTTAAGGATTCCATAATACTATCACATCCCAAAATTGCATCTAGGGATGAATTGTTTCGCTTTTGAAAATTAATGTTAAGTCTAATGGCTGCCTGCTTATACAGTCTGTCGTAATCCTCAACTGCTCTGTTGTACTCAGTCTGGATTAACTCCATCTCAGCCATAACATAATCAATCTGCTCCTGTGTAAGGTTCAACTGACCTTCCACCTGGTTTAACTGGTCCAAATACTTCTGTGCCTCTGCAATAGCCTGCTGTTTTTCTGCCTCATTTTGTTTCATGAGCCAGTCCACATCCTCCAAGCGATTCCAAATTTCGTCGTACTGATCCTGCATTTCTCCCAAATCTGCCCAAACATTGGTAACACCAATGGCAAGGCAAACCACCAACACTAGGCACAGGGATAAAAGTACTCTCTTAAACATCTTCACCCTACACCTCCAAGTACTTGCGCAGGGAAATCTTGCTACCAAAATATCCAAGGAAAGCGCTAAGAACTATGTTAAGTGGTGCAATAACAACCAAAATCCTCCAAAGTGGAAGCATTTTTACAATAGTAACTCCGCCATTTGCCAAGTTAGCCTGCAAAGTTCCAGAAAGGCCGCTATAAATTCCTGCGGACAATACAAGGGCCAAAACCGCTCCTGCCACTGCAAGCATGATGCTCTCGGCAGAAAATGGCATCTGGATGTACTGGTCTGTGGCGCCAATAAGACGCATAATGCCAATCTCCCTCTTGCGAGTCATAAGGGCAATGCGAATCGTGTTGGAAATCACAAATGCAGATGTAATGCTGAGAAAAACGGTTATAACCACATTGGCTATATCAAGTCCTGTGGCCACGGCGGCAATAGTTCTAGCTGCCTGTCCAGGGAACTGAACGCTCTGCACTCCATCCACCTTTTCCATAACTGCCACAATGTCATGTCCTGCGGAAATCTTGGACAAATCCAAGACAAAGGATGCAGACATAATGGAGCTATCGTACTGGTCTAACAAGAATGCCTCGTCACCTAAATACTCTTTATATAAATTAAAGTTTTCTTCTTGGCTGCGCTCAGTTACGCCAGAGACACCTTCTAAACCATAAATCACAGTGCTAATGGCTGAGATTTGCTCTGGAGTAGCATCAGGATTACAGAAAACCTCCACCTGAGCTGTCTGCTCCAACTGGGAAACGTTGTATCTAATTACTAACGTAACAGAAAAAATAAGGTTCATAATGAGCAAAGACACCATTACAATACCTAAAGACATGACTGCTGCCAGTCCATTTTTGCGAATATTTCGAATGCCTTCAGAAACGGCATATGATAACTGCTTAATCTTCATGGACGTCTCCCTCTGGCACAGCATACTCTGCGCACTTTTGGTCTCTGACTATCTTGCCCTTTTCCATGGTGATAACGCGTTTCTGAAGCTTGTTAACCAAGTCACGGGCGTGGGTAATCATGAGAACCGTGGTGCCGGCCTCGTTAATATCCATGAACAAATCCATAATTTGATCTGCAATCTCAGGGTCCAAGTTGCCTGTGGGCTCGTCTGCCAGCAAAATCTTAGGATTATTGGCGACAGCTCTGGCAATTGCCACTCTCTGCTGCTCTCCACCTGACAACTGTCCTGGGTAAACCTTGGCCTTGGATGTAAGTCCTGTCAAAAACAGCACATCAGGAACCCTACTTCTAATCTCAGAAGGGGTTGCTCCTACGACGCGCATGGCAAAAGCCACGTTCTCGTAGACCGTGCGATCCATTAATAATTTGAAATCTTGGAAAACTACGCCATACTGACGGCGCAAAAAGGGAATCTGGTGGTGGTCCAGCTGGGTAATATCCTCCCCGAATACTGAAACACTACCAGATGTCACGTTAATCTCCCTAAGGAGAGTCTTAATCATTGTAGATTTACCAGAACCACTGGCTCCAGTAATGAACACGAATTCACCAGGATCCACCGAAAATGATACACCCTCCAAGGCATCTACGCCGTTGCTATATGTCTTGTGTACCTGTTCGAAGGAAATGGCTGGTTGAATCATAATTTACTATCCTTTTTGTTAGCAAGGTATTTCTTAAGCAAGATTGCGATATAGAAAACAACAGAGTGATCGAAGTTTGTAAGATCGAGACCTGTGTTGCGCTGAATCTTCTCAAGTCTATAAACCAATGTATTTCTGTGAATGTAAAGCTGTCTTGCTGCCTCGGAAACGTTCAAGTTGTTCTCAAAGAACTTGAGAATAGTTGTCATTGTTTCCTCGTCCAAGTTCTCAAGAGAATCATCTCTGAAAATCTCGTTAATGAAGAGCTCACAAGCTGTGATTGGCAACTGATATACGAGACGTCCAATACCCAACTTAGAGTACATGTAAATGTTCTTGTCCTCTTCGAAAATCTCGCCGATAACGATAGCTTCCTGAGCCTGCTTGAAGGAACGTGTAAGCTCCTTGATAGAAGATGCTCTGCCACCTACGCCAATCTTAGCTGGAATCATGGTCTCTGTGAACAAGTTATCGCGAATAACCTTAGTCATACGCTCAATCTGATCATCTGTCTCGTTGGGAGCCAAGTTCTGAATCAAAGCAATGTTGCCCTCGTCAATAACGATAACGGAGCAAGAATCAGAATCGGGGAACATATGCTGGAGAACGTCATAAACAGGAATCTCCTTCTCCCTTTCTGTACGGATAAGCATAGCAACTCTAGGCTGCTCTACATCTACGCCAAGCTCTCTAGATCTAAGGATCATATCTGCTGGCAAAACGTTGTTAAGCAAAACGTTCTTGAGGAAACGTGTCTTGTCGAACTTCTCGTCGTAGAAATTCTTAATCTCATATGCACTGATAAGGAGCATGTGAAGAGCTACTGAGTACTGATCTCCTGTACCCTTAATGTAACCCAAAAAGTCAGGTCTCATACGGTTGCCAACATTAATATATGTGTTGGAGTCAAGAACGTAAGTCTCCTGGCGAGCAGCCAAAACTTCGTCATACTCTTCCAAATATGTGTTGACGTGTCTGTCATTGTTAGATGCAACAATAACTCCCTCGCTATTAACAATACCGAACTCCTTGTCGATAATTGTCTTTGCCTGATTGATCAATGTCTGAAACATTTTCTGCGTCATATGGGTGCTCCTTCGGCCTATAGATTAGAACAAGTCTGTATTCCAAATAAAAATTATACTCTCCAGTGGTTTTACTGTCGATTATGCCAATAGTATAACATATATTATATGGTTTGTGCAAATTGCACAAAGTGTCTCTTTTTGTGTGCATAAAAGGGCCATATTGGCCGTTTTTGTTATGTTTTCCCATGTTTATGCAAGATTATGCAATTCGTACAAAATAAGCCGAAGTATTTCATAACAGTTTACCGATGAATATTTTTTTTGGTTTTGCTATCATATCCGTAGTCTTATAAATGGAGGTAACACTCATGGCAAGTGTACAGCTTATTAACGTATACAAGAGATATGCAGGTAACGTTCTTGCAGTTAAGGACTTCAACCTTAATATCGCTGATAAGGAATTCGTTATTTTCGTAGGTCCTTCCGGTTGCGGAAAGTCTACTACTCTTAGAATGATCGCTGGTTTGGAAGAGATTTCCGAAGGCGAAGTAAAGATTGGTGATAGAGTCGTTAACGACATCGCACCTAAGGACAGAGATATCGCAATGGTATTCCAGAACTATGCTCTGTACCCCCACATGACAGTATTTGATAACATGGCATTCGGCCTTAAGCTTCGTAAGACACCTAAGGACGAGATTAAGAGACGTGTTGAAGAGGCATCTCGTATCCTCGGCATCGAGCACCTTCTTAACAGAAAGCCCATGGCTCTTTCCGGTGGTCAGAGACAGAGAGTTGCTCTTGGACGTGCTATCGTTCGTGAGCCCAAGGTATTCTTGATGGACGAGCCACTTTCCAACTTGGACGCTAAGCTCCGTGTTCAGATGAGAACTGAGATCACAAAGCTTCACCAGAAGCTCCAGACAACATTCATCTACGTAACTCACGACCAGACAGAGGCTATGACAATGGGTACTCGTATCGTAGTTATGAAGGATGGTATCATTCAGCAGGTTGAGAGCCCAGTTGTTCTTTACAACAGACCTGACAACGTATTCGTTGCTGGTTTCATCGGCAGCCCTCAGATGAACTTCATCGTTGCTCGTATTGAGAAGGACGACGAGGGTCGCGTAGTTGCAGAGTTCGGTAAGAGAACTCAGATCGTACTTCCTGAGGATAAGGTTGAGGCTCTTAAGGCAGGCGGTTACATGGGTAAGGAAGTTTACCTTGGTATTCGTCCAGAGAACCTTTCTGACCAGGCAGAGATCATCGAGGCAAATCCTCTCGGAACAGTTAACGCTAAGGTTGAGGTTGTTGAGAGATTGGGTGCTGAGACACTCCTTTACCTCATCATCGACGGCAACAGCGTAACAGCTAAGGTTCACCCAAGCTCCAAGGCACGTCCAGAGGACAACATCACAGTTGCATTTGATATTAAGAAGATTCACATCTTCGACAAGGAAACTGAGAGAACAATTTGCCACTAATAGCAAAGCTCAGATTAGCAATATTTTTAATAGGAACAAACATAAAAAGAAAGGGGACTCAGAGATGAGTCCTCTTTTATTGCACAAAATTCAAAAAACCACATAGATTACGTTATACCATTCTTTAGAGGTGCTGCGTGTCCGAATCCTATGTAGTTATCTTAGGAATAACTCTGCCTTGGCTTGGAACCATTTTAGGCTCTGCCCTTGTGTTCTCCATGGGTAAATCCATGGGCCTTGCATTTCACAAAGCCATGCTGGGCCTTGCTGCCGGAGTTATGATGGCCGCATCTGTGTGGTCCCTACTAATCCCCGCCATTAACATGACAGAAACTATCGGTGGTATATGCTGGATCCCTCCTGTGGTTGGGTTCTCTCTCGGAATGCTATTTCTTTTGTTGTTGGATAACATAACCCAAACTTTGGAGGTCACGGCATCCAACACTCCTCGCAGCAATAATCTGCTTATTTTGGCAGTGACATTGCACAATTTGCCAGAGGGAATGGCCGTAGGCGTATCTCTAGCAGGGATGTTATCTGGAGATTTAGTCACCACAACTGCCGCCCTCTGCCTAACCATGGGAATTGCCATCCAAAACTTTCCCGAGGGTGCAATTATATCCTTGCCTCTATCTTCCAGTGGCAAATGCAAAGGATATGCTTTTATGGTGGGACTGCTGTCTGGCATTGTGGAGCCCATGGGCGCTGTAATAACCCTTCTTTTAACAAGTCTAGTTACTCCAATACTGCCGTATATACTCTCCTTTGCTGCTGGTTGCATGATTTTTGTGGTAGTTAAAGAATTAGTTCCGACATTATCTCGCGGAAAAGGCTCCAACTGGGGTATTTGTGGCACAACTATTGGATTTGCCCTTATGATGTTGCTTGATATTGCCCTACAATAAAGCATCTTCTAAAAAGCAAAAAATTTCTTTTAAAAAATTTCAAAAAGACTATTGCATTCTAAAAAACCCCGTGCTATAATGACAAAGCTGTCAGAGAGACGGCCACAATTTATGGGGGTTTAGCTCACCTGGTAGAGCGCCTGCTTTGCACGCAGGAGGTAAGGGGTTCGATTCCCCTAATCTCCACCAAAATCCGAACCAAATGGTTCGGATTTTTTTGTTGCATAAAAAGCGAAAAAGAGCGTAGAAAAAGAGCGTAATTTGAAAATACAATTACGCTCTTTTAGTGTTTAGTGTTTGATATTGGGTGTTTAGTGGATATCTCACTAAATCAATCAAAAGTAATTATATATTCTCTCCATTACTCTCAATCACAGTCTTATACCAGTGTCCAGAGTCCTTAACTATACGTTTCTGTGTTGGATAGTCCACATATACAAGGCCAAATCTACGTCCATAGCCCCAAGCCCACTCGTAGTTATCCATAAAGGACCAGTAAAGGTAGCCCATCATGGGGTATCCCTCTTCTACTGCGCGCTTTGCTGTCTTAAGGTATCTGTGCACAAAGTCGATACGCTGTGGATCATGCACAGCTCCGTCTAACATAACCCAATCTGTATTGGCCATGCCATTTTCTGTAATGAGAATGGACTTGCCATATCTTTCACTCAAGAATCTAACGGTCCAATAGAGGGCATTAGGTGTAACTGGCCAATCCATTGTTGTAACTGGAGAACCAACCCAAGTGTTAGATGCATATCCGCTGCCATTTTCGTACATTCCTGCTACCTGATATACGTTGTAGCCCAAGAAATCAAGGGGCTGGTTAAGTTCAGCCAATTCTTCCTCTGTAAAAACAGGACATCCTGTACATGGAGGTGCATTTTTGCCCAACAAAACAGGGTCACACCACCAACTAACTGTGAAACTATGGCCTGTTGCGAATGTGGCCTGTCTTGCCTTTTCGATTCCTTCTGGAGTTTCGTCTGCAGGCTCAACAATTGTGCCCGTTGGAGCATATCCTACCTTAGGTTCTGTTTTTGCATATTTTCTAATGGTCTTTACTGCCTTTGCGTGAGCGAAAAGCACATTTCTAGTAAGATTTGGAAGGGCCAAAGGCTCATTTTGGAAAGGAGCATGCTCTCCTCCTACATAACTGATGCCGACAAAGCACTGGGGCTCGTTAAATGTAAGCCAATACTTAACGCTATCAGAAAGCGCCTCCACCACAACCTTAGTGTACTCTGCGAACCAATCCACAATTTCGGGGTTGTTCCAGCCTCCCTTGAGATGAAGTGCATAGGGCAAATCCCAGTGGTAAAGCGTAACGATGGGCTCGATGTTGGCTGCTCTAAGCTCTGCAACCAAGTTCTTGTAAAACTCCAATCCCTTTGGATTAACATCTCCTACGCCATTTGGCATAACTCTAGGCCAACTAACAGAGAAACGGTATGCCTTAAGGCCCATTTCCTTCATGAGCGCTACATCTTCCTTGTAGCGGTTATAGTGATCACATGCATCGTGTGGATGCTCATTGTTGCGTGTATGTCCGGGGTATAAAACGTCCCAAATGCTAGGTCCTTTGCCATCCTGGTTCCATGCGCCCTCAATCTGGGCAGATGCAGTGGCTGCTCCCCATAAGAAATCCTTAGAAAATCCCATATTTCCTCCTTGGCCTTCTGTGTTTTTTGTATGGCCTATATTCACTATACTTTTACAATTGAACGCCGTCAACAACTCTTTTTTTCTTGCCTTTTTATATATATAAGAATAGAATTATCGTATCTATTTGCAAAAAAGGGCTTGTCCCTTTAACGAGGTATATATGGCAACTAATAACAACATTAGTAACATCGACGACCAGATGCTGGAGCTGTTCCTGCAGAGATTGTCCTTGTCTGCTGGCAACAACGATTCGCCTTTGGAAACCAAGGCTCATAAGCGTCAGGTACTCAAGTCCGTTTGCGAAAAGGCAGGGGATATGGAGAGATATGCATACCGTTTCTTTGAGAATCTCCTGGAACTTTCTGACATCCGCGACTGCGAACTTTCTTCTGGCAGTTCCGAGCTTCGCCAGGGTCTAGAGAATGCTTTGAACAACACAGCACGAGTTTTCCCACAGTCTGGCATTATTGCATGTCAGGGCGTTGAGGGTGGAAACAGCCAAGCCGCATGCGATCAGCTCTTCCCAAGAGGCCACCTTATGTATGTTAAGACATTCGACGCAGTTTTCTCTGCTGTTGAATCTGGCCTTTGCCAGTATGGCGTAGTGCCTATCGAAAACAGTAACAACGGTTCTGTACGTGCTGTATACGATTTGCTACAGAAGAACAATTGCTACATCGTTCGTAGTACTAGACTCTGCATCCGTCACCAGTTGCTTGTTAAGCCTGGTACTAAGCTTGAGGACATCACAGACATTTATTCCCACGAACAGGCACTTGGCCAGTGCTCCCAGTATTTGTCCAAGCTTAACGGCGTAACACTTCACCCATGTGCAAACACAGCAGTTGCTGCACAGATGGTTGCTGAGAGCGACAACAGGCACATGGCTGCCATTTGCGCTCCTGTATGTGCTGACCTTTATAAGTTGGATGCCCTTGTTTCTGACATTCAGAACAACGACAACAACTATACACGCTTTATCTGTATTTCCAAGCGACCTGAGATTTATGCTGGTAGCAACAAGCTTTCCTTGGTTCTGGCCCTGGACAACAAGCCTGGCGCATTGCACGATACACTTTCCCTTTTCTCTAACCTGGGCATTAACATGACTAAGTTGGAGAGCTGCCCTATTTCCGGCACTAACTTCGAGTTTATTTTCCTGGTGGACTTAGACGCATCCATTGAGGATCCTTGCGTAATCCCAATGCTGGAGCAATTACAACGCACTTGCAGGAACTTCCACTTCCTGGGCAACTATTCTGAGGTATAACCTTAAATTTGGAGGAACATATGAAGGCATACGAGAGATTTTTGAAATATGTGGCATTTCCAACCATGTCCGACGAGACAAGCCCAACTTGTCCATCTACAGCTAAGCAGCTTGAACTTGGCAAATATTTGGCCGAGGAGCTTAAGGCACTTGGCTTGACTGAGGTTGTTTTGGATGAGCATGGCTATTTGTACGCAACTCTGGAGGCAAACTGTGACACAGATGCTCCAACAATTGGCCTTATTGCCCACATGGATACATCCGACGAGGCTGCTGACTCCCCTATTAAGACTTCCATCGTGGAGTACAAGGGTGGCGACATCCTCCTTAACCCTGAGCAGGACATCTATATGAAGGAGCAGGATTACCCCTACCTTTCTAAGTACGTTGGGGACCACCTTATCGTAACTGACGGCACAACTTTGCTTGGTGCAGACGACAAGGCTGGCATTGCTGCCATCGTTACAGCCGTTGAAAACATCATGAATTCAGGCAAGCCTCACGGCAAGGTTCGCATTGGTTTCACACCAGATGAGGAAATCGGTAGAGGCGCTGACCTTTTTGACGTTGCTGGCTTTGGTTGTGACTACGCTTACACTGTTGACGGCGGTTGCTTAGGCGAACTTGAGTACGAGAATTTCAACGGTGCATCTGCTGTTGCTGAATTCACTGGCGTTTCCATTCACCCCGGCTCTGCTAAGGGCAAGATGGTTAACGCAATTTTGGTTGCAACTGAGTTTGCTAACCTTCTGCCTAAGGACCAGACTCCTGCAACTACAGAGGGTTACGAAGGTTTCTTCCATTTGACAGGCATTAGCGGTGCAACAGAGCACGCAAAGGCAACATACATTATCCGTGACCACGATATGGCTAAGTTCCAGGCCAAAAAGGAGCTTTTCCAGAAGTGCGGAGACCTCATTAACGCTCTTTACGGCGAAGGTACATGTAAGGTAACTGTTACAGACTCCTACTACAACATGCGCGAAAAGATTGCTGATCACATGTACATTATCGACAGAGCTAAGGAGGCCATGGTTCAGGCAGGCATCACTCCACTTGTACAGCCCATCCGTGGTGGTACAGACGGTGCACGACTTTCCTACGAAGGTTTGCCATGCCCCAACTTGTTCACAGGCGGAGAGAATTTCCACTCTAGATTTGAGTTCATCTCCATCGAGTCCTTGGACAAGTCCTGTCAGGTTGTAGAAAACATCGTTTTGAACTTAGTTAAGTAAGTTTTTAGGAGGGCCCATGACACGCGACGAAGTATTAAAGTTTTTAGAATCTCTTCCAGATGAACGCATACGCCAGTACGAGCTTGGCGCTACTAAGTTTGTCATGGCCAATGGCTCCTGCGAACTCGAAAACCAGTTGCTTGAAATTATGGACAGCCTCATTCCAGGCAACATTTGTTACAACGCTTTTTTCTGCCTTAACATTTATTATCGCCATGTTAAGGATTATCAGAAATTGCAGGATTTGATTACAACCAACGCAATGCGCTTTGAGTTGCACATAACTTTTGACCACCTCAAGGCCCTTTTCGAGTTAGAAAGTGATGGTTTCTACAGCTATCACGATGTGCTGCTGGCAACATACAAAGACTCCATACACTTTGATGATAACGCAGGTTTTATCCACCTTTTTGCAGATGTTTTTGCTACAGTTTGCGAAAAAGCTGGACTTTCCTCTGATGATCCCTTGGTTGCTGAGTGGTACGACAGGGCTTTAAACGCTGTTAACCGAGCCATCGAACTGGATCCATCCTACGCAAAGTACTATTGCACAAAAGCTCGAATCCTCAGCATTAAGCACAACTATCCACAGGCTCTTGAGTCAATTAATAGAGCCATAAGCTACGAAAACTCCTCTCGCGCAGACTATGCCCTCAGATACAGCACATACCTGTATCACAAAGCCATGATTGTTTCTGCCACAAAGTACCACGGTTTAGAGGAAGCTCTTAAGGAATTGCAGGCACTTATTCCTAAAACTGGCGTGGAAGAAACATCTTCCTCCAGCGAACTTGTGCCATACTGTGGCACAGAGCCATACCTCTTTGTCAGCTACGCTCACGACGACAAGGAGAAAGTATTCGACCTGCTGCAGAAGCTTTCCGACAGAGGCTTGAGACTTTGGTTCGACAAAAAGGGCATTCCAAGTGCAGTGGAATTCACAGAGTACATTGCCCAGCGCATCATAGACTGCTCTAAGGTTTTGTTCTTTGTTTCTCCCACTTCCGTTAACAGAGATTACGTGCGTATGGAAATTTCCCATGCCATTAGCAAAGGCAAAACTCCGATTTGTGTTTTCTTAGAGGAGACGACCTTGAGCGCTGGTATGAGCATGCAATTAAATCGCTTCCAGCATGTGTTTAAGTACACCATGAATGATGTCGATACAATTAGTGAGATTATGAGTGGATTAAATGACGAAATCCAAGCAAAGGTATAAAAATGATTAATGTATTACAAACGCTCACCCACTCCGGTGATGGTATCAAAAACGAAGATATGATTTGGTTCGACCAGGACAACGTGCTTGTTTTGGATGGTTCCACAAGCCTTTTCCCATCTGCATTGGATGCAACATGGTTTGTTGGAAAGTTTAAGGACCTTTATGCTAAAAACATCGTGACTAGTGGCTCCATTCCACAGGCTGTAAATGCGACATTGGAAGCTTTGTTCGCTGAATTTACTGCTGCAGTTTCCGTAGATGGCGCAGAAGCACCTAAGTTCTATCCCTCTGCATCTGGCTTATTTTTCCACATTGCTAGTGATGAGCTACAGGTAGTTACAATCGGTGACTGTGCTGCAGATATATATTTCAAAGATGGGTCTCAGCCCCTTTGCATTTATGACCCAGAGGTTGCTCATTTTGACAATGGTGTTTTTGAGTCCATGAAGCACATTAGATCCACATCTGGTGAAAACATCTGCGACCTTGTTAAGGATCCTCGCATTCGTTCAATCCTGATTCGCAATCGCAGTACCATGAACACTGATGAAGGATACCGCATTGTTTCCTTTGGCATGTCCCCATGTACAGAGGATGAGGTTATGACTTTCCCCATGGAAAACATTTCTCACATCGTGGCATATTCAGATGGTTTCGAAGATGTTGCATACCTTATGGAGGATGCTAACTATCCAGTGCAGGATGCTTGCCATAAGCTGCGACAGGACGAGAACAACGACCCATACCTTAACGAAAATGTTAGGTTCAAAATTCACGACGATGCAAGCGCTGTAGTTTTTAGAGTTGAGTAAACCATTTCGTTAGTGAACCGCGGAGCTAGTGGCCGCAAGCGGAGCTTGCTAGTAGCCGCAACTACGTTGCTAGTGAGCCGCGCTATCGCGCTAGTAGGCCGCGGAGCTAGTGAACCGCAAGCGAAACTTGCTAGTGAGCCGCGCTATCGCGCTAGTAAGCCGGACCTTCGGTCCTAGTGAACCGCTGCGCTAGTATCCGCTCGTTTCACTCGCTAGTTAGCCGCCTTCGGCTAGTAGAAAGCGGAAATCGGATTCACTATTTTCATTTAGATTTTAATAGCAAAAAGGAGTATTTGTGGAATCACAATTACTCCTTAATTTTTTAGTACCAATTAAACTGTGCCTCCAGCTACTTCCCTGCTACTGCATCCAAGCTGGCGCTAATTACAGAAAGTCCACGGTAGAATCTAACTCTATCTTCCTCAGACAAGCCTGAGCTAATGGCATCTAATACGCCATCAATCTTCTCGGAGATTTTTTTACCTACTTCCATGCCCTTTTCTGTAAGGAGCAATGGGCTCTTATATCTCTTAACATCCTTGGGCTCGCGAATTAAGTAATCGTTTATCTCCAAATAATCCAAGGCACGAGAAATTGTGGCCTTGTCCTCTTCACATCTTTCGCACAAATCTGTGGCTGTCAGACCCTTTTCTTTATACAAATAATAGAGGCAAGACACGTGAGCGCTCTTAAGATTGTACTCTGCCATCTCCTGATTCTTAATCTTACGAATATTTCTACTAATTCTGTTGATCAATACAGTAAATGTTTCAAATCTTGCTTCCATGTGTACCTCCTAATTTTCTGCACCATTATAGCACGAAAAAATAAATACCATAAACTTGTTGATTTTTCAACAAGTTTATGGTATTTTCTATCTGCTAAATTTTTTCAACAGAAAATGCACACTATTTTAGGAGATATATATGAACATATTTACTACAGTTGCAAAGCAGATTACAGACAACATTAAGGAGCAGAGAGAGAAGGTTGCACAGAAGAAGGCAATTAACGCCATTGGCAACTCCAATCCTTTGTCCTTCTTGGCTAACAATAAGAGACCTATCGAGAAGGTAGAAAACTACAGAGAGCTTGTAGATAAGGCTGCTAACTCCTTTGGACATTTGCCTGCTTTCCACTTGGAAGGCGAGAACGGTAACTTCTCTAGACCCGTTTCCTTCATTCAGTTCAAAGAGCAGGTATACGGACTAGGCACAGCCATGGCAAGTCAGGGTATGTTGGACGGCTTTGTTGGTATTCTTAGTGAAAACAGATACGAGTGGTGTCTTTCCTACTTAACCATCGGCGCAGGTGGCACAGTAATCGTTCCCTTGGACAAGGAGCTCGACGTAGAGGATTTGCACCAGCAGATTATCGACGGTGGAATTACCACTCTCTTTTATTCCAAATCCATGGCAAAGAAGGTTGCAGAAATCGTAGCTGCAAAGGATACACAGCTTAAGCACCTCATTAACATGGACCTTGAAGAGAGCACAGAAGATGAGTACTCCATGAAGGTCTTGGTTGCACAGGGAATTGACATGTACATTCACGGCAATGAAACATACGAGTCTCGCTCTATCCACCCCGAGAAACTTGGCATTTTGGTATTCACTTCCGGCACAACATCCAACTCCAAGGCTGTTATGCTTACACAGAAGAACATTTGCTTCGATATCTACTCTGTTCTCCACTCCCTTTACTGTGACGAGAACGACACAATGCTTATTATCCTGCCCTTGCACCATACATACAGCTGCACAGCAGGTTTCCTGGCACTGTTTAACAGAGGTTGTGCAATTGGCTTCTGCAAGAGTCTTAAAGGTATTTCAATTGCCCTCAATGAATACAAGCCCACAATCACCATGATGGTTCCAGCTATTTTGGAAGTTCTTTACAAGAGACTTGATTCTGCCATTTCCAATTCTCCCGAGACAAAGGCAAAGGTGGAAAAGGGCTTGGCACTTTGCAATGCTGCAGACAAGGTTGGTTTGGACATTCGTCGCAAAATTTTTAAGGACATCCATGCAAAGCTTGGAGGAAATTTGAGACTTGTTATTAGTGGAGCTGCCGCTATTAACCCAGCAGTTCTCAGAGCTTTCGAAGGCTTTGGATTCACAATCCGTCAGGGCTACGGTCTTACAGAAACATCCCCCATCGTCACAGTAAACGAGACAAAGGGCAACAAGTATGAGTCTGTTGGTAAGCCAATCAAGGATGTTGAGGTTGCTATTTTGGATCCCAACGAGCATGGCATCGGAGAAATCGGTGTTAAGGGTGACAATGTTATGATGGGTTACTACAGAAACCCTGAGGCAACATCTAAGGTTTTTCGCGATGGCTGGTTCTTGACTGGAGACCTGGGTTATAAGGATAAGGATGGCTTTGTTTACATCTCCGGTAGATCCAAGAACGTTATTGTAACAAAGAATGGTAAGAACATTTATCCAGAAGAGCTTGAGACTAAGATCCAGCGTCTGCCCTTCGTTAACGAAACAATGGTTTCTGGCGAGGCCGACACAAGATCCGACGATCTTATTGTAACAGCACAGATTTTCCCCGATTACAAGGAGCTTGAAAAGGCTGGTTACACAGACGAGGAAAGCATCTACAAGCTGTTGTGGGAGGAAGTTAAGGGGCTTAACGAATCTCTTGCTTCTTACAAAAAGGTTCGTGCTCTAGTTGTTCGTAAGGAAGACTTCGAGCGCACATCTACAAACAAGGTAAAACGCAACGCCGTGACAAATAAAGTGAACAAATAGGGAAAAAGAGACCATTAATGTGTGTGGATGGTCTCTTTTTTAGTGAGCCGCTGCGCTAGTGAGCCGCAAGCGGAGCTTGCTAGTATCCGCAACTGCGTTGCTAGTGAATCGCCTTCGGCTAGTAGGCCGGACCTTCGGTCCTAGTGAACCGCAAGCGGAGCTTGCTAGTAACCGCAACTACGTTGCTAGTGAGCCGCTGCGCTAGTAAAGGAAGAGAATCATGGCATTAAAAAAGAAGTCTTGGAAACCCTCGACTTCTTTTGATTCTTAGTCCACTACCACTGTATATTGATCTACAATTATCAATTTTTGAAATTCTACATCATAAGCAATAAATATTATCTCGTAGCTTCCATCTGGTGGAAATATATTATATTGCCCAGTTGTCACATTATATAACAAAAAATACTCACATGCTGAAACTAACTCCTGTGAATAAGTATCTGGCAAAAGACCTTTGATTTTTGATCCTAATTCTTTCTTCCAATATCCGCTGATCTCTAAATCGCTAATGAACTTTTTCTCTTCTGAGACCTTAGCATACGTAATGTTATACTCAAGATGCTCCTCGGTAACCACCTTCATTTGGTTAGGCAAATCAACAGCCAGTTTTTCGTCTATGCTGTCTACATAAGCAGGATCATAATCAAACTCCTGGAAAATGAGATGATATGAACCAAAAACAACTAATATTCCTAAGAACAATAAACCTAATACAAAATTTGGTTTACACGACTTTCCTTGTTTTTTCAGCACAAATCCAAAGGCAAACAGAAGTATAGGCAAAAAGGTAAACAACCAAAATATCCAACTGTACCTTACTACGAAACCTATTCCAAAAGTTTCTACCTCACCAATTTTGCAAGACAAGCTAAATGCCATCATTGGAGAGATTACTGTTAAACAAATCAAAATGGTGTTAATAATTCTATATCTTTTCTGCATATACATCCCTCCTTTTCTTTAATAATACCACTTCAAGTAATTTTTCGGTTCTTCACATTTTTTGTGGGAGTGAAATAAAAGATGCTGGTAGCGACAAGTAACGAACCAGAGTAAAAAAGTAGTCATCATCACGGTAGCCATAGCCTACGCGCTTGGCTACCTTTATTTTGTTGTTAAGTCCTTCTA
>JAFYSJ010000040.1 GCA_017559445.1 Clostridia bacterium
CAGGATTTGACAGCTATTCCAGAAGAATATATTCAGTCTATAGCGTTAGAATTAAATTGTAGGCCAAGAAAATGTTTGGGATATCTGACTCCATATGAGATCTATAATTCAACAGTGTTGCACTTAACTTGACAATTCAAGAGTAAAAAATGATCAAATACAAGTTATCAGAGTCTTATATGGCATGAGGGATTTTGATTCTATTTTGTAGATACATGAACGCATCCTACTGGGTGCGTTTTTTATTGTCTTTGAACGATTAAACTAGCAAGCATTCCACCAGTAAGGCCTGCACCAATAGCTAGAATAATTGGCAGTAAGGATACGACAAATGTTTCGTCACTGCTTAGCCAGCTAATTAATGCCACAACGCCCCATAGAAGGCCGCCGGAAACAAGTCCCACAAGCCAGCCAGACTTTTTGGTAATCATAGAGGATATGGCACCAGCTACTACGGCGCTTGCGGTCAAAACAGCATTTCCCCAGAAGTTGATGCGGTCTAGTGTCACATCTGAGGAAAGAAGAATTGCGGAAACTAAGATCAACATAATGACCAAGGAGGCAATGCCAAAACCAAGTCCTAAGCCAATACCTTTTGCGAATTTCATAAATGCTCCAATGAGTTTTACAAAATACTATTATTCTGTTTTAAAATATATTCAGGTTTTAGTGGAGGAAAAATCGGATAAATGATATTATGGATAAAAATAATTTAAGCGAGGGTTCTATGCTCAAGGACTATTTTAAAAAGTTATATACAGGTAGCCAGCAGGAGTTTTGTGAATTGGCAGCAAATGCAATGGATCAGGGACAGCGTATGTTCATTATTACAGCTAACCCAGAGACCATGATGATTGGAGACTCTAACGAGGGTATGGATCAGGCTCTTTGCAGTCCAGAATCTACTATCGTTCCAGATGGAATTGGCGTTGTAAAAGCTGCAGAACAGTTGGGTAAAACCATGCATGGCAGAGTTACAGGCGTAGAATTGTCTGCTTATTTAATCAATCATGTTGGAACGACAGGAAAGAGCGTATATTTTTACGGAGCTAAGCAGGAAGTGCTTGATGCTTTGATTGCAAAGGTTAAGGCAGACTATCCTGAAATTAATATCGTAGGTTCCCATAATGGATACGGCAATTGTGACGATCAGGTGTTTGAGGAAATCGTATCTTTGCAGCCTGATTTGGTTTTGGTTGCACTTGGTATCCCAAGACAGGAGATTTTGATTAACAAGTATTTGGACAAGTTCTCCAAGGGTATTTTTATTGGTGTAGGTGGTTCATTCGATGTTTTGTCTGGAACTAAAAAGAGAGCACCTGCAATTTTCTGCAAGCTTAATCTTGAGTGGCTTTACAGAATTATGAAGGAGCCAAAGCGATTTAGCAGATTCTTTAAGAGCAACGTAAGGTTCATTTCAAAGATCCGTAAAATTAAATCATTGTAAAGTAAAAAGCTTGTCTGGAAGTTCCAAACAAGCTTTTGTTTTAGTTCTTGAATTTTTCGATGATTGCATCTACGATACGGCGGCTAGCCTGTCCGTCACCGTAGGGGTTAGAAGCATGGCTCATTCTGTCGTACTCTGCCTGGTCGTTAAGGAGTTCCTTAATCATACCATAGATTGTTTCTTCGTTAGTGCCGGCCAACTTAAGTGTACCAGCTGCAATACCCTCGGGACGCTCTGTTGTATCGCGAAGTACGATAACTGGCTTGCCAAGGGAAGGAGCCTCTTCCTGAATGCCACCGCTGTCTGTCAGGATCAGGTGGGAGCGAGCCAAAAGGTTATGGAATTCAACAACCTCCATTGGAGCGATGAGCTTGATTCTGTCGCAGTCACCCAAAATCTCCTTAGCTGTATTAACAACGATGGGGTTAAGATGAACAGGGTAGATAACCTTAACATCTGGATGCTCGTCAATAATGCGACGAATAGCGCGGAACATCTGGCGCATGGGCTCACCAAGGTTCTCGCGTCTATGAGCTGTAAGAACGATGAGGCGGCTGTCATTTGCCCACTCTGTATGCTCGTCGCTGTAGTCGTCGCGAACTGTGGTCTGCATAGCGTCGATAGCAGTATTGCCTGTAACATAAATTGTAGAAGGATCCTTGCCTTCTGCAATAAGGTTGTCTCTGCTCTTGTCTGTGGGGGCAAAGTTCATGTCGGAAATTACGCCAACAAACTGTCTATTTGCTTCCTCTGGGAATGGAGAATACTTGTTATATGTGCGAAGTCCTGCCTCAACGTGACCGATGGCTACCTGCTGGTAGAAGGCTGCGAGAGCTCCTGCGAATGTTGTGGAAGTGTCACCATGAACCAATACGATATTTGGCTGAACCTCTTTGATAACACCCTCGAGACCTTTAATAACATTAACTGTGATGTCGGAAAGTGTCTGACCAGGCATCATGATATCCAAGTCGTAATCTGGAGTAATGTCAAATGCTCGCAATACCTGATCCAACATCTGTCTGTGCTGTGCAGTTACACATACGATACATTCAATCTCAGGTCTAGAGCGAAGCTCCTTAACCAATGGGGCCATCTTAATAGTTTCTGGGCGAGTGCCAAAAACAGTCATAACCTTAATCTTGTTCATTTAACCACCTCAAAGGACGATATTAATCAACTATATTCTAACATGAAAAAACTGAATAATAAACACCACTATTTTTTGTGTATAAATAGTAGTATAATGTCTTAGTTAGTATACATAAGGCGTGTTTAGTGCGCCCAAATGTTAAAAGGAATATACTGGCTAAGCCAATTTTTATATTTTGGAGTTTTTATGAAGGTATGTAAATTCGGAGGCACATCACTTGCATCCGCAGGACAGGTAGAAAAGGTATTTAACATCATCACAGCAGATCCAGCTCGTAGAGTTGTTGTAGTTTCTGCTCCAGGTAAGAGATTCAAAGAGGACACTAAGGTTACTGACATGCTCATTAACTGCGTTTCTTCATTCTTGCTTACAGGTAAGATTCCAACAGCAGAGATTGAGGCTGTTGCAGATAGATTCCGCTCCATGGCAGTTGAGTTGAGACTTTCCGACGAGACCCCTAAGTTCGTTGCACGTAGACTTACAGCTATGTTTGAGAATCCTGGTTCTGACGATGGTATCTTGTCTGACTCCGTTAAGGCTATGGGTGAGGACTTCAGTGCTAGACTTGTTGCTGAGTATTTTAACTCTCAGGGCGTTAAGGCTAGATATTTGGATCCTAAGGTTGCAGGACTTTACCTTAGCGAGGATTTTGGTAATGCAGTTTGCCTTCCAGAGAGCTTTGAGAACCTTCGCACAGTAGCAGATTTCGATGGAATCACTATTTTCCCTGGTTTCTACGGCTATACACACTCTGGTCATATTGCAACATTCTCCAGAGGTGGTTCTGATATTACAGGCGCTATTTTGGCAGCATCTGTTAATGCAGAGCTTTACGAGAACTTCACAGACGTTGACTCTGTTTTCGCAGTTAACCCTAATATTGTTAAGAGCCCTAGAGCTATTCCTGAGTACACATATAGAGAAATGCGCGAGCTTGCTTACATGGGTTTCTCTGTTTTGCACGAGGATACATTGGCAGCTGTATATAAGACAGGTATTGTTGTAAATATTAAGAACACTAACAATCCTGAGGCTCCTGGTACATTCATTGTGCCTGAGCGCAGAAACTTTGATGAGCGTACAAGAGTTACAGGTATTGCTTCTGCAAACGACTTTGTAATGATCGACGTTACAAAGTACATGATGAACAGAGAGATCGGTTTTGGCCGTAGATTGCTCCAGATCCTCGAGGAGGAGAAGATTTCTTACGAGCATACACCTTCTGGTATTGACTCTATTTCTGTTATTTTCAGAGGTCACTATGCATCTCCTGCCACATTGTCACGTATTGTGGATCGTATTTACAAGGAGTTGGGTGCAGATGACATCAATATTAAGCACGATATTTGCTTGATCTCCGTAGTAGGTGAGGGCATGAAGAAGAGCGTTGGTTTCACAGCTAGAGCATCTCTTGCATTGGCTAGAGCTGGCGTTAACATTGAGTTGCTTAACCAGGGCGCTTCTGAGATCTCTATTTTGTTCGGTATTCACTCCGACGATGAGATTAAGGCTGTAAGAGCTATTTATAACGAGTTCTTTGGATGATGTTTAGCTTAGCAGTCCCATCTTTTATATCTGGATTATTTGACGTAGAAGCTCTTATAGAGCTTCTACTTAGTTTGCCCATTGTTATTCTAGCAATCTGTGTACACGAGTATAGCCATGCTAGAGTTGCATACCATTTTGGTGATCCTACAGCTAAGGCTTGCGGCAGAATGACCCTTAACCCAATTAAGCACTTTCATCCCATTGGATTTTTACTTTTGGTGTTTGCTAAGGTAGGTTTTGCAAATCCAGTGCCAATTAACCCTGCATATTTCAAGAATCGCAAAAGAGATGAGATATTGGTTTCATTGGCAGGTACTGCTTCTAACTTGGTTATGGCATTATGTTTTACACTGCTTTTGAAATTTTTCATGATGTTCTGTGACGCACAGGGACTTTTGATGGTGCGTGGCGAAAGTGCATATTTCTTAAGTGATGTGGCATATTATGCGTACATGTTTATGGCTAGCGGTATTTTGATTAACCTTTCATTGGCGATCTTTAATTTGATTCCATTGCCACCATTGGACGGATCTCACCTGTTGACAGTCCTTATGCCAAAGGCTTGGAAGCCTGTGTATTATAAGCTGCAACCTATTATGCCATACTTATTTGTATTGGTATGGATAACTGGAGGATTGAGCTGGCTTGTAAGCACCCCAGTTAATGCAATAATGGAGTTTTTGCTGAACGCAATTGTGTTCTAAAAACCCTATGTTGAAAAATAACAAAAAATATCTAAAAATTTTAGTTGACATTACTAAATAGAAGTGATATCATACACCTCGCATCGCGGGTTGGAGCAGTTGGTAGCTCGTCGGGCTCATAACCCGAAGGTCGTTGGTTCAAGTCCTTCACCCGCAACCATAGCAGTCGTTCAAAAGAACGGCTGCTTTTTTGTTATGAGTGAAATACCGCAAAAGGCGGTGGTGGGGCCGGAGGAGGGTTATGAGTCCTTGGGCGAATAACATGCGATGAATGAGAGCGCTGCCAGAGGCAGGAAA
>JAFYSJ010000005.1 GCA_017559445.1 Clostridia bacterium
AACTGTAAAGCGTATTCGCAAGGTGTATAGAAAGAAGCAGAAAGGAGAAAGCGCAAATGCATAAGAGATTATTTGTTAAGTTAATAGCGTTAGTGATGGCATTGGTGCTTTCTATGTCTGTTGTTACAGCATATGCAGATCAGGAGCTTAGTGGCCCCTGCACAGTAGAGGTGATTACTAAGGACGATGAGGGTAAGGGCCTTGATGGATTTAAGGTTGCTCTTTATCAGGTAGCAGCAGTTAAGGATAGTGGAGAATACTACATCACAGACGAGTTTAAGAATTCTGGCTTTACAATTGCACAGTTCACACAGGCTGAAGTTACAGACGATATGTGCTACAAGCTTAGAAAGTATGCATTGGATAAGCAGCTTACACCAGTTGGTGTAAATACTACAGATGCAGATGGAATGGCTAAGTTTGAGAATCTCGAAAAGGGCATTTATCTTTTCATCAACACTGAGAGAACAGGTACAGCAACTACTTATTACGAGTTCATTCCTGGCGTTGTATATGCTCCAGTTATAGATGATTCTGGTAAGGTAAACTACACATCTCAGGCTTTCCCTAAGATTGAAAAGTTTACAGGAGAGGAGCCAACACCAACACCTCCACCAGAGGATGTTCCTCCACAGACAGGAGATAGCAGCAGAATCGAGCTTTGGAACACATTAATGTATGTTTCCATGGGTGGCGTATTCCTCTTTGGTATATTTGCAGTAATTTGCGGTAGAAAAGAGGATGCAGAGGAAGACCTTGCATGAGTAAATGGTCAATAGGTAGAAAAATAAGCCTGATTGCATTGGTTGTTTGCTGTGGAGTTCTTGCTTTTTCTGGTTACAAGATTTACGAGTACAACAAGACATCTACAGAGGAAAAGGCGGAGCTGGACGATCTTAGATCTTTGATTCAGGTTCAGTATAACAATGACGATGCTTACTACGGAGAAGGCGGAGATAGCGGCAATAACCTAGACAACACCACAGGTGGTAATTCCACATCTGGTGGCAATAACAGTGGTGGAACTATTCCTAACAATAATCATATAACCAAGGTGCCTTACTTTAGATATAAGCCATTGGTAGACATTAACTCCGATTTTTGTGGCTGGATTAAGATTGAGGGTACAAACATTGATTATCCTGTAATGCACACTCCAGATGATCCACAGAAATATTTGCACCTTAGCTTCTACGGAAAGTATGCTTGGTGCGGACTTCCATTTGTGGATGGTAAGTGCGATATTGCTCCAAACAGCGATAACGTAATTATCTACGCTCACCACATGAAGGATGGATCCATGTTCCAGAATCTGGTGAACTATACGGATAAGGCGTATTATACCCAGCATAGTACAGTGCTCTTTGACACTCTTTGGAACTATGGAAAGTACGAGATTATTGCAGTTGTTAAGACAACTGTAAGTTCCAAGGACAGTTGGAGATTTGATAAGTACGTTAATTTCGAAACAGAGGAGGAGTTCCTGGAGTTTTATAACTATGCCAAGGAACATTCCTTGTACGATACAGGAGTTACAGCAGAGTACGATGACAAGTTCTTAACCTTGTCCACCTGCGAATACTCCCAGAACAATGGCCGTCTCGTGGTCATTGCTAAAAAAGTCAATTAGCGGTTAATCCGCCATGTGTAACAGGTCGCGAGACCCTTGCCCTCCCAGAAACGGGAGGGATTTTTTGTGCCATATGATTTTATTTAAAAAGGTAGTTACAAGTCGTATTAATTTACATAAATTGTGGTAAATATGAGTAGACAATTATTGCCAGCTATTGTAGAATGACATGTGGTAATGCGTACTGCATCACCAGAGATTCTATGATAGGAGATAGAGATATATGTCACTTATTACTACTAAGGAAATGTTTCAGAAGGCATATGAGGGCGGTTACGCTATTGGTGCTTTCAATGTAAACAACATGGAGATCGTTCAGGGCATTACCGAGGCAGCTGCAGAGCTTAACTCACCTGTTATTTTGCAGGCATCTGCTGGTGCACGTAAGTATGCTAAGCCTGAGTACCTTCGTCATTTGGTACTTGCTGCTACAGAGATTTATCCTGATCTTCCAGTTGCACTTCACCTTGACCACGGTCCAGATTACGAGACATGCGTATCCTGCATTAAGGGCGGTTTCACATCTGTTATGATCGACGCTTCCTCTAAGCCATTTGAGGAGAACATTGCTATTACTAAGGCTGTTGTTGAGTACGCTCACGATCACGGCGTTGTAGTAGAGGCAGAGCTTGGTACTCTTGCTGGTGTTGAGGATGATGTTTGCGTAAGCGCAGAGGATTCCAGCTACACAAATCCAGAACAGGTTGAGGAGTTCGTTAAGAGCACAGGCGTTGACTCCCTTGCTATTGCTATTGGTACATCTCACGGTGCATTCAAGTTCAAGCCCGGCACAAAGCCTCAGCTTCGTTTCGATATTCTTGACGAGATCGCTAAGAGACTTCCTTCCTTCCCAATCGTTCTTCACGGTGCTTCTTCCGTACCTCAGGAGTACGTAAAGATCATCAACGAGAATGGCGGTAAGCTTGCAGACGCTATCGGCGTTCCAGAGGATCAGCTTCGTCAGGCAGCAGCTAACGCTGTATGTAAGATCAACATTGACTCTGACCTTAGACTTGGTATGACAGCTGGTATTCGTTCCGTATTCTGCGGTGACCCAGCTAAGTTCGACCCCAGAGATTACATCAAGGTTGGCCGTGCTAACGTTAAGGATGTTGTTACTCACAAGATTAAGAACGTTCTTGGTTCTGAGGGTAAGGCAGCAGATCTTCTCGTAAGATAATTTGATTCCTTGTTAAATTAAAGCAGTTTGCAATTTTGCAAACTGCTTTTTTATCTTTATAGAAAATTTATATATATTTGGTTATAATAGGGAAAGCACATTTTTGGAGGACGAAATGGAATTTGCACAGTTTATAGAGAAGATAGTTATTAAGCGCAAGGATTCTAAGGACTATGCCATGATGGCAGCTATTCCAGTTGGAGCAACACTTGCCATTTTTGCAATTCTTAAGATTTTGCCAGTTTCAATGATGGCTTTTGGTGCACTTTTGATCGGTGCTGTTGCATATCTTATGTACTACGCAGTAAGGATGATTTACCAGGAGTACGAGTATGCTATTACAGTTGGCGAGTTGGATATTGATTCCATTCGTGGTCAACGCAAGAGAGTTAGAGTATTTAACGGACAGCTTTCTAACATAGAGGAGATGGGGCCATATTATCCTGGAGACAACATGTCTAAGTGGGATAGCATTCCTGTTAAGGTAGAGGCTATTTCAGATTATAAGGCCAAGGATATTTATTATTTCATTGGTTCTTATAAGGGCAAGAGAACACTGGTTTTGTTCCAGCCTTCTCATGAAATGTTGGCAGCATGTCGAAAGTACATGGGCCGCAAGCTTACAATGCGTCCTGGCGACGAGATTTTGGTTAGTTCTAACAGAGAAACAATAGAGGATTAAGAGTTGTTGACAAGGACTCCCTCTTATATTACAATAAGCAACCATTGTGGGTAGATGGGACTACCCCAATTTGGAGGTAACAAAAATGAGTGCTATGAAGGCAAAAAAGATGACAACTAAAGGCTTGGAGCTTTTGGAGAAGGAGCTTGAGTACCTTAAGGGACCTAAGCGCAGAGAGATGGCTGAGCGTATTGAAGTAGCTAGATCTTTCGGCGACCTTTCCGAGAATTCTGAGTACGAAGATGCTAAGAATGAGCAGTCCCATGTAGAGGGACGTATTTTGGAGATTGAGTCCATTCTCCGTAATGTTGAGATTATCACAGAGGACGATTTCGCTGCAGATGAGGTAGGCATGTATGCTTACGTTACATTGTACGATCAGGAGTTCGACGAAGAGATCACATATAAGATCGTTGGCCCTGAAGAGTCCAGCGACACAGCAGTTTCCATGGAGTCTCCCGTAGGTTCCGCTCTTATGGGTAAGAAGGTTGGAGATGTTGTTGAGGTAGAAACTCCCGGTGGTAAGGTTATTTTCAAGATCCTTAAGATCGAGAGATAATTTTAGTAAGATGATTTTTGTTATGGCGGTGTCTTAAGGGACTACCGCCATACGTCAGTATAAGAGGAGATATTTTAATGAGCGAAGAGATTAGAGCAAATGTTCCTGTAGAAGAAGCTCCACAGCAGACAGCAGAGGAGCTCAACGAGATACTGAGAGTTCGTAGACAGAAGCTTAAGGATTTGCAGGATGCAGGTAAGGACCCATTTAAGGTTATGTCCTATGACATTACTGCATATAGCCAGGATATTAAGTCTGACTACGAGAGCTATGAGGACAAAGAGGTTCGCATGGCAGGTCGTATTATGTCCAAGAGAATCATGGGTAAGGCTTCTTTTGCTAACATCCAGGATACTCAGGGCCGCATCCAGCTTTACGTTAGCGTAAATGACATGGAGAAGGAAGCATACGATGACTTCAAGAAGACAGATATCGGTGACATCGTAGGTATCGTAGGTAAGGTGTTCAAGACACGTACAGGTGAGATCTCTATTCATACAACAGAGGTTACTTTGCTTTGCAAGTCTTTGCAGCCATTGCCAGAGAAGTGGCATGGTCTTAAGGACAACGATCTTAGATACAGACAGAGATACGTAGACCTTATCGTTAATCCCGAGGTTAAGAAGACATTCATTACACGTAGCCGTGTTATCACAGAGATGCGCAGATTCTTAGATGAGAGAGATTTCATCGAAGTAGAGACTCCTGTTCTTAACACAATTCCTGGTGGTGCTTCTGCTAGACCTTTCATCACACACCACAACACATTGGATATCGACATGTACATGCGTATCGCAACAGAGCTCTACCTTAAGAGACTTATCGTTGGCGGTATGGATAGAGTATATGAGATTGGCCGTATCTTCCGTAACGAGGGTATGGATATTAAGCACAATCCAGAGTTCACATCCATTGAGCTTTACCAGGCATACACAGATTACAAGGGTATGATGGAGCTCACAGAGAACATGGTTGCATCTATTGCAGAGAGAGTTCTCGGTACAACTAAGGTTATTTACCAGGGCACAGAGATCGACTTCAAGCCACCATGGCGCAGACTTACAATGGAGCAGGCTGTTCTTGAGTACACAGGTGTTGACTTTGCTAACATCCATACAAACGAAGAGGCAGATGCAGTTGCTAAGGAGAAGGACCTTCCAACATACAAGGAGGGTATGTCCAGAGGCGAGATTCTTGTTGCATTCTTTGAGGCATATGTTGAGGACAAGCTTATTGCTCCCACATTCCTTATGGATTACCCAGTAGAGGTTTCTCCTCTTACTAAGCGTAGCAACGAGAGACCTGACCTTACAGAGAGATTCGAGGGCTTTGTATTTGGCCGCGAACTTTGCAATGCTTACTCTGAGCTTAACGATCCTATCGACCAGAAGGAGCGTTTCATGGATCAGGTTCGCAGACGTGAGGCTGGTGACGAAGAAGCTAATATGATGGATGACGATTTCATCAACGCTATGGAAGTTGGTATGCCTCCAACAGGTGGTATGGGACTTGGTGTTGACCGTCTCGTTATGTTCCTTACAGACTCTTACAGCATTAGAGACGTATTGTTGTTCCCAACAATGAAGCCTACAGACATGCCTAAGAAGGCAGACAAGCCTGTAGCTACAGCAACTGCAGAGGTTGCACAGGCTGAGGTTGTTGAGGCAGCTCCAGAGGTTATCGACTTCTCTAAGGTTGAGATCGAGCCTTTGTTCCAGGACTGCGTAGACTTTGAGACATTCTCTAAGTCCGATTTCCGTGCAGTTAAGGTTAAGGCATGTGAGGCAGTTAAGAAGTCCAAGAAGCTTTTGCAGTTCACTTTGGACGATGGTACAGGTGTAGACCGCACAATCCTCTCTGGTATTCACGCATACTATGAGCCAGAAGAGCTTGTTGGTAAGACACTTATTGCTATTACAAACTTGCCACCAAGAGCAATGATGGGCATTGAGTCCTGCGGTATGCTTCTTTCTGCTGTGCACACAGTAGAGGGCGAGGAGAAGCTTAACCTCCTCATGGTAGACAACAGAATTCCTGCTGGCGCTAAGCTTTACTAATTAAATTAAGTGATTTACAAGACTTTCTTTGGGAAACCGAAGGAAGTCTTTTTTTGTTGC
>JAFYSJ010000006.1 GCA_017559445.1 Clostridia bacterium
ATTCTTTGTTTTTTATTCCTTCTGGAGTCTTTGGCCATTCTCCTTGTTGATACATTTCGACACATTTCAATTTGTACTCATATGAGTAACGCATAAAAATACCCTCCTTACTGGTTTGTCCAGTAAAGAGGGTACATATCACTTTCGAATAACTCTTTTCTTTTAATCATGAAAATTGACAAAACGAGCAAAAACAGGGCTAAATTGCAGAAAATAGGCCAAAACTTTGTAATAAGTGGTATAATCTAGGCAATTCCATATAAATACAAACAATAACGGAGGAAATGATGGAAAAGGTTAGAATTCAAGACGATTTATATATGTACGTCAACCAGGAGACATTGGATAAGCTCGTTATCCCGGACGATAAGCCAGCTACAGGTGGTTTCTCCACACTCAACGAGGAAGTTGAGAAGCTCATGATTGACGAGTTCAATGCTATGGTTAAGAGCAAGGAGTATCCCAACGACTATCTTAAGAGAACATTGACACTTTACAAGGCAGCAAAGAATGTTGCAAAGAAGGATAAGGATGGCATTAAGCCAGCCCTTAAGCGTTTGGAGATGATCAAGAATCTTGACTCCATGTCCGCATTTAACAGAAAGCTTAAGACTCTTGTTATGGAGGGCATGCCTTTGCCTTTCGATATTGCAGTACAGGCTGACCTTAAGGACGCAGAGCATAATTGCCTTTACATCCAGGGCCCTAGCGTAGTTTTGCCAGACGCATCTTACTATAAGCCTGAGATGGCACAGCAGAAGCAGGCACTTATCGGCATGTGGACAAACATGGCACAGATGATCCTTGCTAAGACAGATCTTAGCGCTGAGGAGCAGACTAAGTACTTGGAAGATACACTTGCATTTGACGAAATGTTGGGCGCATTGGTTAAGACTTCTGAGGAGTGGTCAGAGTATGTTAAGGCATACAACCCCATGAAGACATCCAGAGTATCTGGCCTCGTTAAGCCAATTAGATTTAGAGCATTGCTTAAGGCACTCTTTGGCACAGCACCTGAGAAGGTTGTTGTTTTGGAGCCTAGATATTTCAAGGCCTTTAAGGAAGTTTTCAACGAGGAGAACTTCGAGATGTACAAGCACTGGGCATATGTTAGAGCTTTGCTTGGCGCATGCCCTTACTTGTCCGAGGAACTTAGAGATATGGGCGGAATGTTCATGAGAGCAATCACTGGTGTGCCAGTATGCACTCCTGTTGAAAAGTTTGCTTATCAGTTGGCATCTAGCATGTACTCCGAGCCAGTAGGTCTTTACTACGGCGAAAAGTATTTCGGCGAAGAGGCTAAGAAGGATATTACAGAGATCGTTTATCAGATCATCGACACATATAAGGAGAGAATCAAGACTAACGATATTCTCGAAGAGGCTACTAAGGAGAAGGCTATCCTTAAGCTTTCTAAGATGGGCGTTAAGATGGGTTACCCTGACAAGGTGGATGAACTCTATGACCTTCTCGTATTTGGTGAGAGAAAGTCCTTGCTCGATATCGTTGCATCTCTTAAGAAGATTAGATTCCAGTATCAGTTGGACAGCATCAACAAGCCTGTTAATAAGGAAGAGTGGGCTATGCCAGGACATATGGTAAATGCTTGCTACAATCCTTCTGTTAACGACATTACATTCCCAGCTGCTATTTTGCAGGCTCCATTCTATTCTCTCAAGCAGACTAGAAGCGAGAACTTGGGTGGTATCGGCGCAGTTATCGGTCACGAGATTTCCCACGCATTTGACTCCAACGGTGCAAAGTGCGATGAGAATGGTAACATCAATAACTGGTGGACAAAGGCAGACAACAAGAGATTCGACAAGAAGGTTAACCAGATGGTTAAGCAGTTCGATGGCATCGAGCTTCCTTGGGGTAAGGTAAATGGCAAGTTCATCGTTAGTGAGAACATGGCAGACAACGGTGGTATGGCTGTAACATTGGATATCATGTCCAGAACAGAGGGCGCATCCTTTGAGGAGTACTTCATGAACTGGGCACGCGTATGGTGCATCAAGGCTAAGCCAGAGTATCTTCAGTTGTTGCTTACTGTAGACGTTCACGGACCAACATGTTTGAGAGCTAACATTCCTCCAAGAAACTTCCCTGAGTGGTACGACACATTCAAGGTTAAGAAGAGTGACAAGATGTACATTGCTCCCAGCAAGAGAGTTGTTATTTGGTAATATGTAGATGAAGTGAGGCTTTGAGAGCAATCTTGGGGCCTCGTTTTGGTATTTTGGAGATAGGAGGTGGTATCGTTGAAAAAGAAAAAGTTGTTACACGGTATCTTTGTGGGATTTTTTCTACTAGGCGTTTTTCTTTATGTATTAGGAGATATTATTTGTTTTAACCAAGTTGGTGATTACAAAGAAATACATAGTGAATATACGATGCCATCATCTATTAGTCGAGTTTTTATAGACAGGGAAAGACAGCAGATATTTGTATGTTATGACGATGTGTGTTGTATAAACGCATATACCTTTGATGGAGAATTTTTGTGGCGCATACAAGCACCTTTATTAAAGGGTGCAGTTTTCGGTTTTGATGAATCTGAGATTCTTGTAGGAGACAGGACAAACATATACATATACAGTGCAGATGATGGAAAGTACCTTACAGAGGGAAATATTCATGATATGGGATATGAACAGGAAAAGGTAGATGAAGAAGACGTCCGAGAAAGTTTAGATGAGTTTTCTTATAGCACGTATAATGTTTACAAAGTTAATGAGTATGGCGAAACCATAACTATTGTAGCTAGACCATGGTGGCATTGGATATTTAATATCGACGTTATACTGCTTATAGCATTTGCTGGTGTCGTCGGTATCCTTTGTGTAGTTACAAGAAATAAAAGACGCATATACCTGAAGATTATTGAGAAAAAGAAGGATCTAGATTGCGAGAGAGCAGAATATATAAGAGCATATTATGACAATACAGCTAAAGGACAAGTTATATATATTGTTTTGAATATTGTTCTAGGTATTATTGGAATTGAATGGTTGGTAATTGGAATTATTCCCCTAACTATTCATTTGTTAGTGGCTACAGCTATATTGAGTGCTCGTAGAGATAAAATTCGTGTTACTAAAAGAGATCAAGCAATCTTGGAGTATTGCCAATGGAAGACGGTAGTAACGTATTTAGTGGCCTTTGCTTCTATGATTATTATTTCGGCAATTTCGCAACTGTAAAAGAAAGGAAACCCATGTTCCCACAAGAATTAGAAGGTGCAAAAATTTTATATTACACAGCAGACGGAGACTACGGCGATATCTTTAACTCTCGTGGTGAAGTAGTGGATTGCGTGCGCTACATGGCCATTGGCCAGTACCCTAGGGATAAAAAGTTCTATTTGTTCCGTTGTAACAAGGACTACAACGTTGCTGTAAAGTGGGCAGATAAGACATTGGAAGAAAGCATGGCAAGAGGAGCGGGAGCTCGTCTAGATGTTCAATGGATAGAAGCATGATCATGGACAACGATAAAATCCGACATATAGCAATGTGCCAGTCTGCAGAGGATCTAGGTTGTAAGGCAGAGGACTTTTTAAGCAGCGAGAACAAAGTGGTTCCGTTTAAGTTAGGACCTGGCGCTCGCAAGTATCTCAAGGAGCCAATAATTTGCAACCTTGTGTCATACGGTGGCAATGTTGTGGCAGGTGCACAGCCAGAGGTAATGGATTTAGTAAAGGAGTACGTTAACAAGTATCCCTATTACCATTTGTTTGAGACCCCCAACATGCATTGGCTTAACGAAAGACTGGAGCAACTAGATAGCAGAGTTTGCTTTATGGCAGAATACTACTTGCCAGATTTAGACAAGCTACAACGAAACCCATGTAAATACGAAACTAGACTTTTGGAGCCCAAGGATTTCCAGGATTTGTACAAGGAAGAATGGAGCAACGCCCTTTGCGAATACCGCAAGGAGTTAGATGTGTTGGCCATTGGCGCCTACGATCAAGGAAAGTTAATTGCTTTGGCAGGATGTTCCATGGATTGTGAAGACATGTGGCAGATTGGAATCGACGTTTTGCCAGAGTACAGGAGACAAGGTGTTGCTAAGGCTTTGACCAGCAATTTAGCCATGGAAATATTGGATAGAGGTAAGATTCCATTTTATTGTTCAGCATGGTCTAATTTGCCCTCCGTCAGAAATGCCATAGCCAGCGGATTTGTTCCTGCGTGGGTGGAGATGACGGCTAAGCCCAAATCGGTGGTAGAAAGCATGAATTGTTGATGCAATAAAAGGCGGTTTTGAGACAAGGATTGTTGTACCAAACAGGAAGAATAGTAGTATTTTATGTAATTACAAAATCTATTTTATTGAGGAGAGAAAATGTTTAATAACAAGAGATTTGTTAAAATCCATAAGGAAAACGGATTAAAAATAGTATTGGATACAGAGACAGGCGTAAACTATTTGATTTACGAAGGCGGTTATGCTGGCGGCATTACACCGTTGTTGGATGAAAATGGCAAGCCTGTTGTTACTCCCAA
Source organism: Clostridia bacterium (assembly GCA_017559445.1). Taxonomy (GTDB): domain Bacteria; phylum Bacillota; class Clostridia; order RGIG7378; family RGIG7378; genus RGIG7378. Next base: position 4,512 of record JAFYSJ010000006.1, read on the forward strand.
GGACGAGATATACAAATACTTAAGATAGTAACCCCAATCTCTACTAATAGTTTGTGTATTTATTACACGCCATTTAGCATAATGTAAAGGAAAGGAGGCGCCAAATGGACCAGTTAAAAATTGGAAGATTTATTTCTAATTGCAGAAAAGCAAAGGGCTTAACTCAAATGCAGCTAGCCGAAAGGTTAAACATCACAGACAGGGCTGTGTCCAAGTGGGAGACAGGCAGAGCCCTTCCGGATGCCTCAATTATGTTGGACCTTTGCAGTTTGCTTGAGATTAGCGTTAATGATCTGCTAAGTGGGGAGGTAGTAGCTATGGAAAATTACAACAAGGAATTAGAAAACAAGCTCATCGAAATGGTGAAACAAAAGGAAGAAGCAGACAAGAGACTCCTTAGGATGGAGGTCGTAATTGGAGTATTGTCCGTAATTGTCTTGTTTGTTCCCTTGTTTATTGCAGCTTATGCACCATTGGAGGATTGGCAGAGAGTGATTCTTATATTCACGGGCTTTATTCCGGCGATAGTTGGTTTTGCCTATGCCATGAAGCTTGAACAGGTGGCCGGATATTACAAGTGTAGGCATTGTGGCCACACTTACGTGCCGGAGTTAAAGGCTATGTATAAAGCTCCACATATGGGTAGAACAAGATACATGAAATGCCCCAATTGTGGTAAGAAGTCTTGGCAGAAAAAGGTTTTGAACAGGGAGTAAAATGAAATTATTATTCAAACAGCGTTTCTTTTCATGGTTCGACAGTTACGATATTTACGATGAAGCAGGCAACACAGTGTTTGTCGTAAAGGGTGAGCTTTCATGGGGTCACTTGCTTCGCATTTACGATGCCAATGGAAGAGAAGTTGGATGCGTTAGGGAGAAGGTTTTCAGCTTTCTTCCAAGGTTTGAGATGTATATTAGAGGAGCCTATATAGGTTGCATTACTAAGGAACTTACATTCTTTAAGCCAAAGTTTAACATCGACTATAATGGTTGGAGTGTAAAGGGAGACTGGTTTGAGTGGGATTATTCCATCGTAAACTCATACGGATCTAACGTGGCAACTGTGTCTAAGCAATTGTGGAATTGGACAGATACATACGTAATCGACATTAATGACTCGGAAGATGCACTTTGTGCACTTATGCTGGTATTGGCTATTGACGCAGAAAAGTGTTCCAGACGAGACTAAGATAACATTTCACACGCCTTCTTCGGAGGGCGTTTTTTGTTGCCTAAAATGGTGGTAAAAGATATAATTTTCCTATGACTATGCACATAGATACACAGCAAATTTAGGAGGAAAACATGGGAATTGAGAGAATGGATTCAAACCAAATAACTAGGGATTATTTTGACAGTCTCCTTATTGAACTGAGGCATATAGACAGTGAAATTCCAGACACAAGCCTTACTATTTTTGGCCAGCGTTTCGAGAATCCCATTGCCACAGCAGCTTTGTCCCACTTGTATAGGACAGCTCCAGATGGCATGACCAAAATGGCTGAAGGCGCCAAGTTGGCAGGTTCTCTCTGTTTCTCAGGCATGGGCGAGGAAGAAGAGATCCAGTCTATGTGTGCCACAGGTGCAAAGGTTATTAAGATCATTAAGCCACACCAGGACAACCAAGTTGTGTTCCGCAAGATTCGCGAGGCAGAGGCAGCAGGAGCCCTTGGTGTTGGTATGGACATAGACCATGCCTTTTCGTGGCAGCAGGGATACGACGTTTGCGAAGGTTTGCATATGAGGCCTAAGTCATTGGAGGAAATGCGTTCATTTGTGGCAGCAACTAAGCTTCCCTTTGTTGTTAAGGGTGTCTTGAGCGTTACAGATGCACTTAAGTGCTTGGAAATTGGAGCCGCAGGTATTATCGTATCTCATCACCACGGTATTGTTAGCCACGCAATTCCACCACTCATGATTTTACCTAAGATTGTGGAGGCAGTTGGTGGCAAAATGGCTATTTTTGTAGACTGTGGTATCGAAAGTGGCATGGATGCATTCAAGGCATTGGCCCTTGGTGCAGACGCAGTTTGCATTGGCCGTCCCATTATGCCCCCTCTTAAGGAAAATGGAGCAGAGGGTGTAAGGGATAAGATTTTGGAGTTCAATAACCAGCTCAAAATCGCCATGGAGCGCACAGCATTTACATCCTTGGACCAGATAGATAGCAGCGTAATTTATCATCGCAATTTCTAGGAGGCAGTATGAGAATAGGTGGAGGAATTGAGAGACCGTACAGCAATCCTGAGGAATGGGTAGCCTTTGCTAAGGAGCTCAGATATAGCGCAGTTTTGTGTCCAGTAGATAGCAATACCCCTGCGCATATTAGGAACGAGTACGTTCAGGCTGCAAAGGAGGCAGATTTGCAGATTGCGGAGGTAGGTGTATGGCGTAACTGTGTGGCTAAGGATTTGGACGAGCGCAAGAGGGCTTTGGATTTTGCCAAGGCACAGTTACAGTTGGCAGACGAAATCGGTGCAAATTGCTGCGTAAACATTGTTGGTAGCCACAGTCCAACAGCATGGGATGGATTTGCAGCCGAAAATTATCTTCCCGAATTTTATGACTTGGCAGTAGACAGCATTAGAGAGATTATCGATGCAGTTAATCCCAGGAACACTTTTTATACCATTGAACCTATGCCGTGGTGCGTGCCAGATTCGCCAGAGCAGTATTTGCAGCTGGTTAAGGACGTGGACAGACCAGGTTTTGGCGTTCACTTGGACTTTGTTAATATGATCAACTGCCCAGAGAAGTATTGTTTGTCTACGGCATTTGTCCAGAAGTGCTTTGACCTTTTGGGGCCATACATTAAGAGCATCCACGCAAAGGATGTGCTTATGGACTCGGCTTTTACAACACTCATTCACGAGGTTATGCCTGGCAAGGGCACATTGGATTTTGCTAAAATCCTAAGAATGGCAGAGAATTTAGGGCCGGATATACCAGTTTTCGTTGAACATTTAGAGGGCTTTGATCAGTACAAATGTGCCGCACAGCATTTGCGCACCGTTGCAGAGCAGGCAGGCATACAGGTAAAGGGGTAATTATGAAGTTAGCAGTTAGTGCTACTACCAAGGCCCTTATGGGCTTTGTGTTAATCGGAGCCATGTTGTTTTGGCCAGCAGGCACCTTTGACTATCCAGGAGCATGGATATTTATTGGGGCCTTGTTCATTCCCATGGTTGCAATGGGAGCGGTCATGTTGGCAAAGTCTCCCGATATGTTGGAACAGAGACTTAAGCATAAGGAAAAAGAGGTTACTCAAAAGGGCATCATCGCACTTTCAGGTCTTATGTTTCCAGCGGGATTTATTCTCTCTGCAGTGGACTTTAGGCTTGGATGGTCATGCGTTCCAATGTGGGTGGTATGGGTGGCCACAGGGCTGTTTTTGGCTGGCTACGCCATGTATGCAGAGATTGTGCGAGAAAATGCATATCTTTCGCGAATTATTGAGGTGCAAGAGGGATAAAAGGTTGTTTCCACAGGTCTCTATGGCATAGTGAGACACCCCATGTACTTGGCAACATTCCTTATGTTTTTGCCTATGCCCCTTATGCTACAGTCATTCTGGGGACTTGTTCCCTTGGCTATATATCCGATTTTGATCGTCTTCCGTATTTTTAATGAAGAAAAGGTTCTGGAAGAGGGCTTGGAAGGTTACAAAGAGTACAAGGAAAAGGTAAAATACAGATTAATCCCATTTGTTTGGTAAGGAGAATACTATGAAAGTTTTGAAGAAAATCGGTAAGGGTTTATGTATTGCATTGGCAGCAGTTTTGGCGTTGGCATTGCTTGTGGTTGGCGGCCTTAATGTGGCAAAGTTCTTTATTTACTCAGATTATTACGAAATGCACGATAACCTCTGTGTAAATCCAGGCTTGTGGGATGGATTTATCTGTCAGGGTATTGCTGTAGCAGATGAGCAGGATGTGGTTCTCGTTTCCGGATATATGGATGGAGACGGAGCATCTCGTATTTACGTAACCACATTGGATAACGATAGCTACTATGTAGAGCTTTTGAGTGAGGGTCAGGAGTTCGATGGCCACGTCGGTGGCATTTCCGTAGCAGCAGGACAAGTTTTCGTTGCTACAGGCAGCAAGATTTATAGCTGCTCCTTGGACACAGTTTTGAACGCTGAGGATGGAGATGATGTTGAAATTGGTCCTGGCGTTGAGATTAATAACAGAGCATCTTACCTTTATTCAGATGGTGAGTACTTGTACGTAGGCGCATTTTATAAGGATGGATATTCCTTTAAGGATGAGCATGTTTTCGAAACAGCAGAGGGTACACATTCCGCAATTTGCACTAAGTATGCAGTGGATGATTTGACAACACCTGTTGCTATTTATTCCGTGCGTGATAAGGTGCAGGGCATTTGCTTCACACCAGATGGAGACGTTGTTATGTCTACATCCTACGGTTTGGCAGACTCCTATTACTATGTGTATGAGCTTGAGGACGCTGTAGATTCTGGCAAGACATTGGACGGAGCTCCAGTTTACTACTTGGACAATGTGGATCAGGTTGTTAAGGGTCCCGCCATGGCAGAGGGCTTGGATTATTATAAGGGCCAGGTTATTACCTTGACCGAGAGCGCCAGCAACAAGTACATCTATGGCAAGTTGTTCTTTGCTTATTACATCGTAAGCTTGGATATCGATTAATATGCAAAAGATTTTGGTAATTGGTTGTCCTGGTAGTGGCAAAAGCACCTTTGCTAAGGAATTGGCTAAGGCCATGGGGCTCCCATTGGTTCATTTGGATATGCTGTATTGGAATTCAGATGGAAACAGGGTGGAAAGAGAAGTCTTTTTGGAGCGTTTGGACCAGACTTTGGTAGGGGACAGTTGGATAATAGACGGGAACTACATTTCCACCATGGATATGCGAATGAACCTTTGCGACACAGTGTTCTTTTTGGACTATGATGTGGCTGTTTGCCTTGATGGAATTGCCAGCCGCGTTGGAACCAAGAGGTCCGACATCCCATGGGTAGAGACAACATTGGATGTCGAATTTGCCCAATATGTGAAGAATTTCCAGAATGAGACTAGACCTACGGTTTTGGAAATTTTGGAAAAACATAAAGATAAAAAGATATTTACATTTACAAACAGAGATCAGGCCCGAGAATTTTTAGTGAGATTGGTTAAGGGAGAATAAAATTGGAGTTTAAGAGTAAGTTTTTTGATCAGCTAACGACTAGGGATTTGTACGAGATTGTTCGCTCTAGGACAGAGATCTTTTTGCTTGAGCAGAACATAATCTGTCAGGACTTCGACTGCGTAGATTACGATGCGCTTCATTGTTTCATTGAGGACAAGGACAGAGTTGTGGCATATTTGAGGGCATACCGCAATGAGGAAGGTCACATTAAGATTGGCCGAGTTCTTTCTTTGGTTCATGGACAGGGTTTGGGACTTAAGCTCATGAACATGGCAATGCCAGTTATTGCAGAAAAGTTTGGCAAGGAGACGGTGCACATTAACGCCCAGTCCCATGCCATTGGATTTTATGAAAAAGTAGGTTTTGTGGTTACATCTGAGGAGTTTTTGGAAGAAAATGTGCCTCACGTAGCCATGGAGTACAGGGAGGAAACATGATTAACAAGACAAAGGCATACGAAAATGCAGCAAACACAATTATCGCTAACTTGAAGAAGCGCCAGATGGAGGGCTACTACTGCGCTACTAAGGAAGAGGCAATGGACAAGATCCTTTCTCTCATGCCAGAGGGTTCTAGCATTGGATGGGGCGGCTCTATGACACTTGGTCAGCTTGGTTTTTACGATGCAGTAAAGGGCAAGGGATACGACGTAATCGACAGATACGCAGCTAAGACAGTAGAAGAGCAGAAGGATGTTAATGCAAGACTTGTTAATTCAGATTTCTTCTTTATGAGCACAAACGCTATTACAGTGGATGGCCAGCTCGTTAACATCGACGGTAGAGGTAGTCGTTTAGCATTCCTTTGCTACGGACCCGAAAATGTTATTGTTGTAACAGGTATGAATAAGGTTGTTGAGGACGTGGACAGCGGCATTAAGAGAATTCACACAATCGCTGCACCTGCAAATACAGTTAGACTTAGCCGCAAGACACCTTGCGCTACAACAGGCCACTGTGGTAACTGCATGTCACCAGATTGTATTTGCTCTCAGACAGTTATTACTAGATTTTCCACCGTCCCAGGTAGAATCAAGGTTATCCTTGTAGGTGAGGAATTGGGCTACTAATATGGGATTTTTGAAGAATATTCCATTGGAATTGCCACAGGATTGCCCCGAAAGCATTGCGAAGGTAATAGGAAATGCTCCCTTGTTCGATAGCAGTTGCTCTCATGAGGCAAAGGTTTGGTACATAGACAAGGATGGTGGCCTTTTCTTAAAACGCAGTCATAAGGGCTGGCTTGCCAATGAAGCTAATTTGGGACAGTACTTCCATTCCAAGAATTTGGCCCCTGAGATTGTGGATTATATTTCTGGAGATGTGGATTGGATGCTTAGCCGAAAGGCTGTGGGCAAGGATTGCACAGCAGAGGAGTACCTGGCAAATCCGGAGAAGCTTTGTGACACGTATGGAGAGACGCTTCGCATGCTTCACGAGCTTTCTTTTGATGGCTGCCCTGTTCCAAACAGAACAGAAACTTACCTTGCCACAGTGGAAAACAACTATAAGACAGGTCAATTTGGACCCATGGAGTACGCAGATGCTAAGGCTATGGCACCAGATGAGGCTTGGGCAGTGGTGGAGGCTAATCGCCAGTACTTTAAGCAGGATGTTTTGCTTCACGGAGACTATTGTTTGCCAAATGTACTGCTTCAAAATGGCAAGTTTAGCTCCTTTATAGATTTAGGTAATGGTGGTGTAGGAGATAGGCACATCGACTTGTTCTGGGGCATTTGGACCTTGTGGTTTAATCTCCATACTGACAAGTATGCAGGTAGATTCTTGGACGCATACGGTCGAGATAAGATGGAAAAAGATATGTTGCAAGTTATATATGCAGCAGAGCATTTTGGATAAAAATAATGGGTCATGGATTAGCTCCATGGCCCATTTTGATTTGATCAGTTTAGTTATTACTCTACTTCTGTGAGAGCACCCTTGTTTGTCCAAACAGCACCATCGCAGTTAATGGTTTTGCCACTGCATTCAACAGTTGCCTTACCCTCTGTAATGTAAATAGCAGATACAGCCTGAATACCGTCGTCAGTTGCCTTAACATTTACTGTACCACCAGTAATGAGGATGCAACCCTTGGAGGATTCTAAGGTGTTGGAGGACTTAATGCCGTCGTTGCCAGCATAAACCTTAATAGTTCCACCGTTAATAAGGACGGAGTCGTTACCTCTAATGCCGTGGTTAACAGCAGTTACATCGTAAGTACCATCCAAAATCTTAAGGTCATCCTTGGAAGTAATACCGTTGTTGTGGTTACCCTTTACAACCAATGTACCCTTGCCGTTAATTGTAAGGTCCTCTTTGCTAAAGAGACATGCATTGGGAATAACAAGATTAGAGTAGCTAAATGTGTAATTTGCACTGTCTGTCAAAGTGTTAGTTGTGCCTTCGGCCAAAGTAATAGTTACCTTATCTCCAGCAATAACACAAATAGCAGCATAGTCCTTGGAGGTAATTGTAACGCCCTTGAGGATCAAGTGAACCTTGTCCAATTCAGGAACATCCACGATGATGGAGCCACTGGTAAGTGTACCTGTAACCAAATAAGTACCAGCAGCGGAGATTACAACCTTGCCATCCTTGTAAATAGCACCATTGCCGTCGATGGATGTGCTTGCATCTGCCAATGAGATGCCGGTTGTGATGTCGTCATCCTCGCCCTTGCTATCGAATTTGGTAATAGTAGCAGACCAGCTGTCACACTTAATAATGATGGAATCGTCCTCGCCCTGATTAGTACTTGTGTTGCCAGAAGGAGTTGGCACAGGAGTCGGTGTGGCCTGTGGATTCTGTCCACCGGAAGTCTGTGTGTTATCGCATGCCGCAAAAGCAGTAATGCTTAAGCAAATAATCAAAATAAGAGATAAAATCTTTTTCATTTTAGTAAGCTGCCTTTCACTTGATGTACATAGCATACATCTTGAACATTAAGTGAGTCTTAATAAAATTGCAAATTTATTTTGACTCAAGCAAACCAATTTCGTATCCGCTAGCCTGAAGGTAATCGATAAGATCACCCAAAACAGTAGCGTTAGTAGTAGATACACCGTGGATAAGGTAAATAGCACCACTGTGAGCCTGGTCCTTCATGAGCTTGAGAGCATAGGCAGGATCCTTCTGGTTATCTACAAAGTAATCGTCATAGCAGAATGTCCAGAATACGGATGTGTATCCAAGGGATTCAATAATAGCCTGAGATCTCTCAGAGTACTCACCACAGGGGAAACGGAACAATGTCATGTTGTATCCGTACTTTTCATAAATCAAATCGTGCAAGCCCTGAACTTCGGAAATCTGCTTTTCCACAGTAACAGTTGGCATGCTTGGATGCCACTTAGTGTGGTTGCCTACAATATGACCTTCGTCAATCATTCTCTGAACAAGTTCAGGGGATGTGTTTAAGTAATCCTGAGTAATAAAGAATGTACCCTTAACGCCCTTTTCTTTAAGTGTGTCGAGAATCTGTGTTGTAACAGACTTCTTGTACTCGTAACCTAAGTCAAATGTCAAATAAACTGTGTTGTTATCTTCGCCTATGTAATAAACCTTTGTGCCCTTAGCATCTGCATCTGCCTGCATAGTTACAGCACGTGTAGGTCTAACCTTGTTGCTGGATGTTCCAGACCACCATCCCTTTAATGTATTGTTGTAGCTTGCGAACTCGCCATTGTATGGAGTGGGAGTTGCAGTAGGTACAGATGTAGGCTTAGGTGTGGGTGTTGGACTTGGAGTCGCAGTAGGTGTAGGAGTCGGAGTAGGGGTTGGTGTAGGTGTAGGAGTTGGCGTAGGAGTGGGTGTGGGTGTTGGACTTGGAGTCGCAGTAGGTGTAGCTGTTGGAGTAGCTGTGGGCGTAGCAGTAGGAGTGGCTGTTGGTGTTGGAGTTGCCACTTCAGTTGGTACTGGTGTAGGTGCGTCTGATGTTATTGCGTTACTGCCTATGTATGAGCCAATAACAAAGCAAACTACAGCCACGGCTATTATAGATACTGCAAGGAAAAATTGTTTTTTGTTCATGTGTTCCTCCGTTATCGGATAAGACCAAAGCTCACTGTTAAAGCACGATCAACCCTATACATAAGTAGGTTGTCCACGTGACCAACTTTATCTCGTAGCCTTGATTTATCCAATGTTCTAATTTGTTCTGTGAGGATTACAGAATCCTTCTGCAACCCATATTCCAAAGCTCCGATTTCTATATGAGTGGGGAGCTTGGCTTTGTTCATCTGGGATGTAATCGCTGCAGCAATAACCGTAGGGCTAAACTTATTACCTGTGTCGTTCTGGATAATGAGCACTGGACGGATGCCACCTTGCTCAGAACCCACTACAGGGCTAAGGTCTGCATAAAATATATCGCCTCTCTGAACATCTATTTGCATTTGCGGCTACCTCCGTGTATTTGTTACGGATAGTGTTGCCCCAAATTAGGTAGTTAATCACTTGGTAAACTTGTGGTTAATAAAATCTACGCAACTTTGGCAAATCCATTTATCGCCAATGTTATGAAGATTGTCCTCTTTGCCACAAATTGCACATCTGCTCGTAGCAGCTTGGATTGTGATCGTGTTGCCCTGAAGGTTAATAGATACTGGAGAGTCAGTCTCAAGGCTAAGGGCCTTCCTGAAATTGGCAGGAATAACCACGCGACCTAACTCGTCAATATGGCGAATGTGATTGTTATTCTCCATGTGTCAAAACCTCCACAAATATGTATAAATTATAATGTATTTGTAAAAAAGGTAAAGTGATAAAGTCCCTTATTTGAGCCTAGTTGCAATTTTGTAGAGTGAATAGTAAAATAAAGGAACATTTTTGATTTTGAGAGGTGTGCAAAATGTCTGAAAAGGGCAGAAAGAATTTAATTAAAGCAGTTTGTATCGTCCTGATTATTGGACTTCTTGGTTCATCTCTGCTGGCTGTTTTCTCTATGTTGGGATGGCTTTAATTTAATACTTATTGACATGGACATAACCCTGAAAGCCTTGAGTTTTCAGGGTTATTTTTTGCCTTTTTGACTTATTAACAGCCAATGAGGAAAAGTGTCGTAAAGCATCGGAAAAGTTATTGACATAATGTAGACAAAACGTCAGTAACTTTTGACGTAAAAGGCCGCAAAGCCTTGTATCTCAAGGGTTTCAGGTTTTTTGACATCTTCACAAATTATTGACACGAACATATTATCGGTTTCTAAAACTTGTCGGACCGAAAGGAGGGGAAAGGCCTGAAACCATGGTATTTCAAGGCTTTCAGCCCATATGGGTAAAAAACCAGTTACTGACATTATGTCAATAACTTTTTTGTCAAGAGGTTTGGGCAAAAAAATTTTTTACAAGGGGTTTTACCTTGCACCAAATTGCCCCTAATATTATAATTATTAGTACCTATGGAAAGCTTTGGAGGACAAGCATGTTTATTACATTTGAAGGCCCAGATGGTTCGGGCAAATCCACACAGATTCGCAGACTTAAGGAGTATCTTGAGCAGCAGGGATGCCAGGTTTTAGTCACAAATGAGCCAGGTGATACAGCCATAGGTGCACAGATTAGAGATTTGTTACTTAATCCAATTTACAAGGGCATAACACCAGAGACAGAGGCGCTCTTGTATGCCGCAGATAGAGCACAGCACGTGCGTCAGGTTGTTAAGCCAGCTCTTGCAGAGGGTAAGGTTGTTATTTGCGACAGATATATCGATTCCACTATTGCCTACCAGTATTTTGGTCGTCAGCTTTCCGGCGAGTTCATGGGCACAATTACAAAGTATGCTATCGACGGTCTTATGCCAGAGGCAACAGTTATTTTGGAGCTTAGCCCAGAGGCAGCAGAGAAGAGATACACACAGAGAGCCCAGGCCAAGCAGGCAGATTACGATGTGCCAGATAGACTTGAGCAGGAGCGCGCTGAGTTTAAGGAGAGAGTTAACCAGGGATTTAAGTACATGGCAGAGAATTATTCCCATAGAATTATTACAATAGATGCATCTGGAACTATCGACCAGGTTTGGGATGCTATTTTGGCAGGCCTTAAGGAGAGAGGAGTCCTATGCTAAAGTTAAGCACATTACAGGGTAGGGACAAGATTCGCAGCAGTTTGGCAGGTGCCATGGCTGGCGGCAGGATTCCTCATGCCTTGTTAATTGTGGGACCTAATGGTACGGGCAAAACAACCTTGGCCAAGGCCATTGCCAACGGAGCCATGTGTATGTCACCCGTCAATGGAGATCCCTGTGGACAATGTATGGCATGTAAGTTAATTGCAGGTGGTATGACCCCTGAGCTTACATACATTGAGCCAGACGAAAAGGGACTTATTCCAGTTAGTGCAGTTAGACAGGCCATAGACAACATGTACATTAAGCCTGCATATGCATCTCACCGAGTTTGTGTCATAGACGATTGTGATGCTATGAACGCACAGGCGCAGAATGCATTGCTTAAGACTTTGGAGGAGCCACCGGCCACAGGCATGTTGATCCTTACAACGTCCCATCCTGATCTTTTGCTCCCCACTGTTATTTCACGTATTTCCAGATTTGATATAGATAGAGCAGATGAGGAAGAAACTGTGGAGTACATTTCCGCAAATTACCCATCCAGCTACAATAGAGCTCACTTCATCCACATGTACACAGGTGGAGCCAGAGGACAGATAGACCAAATTTGCACAGACCCAGAGTTTATGGAGTTGCGTGAACAGACCATGGCACATTTCACAGCTATGACTTCTGATGCCCTCGATGCAGCATATGGCTTTGCTACTTGGTTCGAAAAGGAGTCAGACAATGAGGAGCACATTCTCAAAATGCTCATGACACTTTATTCCGACATGTTAATGCTGAGCACAGGACTTGTGAGTCGCATTATTAATAGAGATTACCAGGCAAAGCTGACCACACTTATGGAGTTTTTGACGCCAGACCTTTGCATGAAGGCAACCAATGCCATTTCCGAGTATCGCAGGAGACGTAAGTCAGCCGTTAACCACAAAATGTGCTGCGAGGCACTGGGACTTGATTTGACCATTTCTAAGAGCAAGTAAGCTCAACTTTTGGAGGACATATGATAGAGAAAATTTATACCATACCCGTTAACGAAGTTTTTACAGCTAAGCCATGTTCATGTCCATTGTGTGCCATGAAGGAAAGATTTGAGCAGGATCGTATCGATTATGTACTTGGCCCTGCACTTATGGAACCAGATGTGCGTACAGCAACTAACGAAAAGGGTTTTTGCCCAAGACATTATGCCATGCTCTTTAACAGTCACAAGAACAGCGTTGGTTTGGGCCTCCTCACAAATACATATATTGAGACTGTGCAGAAAAAGTTGTCCGGAGGTATGCGTCACCGCTCCGATAAGGATTTGGCTGCAGCACTTGAGAAGATGAATAGCTCTTGCTTCATTTGTGACCAGCTTAACTTCACAATGGACAGATATATTGATGTTATTTACTGGCAGTATGCCAATGACAAGGATTTCCGTCAGCTCTTTAGAGAGCAGGATGGATTCTGTTTAGAGCACTTCCGTCAGCTTTGCGCTAGAGCTAAAAAGGGTTTGCCTGGCAAAATGAAGGGTGAGTTCATGAACGACCTTTGTAATGTGCAGAGCCGCAAGTTGGCTGAGCTCCAGGCAGACGTGGATTGGTTTACCAAGAAGTTTGACTATAGATACAAAGATGAGCCTTGGAATAATTCTAAGGATGCAGTTCAGAGATCTATTCAGTTCTTGAAGGGAAAAGTGGAACTTAATTAGTGAACCACGAGCAAAGCTCGTTAGTGACCGCAAGCAAAGCTTGCTAGTATTCGCTCGTTGCACTCGCTAGTGAACCGCTGCGCCTAGTAGGCCACGAGCAGAGCTCGTTAGTGAACCGCCTTCGGCTAGTAGGCCACGAGCAGAGCTCGTTAGTGACCGCAAGCAAAGCTTGCTAGTATTCGCTCGTTGCACTCGCTAGTGAACCGCCTTCGGCTAGTGAATATTCATTACTTTGGAACGACCCAAAGTAACCAAAAGTCGCCCGCTACTTCCGAAGCGCGGGAGGCACGGGTTTGCAAAGCTGTGCTTTGCAGTGGTTAGTGCTTAGTTATTAGTGTTTAGCGAATGAAACATGTTCCTATAATGACCATTGGAACATAGGTACCAACACTAAACACCAAAATGGGGGGATAATATGAAGAAACTGTTGTCTGTAATGTTAGTTATTACCTTGATAGGAGTTCTTTGCGCTTGTGGAGCAGATAAAACCACGGGAGTTACTCCTACCGCCACACCCACAGTAGAGGCTACTGGTACTCCTGAACCAACAGCCAGTCCTATCACCACACCCACAGCTACTCCTACAGTAGCTCCTACAGAAGTGCCCACAGAGGCACCGACAGAGGCACCGACAGAGGCTCCTACAGCTGAGCCGACAAATGCTCCAACAACTGTTCCTGGTGCTACAGCAACGCCAGAACCAGCAGCAACAGCAACACCGGAACCAGCACCTACGGTAACACCAAAGCCTACTGCTGTACCTGCACCTACACCGAAACCTACTGCAACTCCTAAGCCAACAGCGACACCGATTCCCACCCCCACGCCAGTGAGAAGTGATTCCGTAGGACTTAGCTATAAGGTGAACGCAGATGGAACAACAATTACTATTACTGGCATTGGCACATGCAAAGATGAACATCTTGTTATTGGCTCCAAGATTGATGGATATACAGTAACAGCCATCGGCGATAGGGCTTTCTATGGATTGGACACCGTGTTTACTGTTACAATTGCAGACACTGTCACTAGGATAGGAAGCTACGCATTTGCAGAATGTTGGTTGATGACTGCGGCATATCTTCCAGATAGTATTACAAAAATTGATACAAATGCCTTTGCTATGTGCGAATCCTTGGAGAGAGTAAATATTCCCAAGGGCCTTAAGGTCATAGAGCTGGGTACATTTAATGATACTATTATTAAGAGTATTGTTATTCCAGAGGGTGTAGTCGAAATTGAAGACGATGCATTCAACGATTGTCGTTTTGTTACGGAATTGGTTATCCCTAAATCAGTAATAACAATTGGTGAAAGGGCATTCCAGGGCCTCGGTGCCAAAACTTTACGCATTCCAGGAACTGTTGAGAATATCAGAGAAGGGGCTTTCTTTGGATCAGCTATTGAAACTTTGATTATTGAAGAGGGTAATCTTAAGAATGCAGAAGGTGCATTTTCTGGATGCGCAAACTTAACAACAGTATCACTTCCTAAGACACTGTCTAAAATTCATAAGAGTATGTTTGCGGAAAGTGGATTGGTTAGCTTTACTGTTCCGTCTACTATTGAATCTATAGAAGAAAATGCTTTTGAGGACTGCAATAAGTTAACAGAAGTGGTATTTTCTAATAATCTTAAGTCAATTGGAGCTGGTGTTTTTAGAGGGTGCAGTGTCCTTACGAGCATAACTATTCCAGGAAATATTGAGACTATTCCCGTAGCAGCTTTTGAAAATTGCAAGAAATTGGAGAAAGTAGTCCTTTCCGAAGGCGTAAAAAACATTCAAAAGCAAGCTTTTAAGAATTGCGAAAGGCTTGTTTCTATAACATTCCCCAAATCTCTAGAGTTGATTTACCAGTACGCCTTTGAAAATTGTGATTCTCTTATCAAGGTTGAATTTTACAACGTAGATACTATTGGAGGTGGAGCCTTTAGAGAATGTAGGTCTTTGACTAAGGTTGTATTTGCTAATGGAGTTCGACAGATTGGAGATCAGGCGTTTTACAGATGCGAATCTCTTACATCAATAAATTATTCCGAAGGTACAGAGTATATTGGTGAAGAAGCATTTGGAGGATGTGAATCTTTGCAGAAGATTACGATTCCAAGCACCATAAAGACTCTCGGAGAGGCTGCATTTGAAGGATGTAAATCCATAACAGAGATAGTTATCCCCAAAATTATAGTAGATATTCCCAATAAGCTTTTTAAGGAATGCTACAAGCTTAAGAATATAACTATTGAGGATGGCATTCGTAGCATTGGATTGGATGCATTTGCTTATTGTTATGCGCTTAAGGAAATTAATATCCCAAGCAGTGTAACTACTATTGGATCTGCTGCCTTCTATAGTTCTGGATTGGAGAAAATGGTGCTTCCCAATGGTCTTACTTCTATAGAAATAAGGACATTTAGTGAATGCAGCTCTTTAAAGAGCATATACATTCCAGATAGTGTAACAACTATTGGCATGTCTGCTTTCTATAATTGCGTAGCTCTTGAAGAAATATACATTCCAGATAGTGTAACAACTTTGAGTGGTCATGCATTCTATTTGTGTAAGGCATTAACAAAGGTAAGACTTTCAGGAAACATTGAGTATGTAGATAGTAGGGCATTTGCGCATTGCATATCACTTAAGGAATTTGTATTCCCAGAGGGTATAGAGATACTTGGTGCTTGGATATTCGAGGGATGTACGGCATTAGAAGAGGTATACATTCCAGATAGTGTAACAACAATTGATAGGGGCATATTTGCGGATTGTTCAAAACTTAAGAAGGTTCGTATTCCTGCAGGAATTGACAATCTAAGCGAGATTTTTGAATATTCAAATAACAAGGTTGAAATTGTGAACTAAAGCTCGTTAGTGAACCACTTCGTTAGTGAGCCGCTGCGCTAGTGGCCGCACCGTTGGTGCTAGTGAACCGGCTACGCCTAGTAGGCCACGAGCAGAGCTCGTTAGTGAGCCGCCTTTGGCTAGTGAATATTCATTACTTTGGAACGACCCAAAGTAACCAAAAGTCGCCCGCTACTTCCGAAGCGCGGGAGGCACGGTTCGCAAAGCTATGCTTTGCAGTTATTAGTTATTAGTTATTAGTGTTTAGCGAATGAAACATGTTCCTTTTAAAAATAGATCATAGGAACAAAGAAACCTGCACTAAACACCAAACACTCAACACGAAACACTAGATGCGTAGTATCTTGGAACATAGGTACCAGCACTAACCACCAAACACTAAACACTAAAATGGGGGGATAATATGAAGAAACTGTTATCTTTAATGTTGATTATTACATTGGTAGGAGTTCTTTGCGCTTGTGAAGAGAATAGGACAACAGGAATTACTCCTACTGCCATACCTACAGCAGAGGTTACTGGTACTCCTGAACCTACAGGGACACCCACAGCCGCACCTACAGAGGAGCCTACAGTTACTCCCACGGTAGCTCCAACAGAGGAGCCAACAGAAGATCAAACAGAGACTCCTACATCTACTCCAGAGGCAAAACCTACAGTAACGCCCACACCTAAACCAACGGCAACACCCACGCCAAAACCAACGGTAACACCTACACCAAGGCCTACATCCACCCCAGCACCAACACCTACTCCCGTTAGAAGTGATTCCGTAGGCCTTGACTATACTGTGAATTCAGATGGTGTTACATGTACAGTTACAGGTATAGGTACATGTACAGATGAGCATCTTGTAATTGGCTCTAAGATTGATGGATATACAGTTACAGCTATAGGAGAAGGCGCATTCCGTGGAAACAACATTAAGACAGTAACAATTGCAAATACAGTTACCTTTATTGGCAAACATGCTTTCCGCGAATGCTCTAATTTGACAGCCGCATATCTTCCAGATAGCGTTACAACCATGGAATCAAATGTTTTTGCGTATTCCGAATCCTTAGAAAGGGTAAACATTCCTAAGGGGTTAAAGGTTATAGCACGTGGAGCATTTAGAGGTACTAAACTAAAAAGCCTTGTTCTTCCAGAGGGATTGGTCGAGATTGAGGAAGATGCCTTTAGTGAATGCATGTATGTTACAGAGCTCGTTATACCCAAATCCTTAACCACAATTGGCGAGAGTGCATTCTTGGGGCTTGGAGCAACAACACTGGTTATCCCAGCAACTGTAGAACATATTTCATCTGGAGCGTTTGCTGGTTCATATATCGAGAATTTGATTATTCAGGGAGATATAAAGGTTGCGGAAGGTGCCTTTGCAGAATGTGGATGCTTAAAGAATGTAGTATTCCCCAAGGATATGAGTAAGATTCAGAAGAGCATGTTCGCAGGAAGTGGTCTTGAAAGTATCACAATTCCCTCCAATATTTTAAGTATCGGTGAATATGCTTTTGCTAGTTGCGATAAATTGGTTAATGTAACAATTCCACAAAACGTTACGGTAATTGGAATTGGAGCATTTAAGGCTTGCAGTGCCCTAAAAACAGTAACTATTCCAGGTAGTGTAGAGAATATTCCAGAATCAGCATTCTATGAATGCAAGAATTTGGAGAAGGTTGTTATTTCCGAAGGCGTAAAAAACATATTGAAAAACGCTTTTAAGAATTGCCAAAAGCTCGTTTCTGTAACATTTCCCACAAGTCTTGATCTAATTTATCAGTATGCATTTGAGGGTTGCAATTCTCTAATTAAGGTCGAATTGCATAGCGTAACAACTATTGGCGGTGCAGCATTTAGAAATTGCAAGTCCTTAACACAGGTTAAGATTACCAAGAGTCTTAAGCAAGTTGGAGATGAGGCATTCTTGAATTGTCCTGCACTTACATACATAAATCTACCACAGGGATTAGAGTATATTGGAAGTTATTCCTTTAAGAATTGTAGTTCATTACAGAGCATAACAATTCCTAATACTGTAACAGAGATAAAGAAGAACGCTTTTGAGTTGTGTACATCTTTGAGAAAAGTTTCTATTCCAGCAAGTGTGGGAATAATTCCAGATTTCATGTTTAGGGACTGTGCTAATTTGTCCGAGGTTATTATTAGTGATGGAGTCACAGGCATTGGCCTAGGTGCTTTCTATGGGTGTTCATCACTTAAGGAGGTTGTAATACCAGAAAGTGCTACAAATCTTTCAGGTGACATATTCTGGCTATGTACAAGTTTAGAAAAGGTCACTTTGCCTAATGGAATTGCAGCTATCCCAACATTTACATTTTTTGGATGCTCATCACTGAAGGAATTTAATTTCCCAACTTCTGCAACAACTATTGAATCAAGAGCATTTGAAGGATGCGATGCCCTTAAGGAAATAGTAATTCCAGAAAGAATAACAAAAATAGAGAGTGCTGTATTTAGAAATTGCGAGTCTTTAGAAAAAGTGGTTCTCCATAATGGAATTACTGTTATTAGCGAAAGCTTATTCTATGGTTGCAAATCCTTGAAAGTGGTTAATATACCAAACAGTGTAACTACGATTGAACATGGAGCCTTTGAAGAATGTAGTTCTTTGGAAGAAATCTATATTCCAGAAAGTGTAACATCCTTTGGAACTAGCGTATTTAGATTTTGCTATTCTCTAAAGAAAGTAAATATCCCTAATGGAATCACTACTATTCCTATGTCAATGTTTGGAAGTTGTAAATCCCTTAAGGAAATAGAAATTCCAGAAAGTGTAACATTTATTGATATGGGCGCATTCGGAGGGTGTACGAAGCTGGAAAAGGTTGTTCTTCCTAGCGGACTAACACGTCTGAGTACCAGTGTTTTTGATGGATGCAGTTCTCTGAAAAATATTAATATCCCTGAAGGCATTACAGGTATATGGTGGGAGGTATTCCGTGATTGTGTTTCCTTGGAGGAAATCTACTTACCAGATAGTGTAAAGACAATAGAAAGATATGCATTTAAGGGATGCACAAAATTAAGGAAGATTCGAATTCCAGCTACAGCGCAATGGTCTGAGGAAGCATTTGAGGGATGTCCCGATGATTTGGAGATTATAGTGGAGTAATGCGCTACGTGTGTGAAAAGTGCTACACACGTGAAATGGCATAGCCATAATAAATCTAGTTCAAACAATCAAAAAGGAGAATTTGTGAATTCACAAATTCTCCTTTATTAATTTCATGTACCGATTAAACCGAGCCACCTGCGTTGATTTGCAGTGAAAGGTGAAGAATGTTGAAAATATGGTTTTATAATGACCATTGGACCATAGGGACCAGCACTAAACTCCAAACACTAACCACTCAACACTTATAAAATCTTCGATTTTACAAATGGAACAACTTATCGTTCTGGTATCTGCCCTCGCATGTTAAATGTACGCCCAACTTTTTGAACATGGAGTTGTCGGCGTGGGAGAGGATAACAGTGGAGTGTGCCTCGCAATCTCTAAGCTTGTCCAACTGTTCCATTGCCTTGCGTGCATTCTCGTCAGTTGCAGCACAGATAGCCAATGCGTGGAGAACCTCGTCCATGTGGAGTCTAGGGTTCTTGCTGCCTAAGTACTTTGTCTTAAGCTCATGGATAGGACGAATAACTGTCTCGGACAACAAGTATACCTCATCAGAAATGCCAGCCAAGCGCTTAAGTGCGTTGAGAAGCATGGATGAGCAGGAGCCAAGCAAGTCAGTTGTTTTGCCACTTACGATTGTACCATCGTGCAGCATAATTGCAGCTGCAGGACCATCGGACTCAGTCTCCTTGTTGAGAGCTGCTGCCACAACAGGTCTGTCATCGGAAGAAAGGCCAGCCTTCTTCATAATAAGCTCCTGGTTGTAAACCTGCTCTGGGCTAATCTTACCCTTAGCTGCAGAAACAAGAGCTGTATAGTATCTGCGAATAATTTCCTGTCTAGCGGCTTCTGTTACAGCATCGTTGTCGATAATGCAGTTGCCTGCCATGCTAACGCCCATGTCTGTGGGAGACTTGTATGGGCAGTAGCCATAAATCTTCTTGAAAATAGCCTGCAAAACAGGATAAATCTCAACGTCTCTGTTGTAGTTAACTGTTGTAACACCATATGCATCAAGGTGATATGGGTCGATCATGTTAACGTCGTCCAAATCAGCTGTTGCAGCCTCGTATGCCAAGTTAACTGCGTGTGTCAAAGGAAGGTTCCAAACAGGGAAAGTCTCGAACTTAGCATATCCAGCCTGAATACCCATTCTGTGATCATGATAAAGCTGGGACATGCATGTTGCCATCTTGCCGCTACCAGGTCCTGGAGCAGTTACGATAACAAGCTCGCGAGATGTCTTGATATATTCGTTCTTGCCGTAGCCCTCTTCGCTAACAATCTTCTCAACGTTGGAGGGGTAACCAGCAATTGTGTAGTGGAGGTATACGGGAATGCCGCAGCTCTCCAAATATTTCTTAAAGTTCTGTGCACCTTCGTGGGCTTGGTCAAACATAGTCATAACTACGCTACCAACGTAAAGACCAACGCTACGGAAGGAGTCGATAAGTCTCATAACGTCCTGGTCGTATGTGATACCCAGGTCGCTACGAACCTTGTTACGGTCGATGTCAGATGCAGCGATTACAATAACAACTTCAGCCTTATCAGCCAACTGTAAAAGCATCTGCAACTTGGAGTCTGGACGGAATCCAGGGAGTACTCTGCTAGCGTGATAGTCGTCGAAAAGCTTGCCGCCAAGCTCAAGATAAAGCTTGCCGCCAAAGTCGTCAATTCTGCGACGAATATGCTCGCTCTGCATGCTCAGATACTTGTTATTGTCAAAGCCGATTTTCACGAAAGTACCTCCAAGGTTCAAAAAATAACAAAGTTAATTTTATCACAATTAGAAGATTAATAAAATGAAAAAATATAATAAATTTAGACAGAAAGTCTTATGAAAAAGTATGTGTTTTGGTAGGAGAAATTAGAAAGTGGATATCAAGATTAGATGATTTAAAACGGTGTATTTATTGACACATATTATACTTTATTATATATTAACTGTGTAATATTACTATATTATATGGATTTATAAGATAAAAATATGGTAATGTTTACTAGGTTGTTGATTGTTTGATCGCAGGATATTGAATAAAAAGGAGGACATGTATTATGAAAAAGAAATTAATCAGTTTGTTTTTAGTTGTGGTGCTTTTATGTGCTTGCGCATGCCCTACATATGCAGCAGGACCAACACTGGGTGGTGAAACTGCTAGGTTAGCTGTTGGGCAAACGAATATTTATTCTGAAGGTGTTTTTGCGGAAGTAGTTGCAAACGGTTATTCGCATTACTATGCTCCAATTACGTCAACACAGACGCAGCACATTAAAGGAGTGGAGACATCTATTAGTCTAACAAGATCAGAGACAAAATCATTGACTGCATCAGGAAGTTTAGGATGTGATGTTTCATTGGGATTAGGTGTAGGAATTGAGGAGTTAATAAATGTATCGTTAGAGGGCACATTATCTGCGCAGATATCAGTGGCGTATACACAATCATACACTAATCAGACTACAATTACGTATACAATTCCAAGTACCTATGAGACATGTTTAGTAAGGATGGTATTTGTATTTCCACGTAAGACCGTTATAAAGAAAGTAATTGGAGTTAATCATCAAGGAGAAGAAACTCTAATCTGGTCAGAAAAAGTTACATATGCACCTAAGACATCAGATCAATACGTGTCGTGGCAGACGTATAATTTAGGTGAATAATTTTGATAGCGTGCTGAATTTTTAGCGGGCTATGTAGAAGGAGATAAAGCATGAGAAAAGGAAAGGAAATAATATTCTTTGTAGGATTACTTGTCATGCTTGCTTTTGTAGGTTGCACTACTAGTGGAACACAGGATTTGAGTGGAGAAATGGGTAGTTCAACACCCATACCAACACAACCCTCTGGAAATGTGTCGACGCCAAATGTTAATAATCCTACACCAACACCAAACACAGAAGAAATTCTTAAGAATATAGTGATGCCCTCTTCAGAGGAAATATTCTTTGAATTGTTGTGTGACAACATTGATATTACAGTTTATAAGGGTAATGGAGGATGGAATTTTATCTTTTTTAAGCTGCTATCAACAAGAGATTTAAGTGGAGAGGAAATCTTAGTTTCGACAGATATTCAGACAACTCCAGTTTCTGTTGGAAATATAATAAATTCTGGAGACAGTAGAGTGTTTGATTTGGAAACTTTTTATACTTATCAGGGAATTTCTTGGGAAAAAGTGTTAGCGAAACAAAACATAGAAGAGCAAACTCGCATAAAGCAGGCATATGAGTTAGTAAAGGAATCCCTTCCAACAGTATATATGTATCAAATTCAAATACCGTACAGTGCATTGGGTATAGATGATGTTCAAGGAAATGCTAAGAAGGTAAACGAGATAACTATATCTATAGGTGGTGTTCAAAAATCATATGAAATAGATAATATTTCTCGAGAGCCTGAAATGGTAGGTGGATTTGGAAGCGCGTTAATGCAGATTCAAGGATATGCTTGGGGATATAGGGTAAGGCCTACGCTAACGGGAGAGGTTGTATTTCCGGAAGTGTCTTTTATAGCAAAGTCTGACTTGACGTTAGAATCTATTAAAATTGAAAATAGGGAAGTAGCAGTTGTTCAATGTAATCTTGTATTAAGATTAAAAAATGGCTTTGTGATTACAACGGTCTGGGATGGAAAGTCATCATTCGATGTGGATGAAGGAACAGAGATTGCTATGATTCTTACGGTAGAAGATTCCTATTTAGCAAATAAGTTGCAGGGTATTACAAGCATGTATATTTCGGTAGAATACGAGTGTAATGGACAGATGTATTTTACAACAGATGCTGCGTTAGTGTTGTTGACTGCAGAGAGTAGCGATATATATGCACACATAGTTGATGATATAGATCCATTGCCATATTATATGGAGTATCTAAATTGTCTTAAAGATTAAAGTTTTGTAGTTAGTTGTATGAAGAATAAAATTATTCAAAAAATAATAAAAATAGTTGGAGTTGCTATATTGCTGGCATTGTTTACAATGCCAGTTTATGTTCTTTACTATGTTTCATTGATGGAACAGGCACAATATGATATGCCTCGTAATGATGTTCAACTTAAGGAAATGTCATATGGTGTTCCTTCACAAGTAATCTATAAGGATTTTTATGAGAAGATAACTTTGGCTGGTACTGTGATTAGCACAGATGTTGTTTATGAGGAACTCGAGATACCTCAAGGGGCGGATTTTAGATTGAGGGTTTCTGTTTCACAGGTTGTTGTAGCGGGAGACATTATTGGTTATTGCAATGGAGAGCCTGTAATTGCGTCCTCTAATGGCGTTGTTAAATCAATTAACTTGGGAACATACCCCTATATAGAGTTGTACGATATCGATAAGTTAGTTATTGAGTGTTATGTGGATGATGATACCTTAAAGGTGCTTAATAGAAAGGTTTTGGACCTTATAGATGAGAATGGTAATAATTACGATGTTATTAGGGTTGATGATATAAAGATAAATGGGAATAAAACTAGAGTTCTAATATCTTGTGAAAATAACGGTTTGTCCTATGGTCAAGTTATAAACAACATGGAGCTTAATACAGGTAGAGTCTACACCAATAGTACAATGGTACTAAGTAAGTGTATTTATTCCTTAGATGGCGGTAATACACACTATGTTAGACTTGTGGATTCCGAAGGTAACTTCATTAAAGAGCAATCTGTAGAGATTGGATTTAGTACTGGAATGTATACTATTGTAAGTGGTGTAGAGGTAGGACAGTACTGTGATTCAGCTTATAAGGCTGTTGTAGAGGGACGATAGCATGTGCAATATTGAACTGAAATTAGAGCATATACAAAAGTCTTATACAAGACCTGTATTGACTGACGTAAATCTATCAGTTTTTAACGAAAGTTATATTGCTATTCTTGGAAAATCAGGTTCTGGTAAATCAACGTTGCTCAACATCCTAGGTTTAGTGGAGTCCTTTGATAGTGGCGAATATTGTTTTAATGGCGTAAAAATTAGGCAGGCAAAAGATTATGCTAAATTGCGATTAGAGAATATAGGGTTTATTTTTCAAGCATATAATCTTATACCAACATTGTCATGCGCTGAAAATATCTTGTTACCAACATTATATTCATCAAAAAAACAAAGAGATTTTGATGAATTGGTTGAATTGCTAGACATAAAGCCCTTATTAGAGCAAAAAGTAACTACATTATCTGGTGGTGAAAAACAGAGGGTAGCAATTGCACGGTCATTAATTCTTGATCCAGGAATTATTTTAGCGGATGAACCAACGGGAAATCTTGACCCATATAATAAGGAAATAGTTTTTGACTTGCTGCAAAAAGAAAATAAGAGAGGGTGTGCAGTTGTTTTGATTACCCATGATTGGGACTTGGGTAACAAGGCAAAAACAACATTTGTTTTGGAAGGAGGGCGCCTCATTGAAAAGAAATAGGGAGTCTTCTTTTTCCCATGCCGTAAAAATGGTTAGAAGAAATTTCAAGTCATATATGATGTTATCAGTAACCATAATATTGTCTTTTTCCTTGCTACTAGGGTATTTAATGTTTGTTGATTCGTCCCTTTTTAATGATTATAAAGTTCTGTTAAGCTGCGACCCTAATGTTGTCTTGGCATATTCATATGATCAGAATGGTTATGCGCATAACTCTTTGTCGGAAAGCATCGACGATATAGATAGTAGTGCATCTCATTATATGTATTACACTTCTAATACAAAACTTATGCAGTATGACTATAATATTTCTGCCCAGTTAGTTTTTATACCAATGGGAGATGTTCCTGTATACCAGTATTATCTTTATTCAACAGATAAGGATATTTATCAGGTTGCAAAAGAAGTAGAATTAATAAAAGGTAAGGATGCTTTTTATTTGTTAGAAAATGAGGCAGTGGTAAATGAAAGCTTTTATAAAACTATTAGCCCCCAAGGAGAACTTCCAGTTGAAATAGATGTGCCAGTAACATGGTCGGATGAAAGCGTTACATGGGTTAGGCTAAATATTGTAGGCGTTTGCAAAGATGATAGCAGAAATAATATACCTCAGGGTGCTGAGAATACCATGATGGTAACAATTTATCTGTCTCAAGAACAAATTGGGGATAAAAACGCATCTGATTTATTTTCACTAACGCGATTAACATGGGCATATTCAGAGAAGGCGGAAGAAATAGATGCGTCTGCTAAACAATTAGGAATGATTTCTCATTGTATAAAAGATCAACAGTTAGAAGCAATGGTGGTAATCAAAGCACAAAAAGCTACAAAGGGAATAGTCGCTATAATATTGATGGTACTGTTAGGTATTAATCTGTATTCGAGCTTTTCAAATGCATTAAATGATAGAAAATTCGAAATTGGTGTTAAGAGGGCAATAGGTGCTTCATCATGGGATATTATTAGACAATTCTTATACGAAGGATTGGTGGTGATGATCACTAACATTGTGTTATCAATACTAGTGGTCACAAATATAGCAATTGCATATAAAGCATACCAATATATTGTGGAGGATGTGCAATGGGTTATAGATATATCAATATATTCTGTTATTATATTTGGTGTATGCAGTATCTTTTTGACAATTGTTTTCAGTTTGTTGTTTGCGTATAAATCTACACGAATCGAAATAGTTAAATACTTAAAGGCTGAATGAAAAAAGTGGAACATATCAATTTGTAATATGTTCCACTTTTGTTATGCTGTATTTTTATACTGAGAAGAGAAGTTCTCCATATGTTGGGAAAGGCCAAAGTTCGGAAGAAACCATGGATTCCAACTTGTCCACTGTGGTGCGCAAATCCTGCATTGCCATGAAGACATTGTTGCGGTAGTGCTGTGCCTCTTCAAAGGCAGTCATGTTATGGCACTCCTTTTCGATAATGGTCTCCAAAGCAGTGAGCTTATTGTACATCTCTGCAGAAAGTGAACTTACCTCTGTTACGAGACTGCACTGCATTGTGCAATCAAGTGTGGGACAAAGGTCCATAAGGCTTGCAGCAGATGTTGCCAAATCCTTAGCATACTTAGAAACTGCAGGGATTACGGAGCGCTTTACCATGTCAATCATGGTGAGAGCCTCGATGCGGATTACCTTGCTGTAGTTCTCGCAGTAAATATCACGACGAGAAATAAGCTCTGTCTCAGAGAAAACTCCGTGACGGGAGAACATTTCGACAGATTCAGGAGTTGTGTAGCATGCCATAGCATCTACAGAAGAAGGAATGTTATGAAGGCCTCTAGCTTCAGCTTCCTTAACCCACTCGTCAGAGTAACCATTTCCGTTGAAAATAACTCTGCGGTGATCCTTGATAGTCTTCTGCAACAAATTATTAAGAGCTGATGTGAAGTCCTCTGCACCATCCAACTCATCTGCAAAGTGACGAAGGGACTCAGCAACGATTGTGTTGAGCACGATGTTTGCAGCAGAGATGTTCATGGATGCGCCCAAGGAACGGAACTCAAACTTGTTACCTGTGAAGGCAAATGGTGAAGTTCTGTTTCTGTCAGTTGTATCCTTAGAGAAAGTAGGCAATGTATGTACGCCGATCTCCATGCGCTGCTTTTCTACGCCACTGTAAATCTCGCCAGTCTCAATAGCAGTCAAAATTGCGTCCAACTCGTCTCCAACGAACATTGAGATAATAGCTGGAGGAGCTTCGTGTGCGCCAAGACGGTGGTCGTTACCAGCAGAAGCAACGGATGCTCTCAAAAGGTCCTGATAATTGTCAACGGCCTCAATAACTGCTGCAAAGAACAACAAGAACTGAGCGTTTTCATAAGGTGTCTTACCTGGGTTCAACAAATTGATACCACTGTCAGTTGTAAGAGACCAGTTGTTATGCTTACCGCTACCGTTTACACCCTCAAATGGCTTTTCGTGAAGGAGGCAAACCATGTTGTGACGGCGTGCAACCTTTTTCATCATCTCCATTGTGAGCTGGTTATGGTCGGATGCGATGTTAACTGTTGTGTAAATTGGTGCCAACTCGTGCTGTGCAGGAGCGGCCTCGTTGTGCTCTGTCTTAGCATAGATGCCCAGCTTCCAAAGTTCCAAGTCAAGGTCCTTCATGAAGGCTGCAACTCTTGGCTTGATTACACCGAAGTAATGATCCTCAAGTTCCTGTCCTTTAGGTGGCTTAGCACCAAAAAGTGTACGACCGCAGAAAACGAGGTCTGGGCGTGCATCAAACATATCCTCGTCAACAAGGAAGTACTCCTGCTCGGGACCAACAGTAGGAACTACTCGTCCTGCGTCTGTTACGCCAAAGAGCTTAAGAATACGGAGAGCCTGTGTGTTGAGGGCTTCCATGGAACGGAGCAAAGGGGACTTCATGTCCAAAACTTCTCCGCTGTATGAACAGAAAATTGTGGGAATGCAAAGTGTGCCGTCCTTAACGAAAGCAGGGGATGTTGGGTCCCAGGCAGTATATCCACGAGCCTCAAATGTGGAGCGGAGACCACCAGATGGAAAACTGGATGCGTCGGACTCGCCCTTAATGAGCTCCTTACCGGAGAACTCCATAATAACCTTGTCCTTGCCTTCGGGAGACATGAAGCTATCGTGCTTTTCGGCAGTGATGCCTGTCATGGGCTGGAACCAGTGAGTAAAGTGTGTTGCACCCTTAGAAATAGCCCAGTCCTTCATGGCAGCAGCTACGGGATTAGCAATGGATCTGTCCAGAGATTGCTCCTTGGTTACTGCATCATGGAACTTGTCATATACGTCCTTGGGGAGCATGGCGCGCATAACGTCATCGTTAAATACGTTACAGCCGAAAATTTCTGGTATGTTAATCATAGGAAATGGACCTCCATTGTGGTTAAATCTCCATAGGTATAGAAAAGTATTATATTAAATACATATGACGGATTTTAGGGCGAGGGCTCGTTTTTGTCAAGGTTGTAGGGCCCTGCTGGTGTATTGTTCGGTGGTATGGTATATTTTAGTGAAAAGTTAGTCGCGAATTTCATTCGCTAGCGAAGCGACCTACTAGCAAGCTCTGCTTGCGGCCTACTAGCGTAGCGGCTCACTAGCAACGCAGTTGCGGTTACTAGCAAGCTCTGCTTGCGGCCTACTAGCGTAGCGGTTCACTAGCAACGCAGTTGCGGTTCACTAGCGTAGCGTATACTACTCAAAGGCGGAAAAACATATGACTTCAGTAGCAGAGACAAACATTCGCAAAGCACTGGATTTCCTCAAGGAAACATTGGCTGGCGGAAAATACATGCAGGACAACCCATACGAGCATTTCTACAGATACGAGCATACCACTAGAGTGGCTGCTTTTGGTCGCGAAATTGCTAGAGCAGAGGGTTTGGACGAAGAGGCATTGGTTATCGGATGCATTTTGCACGACGTTAGCTACTGCAACACATATGGCTACGATGTGCCCTGGAGCCAGCACGGCAGAGACGCAGCCAAGATTGCCAGACCTTTCCTCATGTCACTTGAGGGCTGGACTCCTGAGAGAGTAGAGGAAGTGTGTTACGGAATTGCTATCCACGCAGACGGAAAGTCGGATTTTGAAGGACCAGATACACCACTTGCTCGCAGCATTATGGACTGCGATGAGCTTGACGGATATGACATTTTCCGCGTTTCCGAAAACATCCGTTTCTGGGGATTTTGCGAAGACGACATTCCAGGCAAATTGGAGTTTTTGCGCAAGCGCTTGGCAGACTGTAAGGGCTGGGAGAACATCGTAAGAGCTACACCCACAGCAACTAGGCTGTTAAAAGACAGATTAGCCTTGAGAGAAAAGGTATATACTGCTATGATAGAGCAGTTTGAGAGAGGTCAGGACTTTGACCTTAAGTATTACGACAAATTATTCACTATTTAATTAGGAGAAATATATGACAGATCAAATTGTCAATTGGATAGCAGGTACATTCGGTGAGTGGCTTTCACCAGAGATAATTGTTGCAGTCATCAGCATGCTCCCTATTTTGGAGCTTAGAGGCGGATTCATCGCAGCAGCACTTCTTGGCGTAAACTTCTGGGTTGCCCTTCCAATTTGTGTTTTGTTTAACATTTTGCCAATTCCGTTTATTCTTTGGTTGCTTGAGCCAATTTTCAAGTGGTTCAAAAAGCACTCCAAGGTTCTTGGAAACTTGGCTAGAAAGCTTGAAGAAAAGGCACAAAGCAAGGCAGACAAGGTTCAGAAGTACGAGTTCTGGGGCATGGTTCTCTTTGTGGGTATCCCTCTTCCAGGCACAGGCGCTTGGACAGGCGCTCTCATTGCTAGCGTTCTTAACATGCCACGCAAAAAGGCATCCCTTGCCATCTTGATTGGTATTGTTTTAGCAACTATTATTATGTGTACAGTAACTTATGGAATTCCTGCACTAGTTTCTCTTATTGGTGCATAACAAATTATGGAGGATATTAAAATGATCGCAATCGGTAATGACCACGCAGCTGTTGAACTTAAGGATTTTGTTGTTGGTTTGCTCAAGGATATGGGCTACGAGGTAAAGGATTTTGGATGTGGCGCAGGCGAAAAGTGTGACTACCCAGACAAGGCTAAGGAAGTTGCAGAGGCAATCGTTAGCGGTGAGTGTGAAAAGGGTATCCTTATTTGCGGAACAGGCGTTGGCATGTCCATTGCTGCAAACAAGGTAAAGGGCATTAGAGCAGCAGTTTGCTCCGATGAGTTCAGTGCAAGAATGTGTGCAGCTCACAACAATGCAAATATTCTTTGCTTTGGTCAGAGAGTTGTTGGCATGGGTACTGCAGAGAACTTGGTTAAGGCATGGCTTGGCACAGAGTTCGAGGGTGGCAGACACAGCGGCCGCGTAGATAAGATCATGGCTATTGAGAACTAATCTCAAAACAAAATAACATACGAAATGCAAAGAGCCCCAGAGAAATCTGGGGCTCTTTAAGCAAAAGGCAAGTGCCGAGAGACAAAATGTCTACAATTCGACACCGACGCCTATTATACCTTAAACACTAAGAATATTAAATATTATAGGTAGAGGTATTAATTAACGAAAATAACCTATTTTTCCTAGGCAATCTTGGTTAGTTCGACAAAGTTAGTATTTTTGACAAAACAAAAGGCTCCGTTCCTAAGAACGAAGCCTTGGCGCGCCCAGCAGAGATCGAATCCACAACCTTTTGGTCCGTAGCCAAACGCTCTATCCAGTTGAGCTATGGGCGCATGTAAGTCCGAATCAAATCGAACGGACACCATTATACATTAGTAGTTTTTGGAATGCAATAGCAAATTTTATTTTAATCAAATGATCCAAGATGCTTCGCATCTAGTGTTTGGTGGTTAGTGTTTAGTGTTTGGTGAATGCACCTGTGTTCCAGTGGTCTATTTTATATAGGAACGTACTTCTTACACTAATCACTGCAAACGAAGTTTGCGAACCGTGCCTCCCGCGCTTCGGAAGTAGCGGGCGACCTTTGGTTACTTTGGGTCGTTCCAAAGTAATGAACATTCACTAGCGCGATAGCGCGGCCACTAGCAAGCCTCGCTTGCGGCTCACTAGCGAGTGAAACGAGCGAATACTAACGAGCTCTGCTCGTGGCCTACTAGCGCGATAGCGCGGTTCACTAGGACCGAAGGTCCGGCCTACTAGCACCTACGGTGCGGCTCACTAAAACTTCCTTCAAAGGAAATTGCAGCCGGTCCTGTCATGGTAACATTCCATTCATCATCAACCCTAATCTGCAACTCGCCGTACTTCACGCGTACGTGGTACAAGCCGTTTGCATCTGCAGGCATATTGCGAACCTTAGCAGCCACGGCCACAGCACAAGCACCTGTGCCACAAGCCATAGTTTCAGCACTGCCTCTTTCCCAAACGCGCATCTGCATAACGCCAGTGTCTAAGCAGTTAACAAATTCAGCATTTACGCCCTGGGGAAAAGCGGGGTTTGTCTCCATGAGAGGTCCAACAACCTCCAATGGGAACTTTGCAACAGGTTCCTCGATAAAGTTAACAAAGTGGGGATTGCCCATGTTAACGGAAACGCCGTTATATGTCGTATCGTTTACAGTAAGGCTCATTTCTTCGGAAACAGCCTTGCCCATGTCTACAGTTACAAGGTCAACAGTTCCATCCTCAGCCAAGTGAAGATCCAAATGCTTAATGCCGGACAGAGTCTCCACGCTAAGGTTAAGCTTGGGGCTAAGACCCTTGTCGTGAATGAACTTACCTACGCAACGGATGCCGTTTCCACACATTTTGCCTTCGCTGCCGTCAGCGTTGAACATACGCATCATGAAATCGGCACAATTGGAGCGGCAAATCAAAATAAGACCATCAGAACCAACAGATGTGTATCGTGGGCTAACGTCGATTGCTACCTGACATGGATCAAATGGCAAGTCAAAGGGCTCGTACATGGTGCAATCCACATAGAGATAATCGTTGCCCAAACCATGCATTTTGGTAAAGTTCAAAATCATACCAAACCTCTCACCTTCATGTGCTCAACAATAAGGTCTGCAGCTTCCTCGTAGGAAACCTTGCTTGTGTTAATCATCAAATCGTAGTTGCGAGGATCTGTCCACTCATTACCTGTGTAATATCTATGGTACTCAGATCTGTACTTGTTAAGCTTAGCGCAGCGGTTGTCTGCCTCTCTGTAGCTAACGGACATACGGTCAGCCTCTCTGCGAACGCAAGTTTCGTTATCTGCACAGATGAAAACTCTCTCGATGCCGGGGATATCCTTAAGTACAAAGTCGGAGCAACGGCCTACTACAACAAAAGATTCCTTCTCAGCAAGCTGTCTCAAAACCTTTGCCTGATAGTTAAACAAGTTACGGTTGGATGTGAAATCCTCGCTTTCTGGTGGAATGAGCTCTCCCTTGTAAATCTGGCGGGAAACTTTGTAAACTAGGCTACTCTTAAGCTTTTCGTCTGCCTGTGCGAACAATTCTTCACTAATGCCACTTTCCTCGGAAGCCATGCGGAGCAAAGCCTTGTCATAAAAGTTAACGCCTAGCTTCTCAGCAACTAAACGGCCTACGGAGGAACCGCCGCTGCCACAATATCTACCAATTGTTATTACAAATCTACTCATAAACCCTCCAATACGGGATAAATATCAAACGAATGAGAAAATATTACAATATAACAGCATTCTATGCAAATTTAGAGGTGCAACTTCCGTTAAATGCAAGTAACGAAAGTGAATAAGTTTTTGTAAGGGTAACATTTGGTTAATAAAACAGTTGTAAAATCGCCTACTGCTACATTACTTGCATATTGAAAATAATGTAAGATAATGTAAGTAGCAGTAATTATTGGAGGCTCATATGTTTAAGATAATGGTTGTTGAGGATGACAAAAACGCCCGCAGATTAATGAGAACTGTGCTGGAGCAGAATGGGTACAGCGTTGTGCAGGCAGAGAACGGACAGGACGCATTGGATGTAATGGACAGGATTAAGGTAGACCTTATTATCCTTGATCTTATGATGCCTGTAATGGATGGCTTTGAGTTTTTGGACACAATTCGCACTCATGGATGGGACACTCCCGTTATGATTATTACTGCAAAAGAGCTTCCTTCTGACAGAAAGATTGGATTTAAACTTGGCACTGACGACTACATGGTTAAACCCGTGGACGAGGAGGAAATGCTCCTGCGAGTTAAAGCCCTTCTTCGCAGAGCTAAAATCTCAAATGATCATAAGCTGGTGCTTGGCTCCACGGTTTTGGACTACGACGCATACACAGTTACAAGCAATAGAGTAACATTTGACATGCCAGGCAAGGAGTTTTTGCTTGTTTTCAAGTTGCTTTCTTACCCCAATAAAATTTTC
This sequence comes from Clostridia bacterium, assembly GCA_017559445.1. GTDB lineage: Bacteria > Bacillota > Clostridia > RGIG7378 > RGIG7378 > RGIG7378. Next base: position 37,239 of record JAFYSJ010000006.1, read on the forward strand.
ACACGCCGTCAGTTAATGGACGAGCTTTGGGACATGGAGAGCGATACAGTAGAGAGAACAGTTGATGTTCACGTAAATAGACTTCGCGACAAATTCAAGGACAATCCAGATTTTGAGATTGTGACAGTGCGCGGACTTGGATATAAAGCCATTATTAAGACAAATGAAAAATAAGGTTTCACTTAGACTCAAATTAGTTATATATTTGGCGGTCACAATTACCGTTACTGGTGTTCTGACTGTGCTTTTGGCTGCCATTTTGTTTGAACTTGGTGTGGATTACACCTTGTTCCACAGCTCTTACGTTTTCTTTATTGTAATGTTGGCAGTTAGCTTTGCCATTGCTGTTGTGGCATCTTCCATCGTTACGCATAACGTTTTGGCTCCGCTTAAGCAGATGATTCGAGCCATGAACCAGATCAAAGAAGGTGACTTTACAGCTAGAGTTACTCCTGAACCTAAGGGTAAGGGAGAACTGGGCCAGCTTGTCCGTAATTTTAATGACATGACTAAGGAACTCCAGGGCAACGAAATGCTCCGTAGCGACTTTATTAACAATTTTTCCCACGAGTTCAAAACTCCGATTGTTTCTATCCGCGGCTTTGCAAGACAGCTTCAGAATCAAGGTCTTACAGAAGAGCAGAGGCAGGAGTACGCTAGCATCATTGCAGAGGAGGCCGATCGTTTGGCCAACATGTCCTCTAACATTTTGTTGCTTACTCAGGTGGAAAATCAGCATATTTCTAAGACAAAAACCACATTTTCCTTGGACGAGCAGCTGAGAAAGTCCATTTTGCTCTACGAAAAACAGTGGACAGACAAAGATTTGGACCTGGATGTGGATATTGATGAGATTCAGTACACAGGACAGGAGTCTCTTTTGACGCACGTTTGGAACAACCTTATTTCTAATGCGGTTAAGTTTAGCCCCAAGGGAGGCAAACTCATTATTTCTTCTAGAATAGATGGCAATTTCGTGGTGATTTCCGTGGAGGATGAGGGCCCTGGCATGGATGAAATCACAGTTTCCAAGATTTACGACAAGTTCTATCAGGGTGATTCTTCCCACAGCAAGGAAGGAAATGGTTTGGGATTGCCTTTGGTTAAGAGAATCGTGGAACTTTGCGGCGGATATGTTGATGTGGACACAGCCCTTAACGAAGGCACAAAATTTGATGTTTTTCTGCCTGTAACAGACATAGTTGTTTAACGCAATTTTAGTCAAATGTGATATAATTCCTTTTATCAGCACATAAATGGAGGAATTATGAAGAAAATATTAGCTTTGTTGCTGGCTTTGACACTTATGCTCTGCGCAGCAAGTTGTGGCAAGGATAATGTTAAGGACGTAGATATAAACAAGTTGCTTAACGACGTGGCTGATGCCTACACAGATATGGAGTGGGACACATTTAGCTTCTACTATAGCAACGAGACAGACGAAGACAAAAAGCTTGAGGGATGGTATGCATCCTATCTTTTCACTAAGGATTATGAGCAAGAGGACGTATTGGATGGATACGACTATGCCATGATCGTTTCCGGTGGTAAGCAGGTATTTGAGATTGTAATTCTCAAGGGTACAGACAAGGCTGCTACTAAGGCTTTGCTTGAGCAGAGACTTGAGATGAAGCAGGACCCCACATTGGAAATTTATATGCCAGCAGAGGCTCAGAAACTTAAGAAGTCTGAGATTCTTTTCTATGGCAATTATGGTATTTTGATCACTTCCGGTGACAACTCCATTGCAAAGGGTGTTATCGACGCAGCTTTCGGCACAACAAGTGCAGATCCAACAGCTACTCCAGAGGCAAATAACCAGGGAAATGACGGTATTCCTACACCAGAACCAAATGGAGGCAACACTTCTCAGGAAATTCAGGTTCTTGTAAATAGACTTATTGCATATGATCAGTATTTTATTAGTGGTCATTGTGCATACGGTGCAACAGTTACTATCACAGGTGGCGAAGGCGAAGTTACAGTTAAGTCTGACAACGGTTGCTTTATGGCAGTTGTTCCTATGAAGCAGAACACTCAGTACACACTTAATGTTGTGGCTACAACAGCGGATAACAAGGTTTCTTCTAAGGAAATTACTGCAAGAGGCGGTTCTAAGGGTGTTCCTTACATCGGCGACTACGGTGATATGACAGTTATTGTCGGAGACAGATACCAGTGTTTCTTCCAGGCATGTATTAATGACTACATTGGTAGAAATGTTATTTCTACTTCCACAGCTAATAAGTTAACATCTGCAGTTCAAACTAAGCTTGCAGACATTAAGGCAGAAGTTATTATTTTGGTAGTTCCAGATCCAACTACAGTTTATACAGAGGATGTTCCATCTGAGTACACAGCAGCAACAGAGACATACAGAACTCAGTTTGATGCAGCAGTTGCAGCAGGTGGCATGACAGTAATTGACCTTACAGATGTTCTCACAGAGCACAAGAACGATGCTCTTAAGATTTACCAGAAGACAGACTCTCACTGGACACAGTATGGTGCTTATTTGGGATATTATGAGCTTATGACTCACATTTCTAAGAAGTTCCCAGATGCTGCTCCAAGAAATCTTACAGAGATTTCCTTTGAGAACAGATGGGTAATTGGCGGTGACATGGCATATTACCTCGACATCATGAACAGTGACTTTGAGTATTGGGATGTTGGTGGAAACAAGACATACGACCAGATTGCAGAGTACAACTTGCTCCCTGAGTATACAAACTTTGCTAAGTACAATATTCAGATGCCAACAAACTCCACACTTTACTGGGACAACTCTTGCCGCAGCTACTTTGAGGAAGTAGGCGACAAGCATACAGTTAAGAACAATGTTTCTGGTGGCAATCTTCCAACAGCATATATTTTGAGAGATTCCTTCTCCAACCAGATGTATGACATGATCAACGAGAGATTCTCCAAGGTAACTTGGGCTAATCTCTGGTCCTACGGTATTAATACCAAGACAATTAATGAGGTAAATCCTGATTATGTAATCATCATCTGTAATGAGCGAGTATTGAGCGATGTAGTTTCTCAGTTCAGCTCCAACAGAAAGTAAATGGTAAAAGCGCTTTGCAAATTGGCAGGGCGCTTTTTTATGTTTATTCTAAGGTAATAAAAGATAAAGAAAATTCCTTGACCTAATAAGTAAAAAATAATAGAATCTACCCTAATTGGATTTGTTTACAACTACTAGGAGGATTTTACGATGATTATCGCAGCAGTTGGCAAGAATGCCACAGGCAAGGATTATTTTTTGGAGTACATTGCTAAGAAGCACGACCTTCCAATGTTCTCTGTAGGAGACATTGTTAGAGAGCTTGCAACTAAGGATGGCCTTGAGTTGACAAGAGATAACTTGCATGCAACATCTGCAAAGTACATGGCAGCTCACGGACAGGATTTCTTCCCCAAGCAGCTCATTCAGAAGATTAAGGATGCAAACATGGAGACAGTACTTGTTTCTGGTATTCGTCCATACTCTGACGTACTTGCTTTCAAGGAGGCATTTGGCGACGAGTTCGTTTTGATCGACGTTAAGATTTCTTCCGATGAGGAGAGATATAGAAGAATGCAGGTTCGTGCATCTGCACGTGACCCTCAGACATATGAGCAGTTCTTGGCTCAGGACAGAGGTGAGGAGGAGCAGTTCCACACATCTCAGACAGAGGCTATGGCTGACTATGTTATTTACAACGATGGTACACAGGAAGAGTACCTTGCTCAGGCAGATAAGTTCTACGAGGAGCACATTAAGAAGTAATTCTTACATAAAGGTTAAAGTAAGTCCCTTTTACCGATTTGGTAGAAGGGACTTTTTTGTGCAAAGATTGATCTTATCTGCGATGTTGCGCATCTGTTAGATTTATTACATAATGAGTATAAATAGTCCCCATGGAAATCAGTTGCAAAACAAAGCTCGAAAATTTAAGGTAGAGTTATTTGTGATTACCCTATGTGTAGGAGGATTTTAATGCGCATATCAAATAAGAAGTTAGTGTTCGCTGCATTTATAAGCGTTTTTTTAGTGTTCTTAATTCTTGGATGTGTGATTGGTGTGAGCTATTGTATAAAAGGCTCTGTGTATTTTCTTCTTCAAAATATTATTTCTATTGCCTATATTCTTTTGTGTGTTATGGCAATCGTTATACTAAATGAAAAACCTAGAGTATTTAGTGTTGCCCTGATAATTGCAAATAGTGTTTTAGCTATAGGTAGGCTGTACCTTTTAACATATAGAATATATCATCGACTGCTGTTTCTTACCTTTGTTTTGAGTGTTCTTTACTTTGGTTTTTGCTTATTGCTTTCTTCTATCTCTCGAAAACAACAGGATAAAAATAAGCTGAAACTAAATGGTGTCATGCCGCTTCTTACTGTAGGCATATCCTTGGTGGTGGAAGGCCTGGAGGTGAGTGAATTAATTGAAACAGAGATTCCTTTACCACGTGATTGGATTTGGATTACGCTTGTGCTTTCCTTGATTGCCGTTGTTGTAGGGGCGATAGTTATTAAGGATCGAGAAAATAAAAAAGAGTATGTTGGAAAATTATGTGGAGTCTTCTTTACAGTAATATTTGTCGTTTTTGTACTCCCACTAATGTCTATTGGGTATGTGAATTACGTCTTTGATACATCTACACCAGAACCTATAAAAAGTGTAGTTGTAGATACGTATACGAAGTCTAGTCCTAGAAGTCCTTCACGAAGTTATCACTTGGTATTGAATGTAGATGGAGAGGAAGTAAACTTTGATACAAATGGAGTACTGTACTCCCAATATCAAGAAGGAGATACGGTCTGTTTGTTCAAGTATGAAGGCGCATTTGGCTGGACTTACTATGAATATCAATTCGATGACATTTATCATTACAATGAGAAATAAGTGCAAAAGTCCCTTTTACCAAATCGGTAGAAGGGATTTTTTGTAAGAAAAAGTGTAAAACACATTTTTCCAAGGTTTTTAGGGTATAAAACACACATTTTTCCAAGGTTTTTAGGGTATAAAACACACATTTTTCCAAATAAGGGCAAAAAACAACTCCAACCCGTATGGATTGGAGTGTTATTTTAATGCGCAGGAGTGCCAGCAGGCATACGGATTGTGGCAGGAATACCAATTGCTGTTGCTCCAGCAGGAACGTCTCTTACAACTACAGCACCGGCTGCAATTTTGGCACCATCACCGATAGTAACAGAGCCTAAAATTTTGGATCCAGCGCCTACCATAATGTTGTTGCCTAATGTGGGATGACGCTTGCCTTTTTCTTTGCCAGTACCACCCAAGGTTACGCCCTGATAAATAATGCAATTGTTGCCGATTATGGTGGTTTCGCCAATAACTACTCCCATGCCATGGTCAATAAACAGGCAGTCGCCAATCTGAGCACCAGGGTGAATCTCAACACCAGTTAATTTCTTTGTGCGCTCGGACAAGTATCTTGCCAAAAATCTATGATTATGTTTGAACAGCCAATGGGACAATCTATGTCTACGCACTGCTCTGTAGCCTGGATACAGCATGAGTATCTCGGGCAAGCTGCCAGCGGCAGGGTCATTGGCTCTAATAAATGCTACTTCTCTCTTTAATCTGTCGAACATTGTCGTCTCCCAGTCTTTATCCTAAGATATGTGATATTTTTGTGATTGTTAACCTATTCTACGTATTAGCCCAAAGGGCAACAAGAAAGATATCTGTCTCCCGAGTCGGGGAGGACAACCACAACAGTAGCATTCTGCAAAGATGGGTCACCGTTTAGTGAAAGGGCCGCCGCAAGGGCTGCACCAGATGAAATGCCTGCAAAAATTCCTTCCAAGTGGCAGAGTTCCTGAGCGTATTTGAAAGCATCCTGCTCAGTGGCAGTAACCACCTTGTCTATTAGGCTAAGGTCTAGTACATCTGGGACGAAGTTGGCTCCAATTCCCTGTATGCCGTGGGGGCCAGCCCATCCCTCTGTCAGCAGAGGAGAGTTGGCAGGCTCGACGCCTACGACCTTAATGCTTGGCTTTTGAGATTTAAGATATTTGCTAGAGCCTGTAATGGTTCCACCTGTGCCGATTGTGGCAACTAAGCAGTCTACAGCTCCATTTGTCTGTGTAAAAATTTCTGGTCCAGTGGTTGCCTCGTGAGCAGCTGGGTTGGCAGGGTTAGAGAACTGTCCGGCCATGATGCAATTGTCATGGGTTGCAACGTATTCCTCTGCCATTTGGATAGCGCCAGTCATACCCAATGCTCCTGGAGTTAAGACAAGCTCCGCTCCGTATTTGCTGAGCAATGTGCGGCGCTCTTCTGACATGGTGTCTGGCATATAGATGCGGGCTTTGTAGCCCCTAGATGCGGCAACTGCAGCAAGTCCAATGCCTGTGTTGCCAGAAGTGGGTTCCACAATGGTGCCGCCCGGCTTTAATCTGCCAGATTGCTCTGCGTCCTCAACGATGGACTTGGCAACTCTGTCCTTGGCACTGCCTGTGGGATTGTACATTTCTAACTTGGCAAAAAGCTTGAAATTTAGGCCATACTTAGCTTCCACATTGCTAAGCTGCAACATGGGAGTATTGCCCATTAAATCCAAAATGTTCTTTGCCATGGAAGGTCCCACCATTTCGATTGTTAGTTGGGACAATTATATTCTTCGATATTAGCAGATGCAACGGGAACGACAGCAACACATGCTAATTAGATTAAGTAGGGCATTAAAGAGTATAAGTCTCACACAGAAATTATTCAAAATACCTGGGCGAGAGTATGTTCTGCCTGTGTTTGTGTATCTAGCACTGCTTCTGTACAGGGACTCAGAAAAGTCTGCGTATGTGTTGTTGGATGGCTCTGCATCTACTGCGGCCTTAGCCATTTCGCGGGCCTTGGACATGTTGCCAATGCCTGTGTATGCCAAAGCGCAGAGGTAATTCCATCTAGCAGATCTGTTGGAGCTCTGTTGCAAAGAGTAAAGAGCCTCCTGGAACATGCGCTGGTTAATGTAATTAACAGCATTCTTCATAAAAATGTCGTCAGAGTTATCTGGCTCCGCATGCAAGTTATAGCTATTATAACTGCCACCAGAGAAACCAAAGGGGCTATATGTGTAAGTGTATGTGTATCCGTTGTTCTGGTATGTGCCACTCTGGCCATAAGGGTTGCCGTAGGAACCCTGTCCATAGGAGCCCTGACCGTATGAATTGCTCTGGCCATATGGGTTGTAGGAAGCCTTGCCCTGTCTAATGTCCATGATCAGGTTATATGCCTGCTGGACCTCTACAAATTTAGCCTGAATTTCCTCAATGTTGGGCGCACCAATATTCATATCTGGGTGATATTTCTTAGCCAAAGTCTTATATGCTTTTTTGATCTCTTCCTCAGAGGCGTTGGGTGAAACTCCCAAAATCTTGTAGGGATCGTTCATTTACTTTTTCTCCTTGGCAGCACGTCTCTCTGCCTCATATTGTCTCCTGGCCTTAATCTGGTCAAATCGAATCCAGACGCCAGAATATATAATGTTTCGCAGAATATCTGAATATTCCACAAGCGGTAATCTTTCGTAGGCGCTAGCACACTCTGCCAAATCGTATGTTAGCATATTTGCCACTGTTTCTTCAAAGGTGGCTGGGTCATAGGTCTTGGCGAAGGGGTTGTAGTTGCCCTTGCGAATATCCTTGTCCACATCGTCAAAGGCATCCATAAGGTACACGTACTTGCCTAAGAAATTGCCAAGGGCTCTCAGCGTGGGAGACCACTCGTCCTCCTTATATACTAACAGCTCTGCCATCATGGAACCAGTTAGGGCGGCCACAGTTTCTGGGTCGCAGTCCTGATGCTTTTCTATTTCGACCAAGTCGTTAATGTACTTTTCAATAGCTTGAGCTTGTCTTGGCCACTTTTCGAAAAGGGATTTAGCCTTGCTAGAAAGCAAATCTCCCTCTAGTTTGTACATAATGTTGCCATCGTCATGCCAATGGTCCATGCATTGGTAGTATGCCAGTAAAATGGTCATGTCTGCGGCATAGTCTACATATTTGTTAAGCATGCGCTGGGTGGACTTAATTGGATGGACAAAACACCTTTTGTGCACAGGCTTGGTATCGTCATCGTACAAATCCGACAGGAGCATGGCCACGAAAACCATGTCGTATGACAGGGTAACTCGACCAGTTAGTCCATATCTGCTCAAAGAAGAACAGATACCACAATAGAAACTGCGGTATGTGTCGTAGTCCTTAAGCTTCAATTCAGATTCATTGATAACAACGTAGCCAAACATAGTTTATGTCCTTGCATCAAAAGAGTGGCCGCACTGACGGCAGTGGACCTTGATCTTGCCCTTTCCCTTAGGCACGCGAAGGATGTTTTTGCAACCAGGACAGCGGAAAAACTTGTGAGTCTTGCGCTGATTGAACATGTCCTGATAGCCCTTTGCCATGCGCTTAGTCTTTTGGACGAAGTTGTGGAACTTATAGTTCTCCATGGAACGCTTGTAAGTGTTCTTAGAAAGCATTCTAAATGTGTAGAAAATAATAAGTGCCCAGCAAATTGTACTAAGTACTAAGGATGCGATTGTGTTGTTAGGCACAAAGATCTGGGCGATTAGCAAAATAAATGTAACAACTAATAATGTTTTGTTAAGTAAATCGTTTCCGCCGTATCTGCCGGCCATAAAACGAACAAAGCGTTCTCTCATGCGTCTATTCCTCTGTAATAAAAATCACAACAACTAATATATGCTTGTCATGTAAACTAAATACAAACTGATTAAGACTATTATAATGCATAAAGGTTATAATCTCATATATAGATTGTAAATCTTTTTAGTTCACATAAATTTACAGGTGGTATATAATTAGGGGTAGTACTTATTTTAAGAGGTTATACAGGTAATGAAGAGAGAAACAGTAGACCAGGTTGTATATATTGCCAGTCTTCCTTTCAAGGGTATCATCCACGTTTTGTGGATTGGCTTTAAGGCACTGTTTTTGACACTTGTTTTCTGCGGAGTAGTGGGAGCGGGTCTTATTTTGGGTGCCGTTTCAGCATATGTAAACAACGCTACACCTTTGACTTCTGAAGACTTCATTATCGAGAGCATGGTTTCGTACATCTACGATGACCAGGGCGAAATCATCCAGACCATGAATGGTGCCTCTAACCGTATCGTTATTAATTATCAGGACGCACCTCAGGATTTGGTTAACGCCTTTATCGCCATTGAGGACCAGAGATTCTGGGAGCACAGCGGCGTAGATGTTAAGAGAACTGTTGCTGCAGGTCTTAGCTATGTAGTTACTTTGGGTAACTCTTCCTTTGGTGGTTCCACCATTACACAGCAGCTTATTAAGAATGTTTCTGGCAATTGGCAGAACTCTATTCAGCGTAAGATTCAGGAGCAGTACATGGCTCTGGAACTTGAGAAGCAGATGACCAAGGAGCAGATTATTACTTCATACATGAATGTAATTTATATGGGCTCCAACATTTATGGCGTTGAGTCTGCTGCTCAGTACTATTTTGGCAAGTCCGTTGGGGAACTTAGCTTGGCAGAGTGCGCAGCTTTGGCTGGCATTACTAACTCTCCAGGTAAGTATGCTCCAGTTGGCCCCATTACTCGTGGTTACAACAAGGAGAGACAGGAGATTGTTTTGGCCGAGATGCTTCGTCAGGGCTTGATTTCCAAGCATCAGTACGATGAGGCCATGGCTGAGGAGCTTGCATATATCCATATTGAAGATTTGGAAACAGAAGAGACAGATACAGTACAGAGCTGGTTTGTAGATTCTGTTATTTACGAGTCCATTTACGCTCTCATGGAGCTTAAGGGCTGGACATATAACAGAGCCGCTTTGGCTGTATACAACGGTGGTCTTCATATTTATTCTACACAGAGCACTGAAGTTCAGAATGCCATGACAGAGGTGTTCAACGACCCTACAATTTTCCCCATGAACCAGGGCCTTGTTAACAGAGACCTTATGGGACAGGCTGCTATGGTAGTTACAGATCCATACACAGGTTATGTTAAGGGAATTTACGGTGGATATGGTCAAAAGGACGAAAACATGGGACTTAATTTGGCTAGCCAGATGTACAGACAGCCTGGTTCCACATGGAAGCCTATTGCCGTATATGCACCTTTGATCGACGCGGGTATTATTAACGCAGGCACAATTGTTGACGACGCACCTGCTTATTTAAACAACGAGGACCCAGAGTCTATTTACCCCAGCAACTACGATTCTGGAGATTACCATGGTTTGACTACAATCCACGATGCAGTTATGTACTCCATTAACGTTATTGCTGCTAAGTCCTACATGATGAGCCCCAAGACTGTTTATCCATACATCGACAAGATGGGACTTAACAGAGACGATGAGGTTTATGTATCCTTTGCTTTGGGTGGTCTTAACTTAGGTACTAACCCATTAGAAATGGCTGGCGCTTACGCAACATTTGCAAACGATGGTGTTTGGATTGAGCCCACATTCATTGTTAAAATTGAGGATGGCGCAGGCAATACATTGATCGCTGAGACACATCAGGATAGAAATGTTGTCTTCTCTGAGCAGACTGCATACATCATGACAGATATCATGAGCGATGTAAGCAGCCCACAGGGTACAGCTTCCGACTACGGTAAGATTTACAACAAGAATGGACAGCTCATTCCAACAGCTGGTAAGACAGGTACTTCCAGTGGATGGAAGGATAAGTGGTTCCTTTGCTATACACCTTACTACGTAGGTTCCGTATGGTACGGATACACACAGAATACAACTATTCCAAACACAGAGTACAACATGGCTAAACTTGTTTGGAACAAGGTTATGACTAAGATTCACGCAGACCTTGCACCAGTAGACTTTGGTTCACAGCCCTCTGGTATTGTTGAGGTAGAAATCTGCAAGTGCTCTGGCAAGCTGGCAACAGAACTTTGTAAACAGGACCCAAGAGGATCCGATATTTTCACAAAGGAGTACTACATCACAGGTACAGAGCCCACAGATTATTGTCAGACTCACGTTGAGTGTATGGTTTGCTCCACAACAGGTCTTCTCCCAACAGACGCATGTACTAACGTTGTATTCAAGGTTCTCATCGTAAGAGATGAGGTTAAGGAAGATGATCCTAAGCCAATCGACTACAAGTACATGGTTCCACTTAAGGAGTGTAACAAGCACGTCCCCAAGGCAACACCAACGCCCAAGAACTAACAGAGGAGACACATATGGTGTATTTGATTTTGTTCCTGTTTTCGGGAATAGCCATTGCAAATAGTATATTAGATAAAGAACAGAGCCTGGTCACTAGGCTCTGGTTTGGTTTAACCCTAGGTTGCTTGGAGCTCCTTTGGCTCCCATCTGCCTTTGGACTTATTACAGGCAGATTCACACAGCTTGAGCAGATTTTGGCTCTTGTTGTGGCAGTTTTGGCAGCAGTTGGTTGCATTGTTTGGCAGTACCTTTCCTACAAGAAAAATCCTCAGGAAGCCATGAGAAAACCAGGCACTAAGCTTGTTTCCAAGGCAGAGGTCGTAGGACTTGTAATGGCAGTTTTGGTAACAGCGCTTTGCGGATACCTTTTGCATACACACGTTATCCTTCCCTTTGAAGATGGTTCCGTCCACGTTGGTCAGAGTACATATGGCGACCTTAACATGCATCTTGGTATGATCGAGAACCTGTACGTACAGGGTCAGTTCCCACCAGAGTACAACATTATGCCAGGACAGGCCATTAACTACCCCTTCTTGGTAAATGCAGCTTCCGCAACCATGAGATTCGGCGGTTTGTCCCTCCGCATGTCAGTGATCGTGCCATCTGTGGTTATGATTTTCTGCATTGCATTGGGATTCTTTATGTTTGTCAAAAAGCTTGTTGGCAAGATTAGTTCCACAGCATTGGCCATGGTACTCTTCTTTGTTAACGGCGGCTTTGGATTCATTTATTTCTTGGACAAGCTCCGCACAGATCCAGAGAATTTCAACAGAATCTTTAAGGCATTCTACGAAACACCTACTAACTACACAGCTCAGGCCAACGTAAAGTGGGTTAACGTTATTTGTGACATGATCATCCCACAGCGTACAACAATGGCTGGTTGGTGTGTGCTCATGGTGGCACTTTGGCTTATGGTGGAAGTTATCCAAACATTGGCCAAGGGCGATAAGGGTGTTAAGGATTACAGATATTTCGTAATGCTTGGTGTGATTGGTGGCCTTATGCCAATGATTCACACTCACTCATTCTTTGCATTGGGTCTTGTGACTATTGGCGTTATTTTTACTTGCTTGCCAGCAGTTATTAAGAAGGGCAACCTTAAGAAATGGCTCATTGGATTCTGTATTTTCGGTGGTATCACAGCCCTGCTTGCAGGACCACAGCTTTTGACTTGGACATTCCAAAGTACTGGTGAAGAGGGCTTCCTCAAGTGGCACTTTGACTGGGCAAACCAGGATGACAATTGGCTTTGGTTCTGGGTTAAGAATGCAGGTGTCGTATTCTTGTTCACATTGCCAGCGCTCCTTTCCCTCAATAAGGAAGAAAAGAGAGATAGACTTGCAATGGCAGTTGGCTCCTTGATTATCTTCACAGTTGCAACAGTTGCTGTTTTCCAGCCCAACTACTACGATAATAATAAGCTCCTTTACGTTTGGTATATGATCACATGCGCCATCGTGGCAGATTACATGGTGGAGCTTTATGGAAAGCTTAAGGGAATCGGCGGACGTCAGGTTATTGCGGCGATTGTTTTGGTGGCAGCCACATTGTCAGGGGGACTTTCTATTGGTAGAGAAATCGTTTCTGATTACCAGCTTTTGGGTGCTGAGGAAGTACAGGCAGCAGAATTCATTACAGAAAATGTGGAACCAGATGCTGTGTTTATGGCATATCCTAACCACAACAACACAGTTGCTGTTTTGACAGGACGCAGAATTGCAGTTGGCGCAGGTACATTCCTTTATTTCCACGGCGTAAACTACATGGAGCGTCAGGCTCTAGTTGAGCAGATGTTCGAAGACGGACAGTGCTTCTTAGAAAATCATGATTCATATGATATTAATTATATTTATGTTGGTCCTTATGAGCGCAGCAATTACGACATAGACTACGACTGGTTCGAGGCAAATTGTCAAAAGATTTACGACCAAAGAGGCGTTGTGATTTACAAATTTAATTAACATTTTAAGGTGAGATTTTATGTCTCACCTTTTTACTTTTGGAGGAAAAGAGCATGAACTGAATTGTGCACAAAATACGACATTGTTTTTTGTCAAAAATGCACGGTGGAAATCGATTTCAAAGGGACCTAGTAAGTGATAAAATTTTAATATATAAATAATACCTTGTTTAAAACGAAGGAGGAACTTTTATGAAGAAACTTTTAGCAGTTCTTGTTGTTGTCGCTTTGGCAGTATCAATGTCTGTAACAGCTTTTGGTTACACATTGTACGGCTTTGAGAAGAAGGCAAACGCAGACATGTGGCAGGAGCACTGGTACACAGATTGTACTCTCCGTCACGTAACAACAGAGCTTTCCACAGAGCAGAAGAAGTCTGGCGACTATTCCATGAAGGTTATTGCACCTGCAGGTGAGGAAGAGTTCACAGAATTCGGTATTTGGTGTGAGGCAACACCTTACTTGACATTCATTACAGCAGACATGGTATTTGACTGTGATATCTATGTTCCAGAAGATGGTAACGTAACTAAGATTTGTTTCTACATTTGTGATGATAACTGGGATTACTTCTCCTTCGGTTCTTTGACAATCGATGAGTATGACACATGGATTTCCCTTAGCGAGGTTTTGGACTTCGGTTATTTCCAGGATTACGTAGATAATGACGGTGTTCTTCCTTGTCACTTCATCACAGAGTGCTACGCAGAGGATAACACAATGGATTCTTACTTCTACTTCGATAACTTCTACTTCGGTACACAGGAAGAGCGCGATGCAGCTATGTCTGCTGGCGAGAAGGTAGATGTTCAGTATCAGGATCCTAACGCAACAGCTACTCCAGAGCCAACAGCAGCTCCAGAGACTCCAGCAGGCGATAAGGAAGCAGACACAAACAATAACACAGTTTGGTTCATCGTTGGTGGCGTAGTTGCAGTTGCAGTAGTAGCAGCAGTTGTAGTTGTAGTTGCTAAGAAAAAGAAGTAATACATACTAAAATGAGTAATTAAACAAGGTCCTTCGGGGCCTTGTTTTTTGTTGACTTATTCTAACTCCAGGCCTATAATAACAATTGATATATAACATGTGTTATTTAAGGAGTTTCCATGGCACCTAAGGTAAAAATCACAAGAGAAGATATAGTATCAACAGCTTTGGACATTGTACGCAAGGATGGCGCCCAAGCAGTAAATGCGCGCAGTATAGCAGCTAAGCTTAACTGCTCAACTCAGCCTTTGTTCACCAATTTTAGCTCCATGGAGGAGTTGGATTTGGCTGTGATTAAGGAGGGAATTGCCCTTATTGAAGAATACATAAAACGCGAAATCCAAAGTGGCCAGTATCCAGAATATAAGGCCAGTGGTATGGCATATATTCGTTTTGCCAAGGAAGAGAGGGAACTTTTTAAATACCTGTATATGCGCGACAGCGATGGCAACCACACTAGCGAAGAAAAGGGCAACTTTAGCAACATGGAGAGCCTTGTTCATAACAACACTGGTTTGGCTGGAGATGGAGCAACAATATTCCACCTTGAAATGTGGGCAGTAGTTCACGGCATAGCAACCATGTTCGCTACAAATTACTTGGCACTTGATTGGAATCTGGTGGACAAGATGCTTACAGACGTTTATCTGGGCCTTAGAAAGCAGTACGGAATGGAGTAAGACATGGAAGGAATTAGAATTCAGGGCCTCACTAAGATTTACAAGGACGTGGTGGCCGTTAACAATTTGAATTTAGAGATTCACAAGGGCGAGCTTTTTTCGTTGCTTGGCGTAAATGGAGCGGGAAAAACAACAAACATTAAGATGCTGTCCTGCTTGGCAGAGCCCACAGAAGGAGATGCCTTTATTAACGGAAAGAGCATTCGAAAAGAGCCTATGGCAGTAAAGTCCATTATTGCAGTTTCTCCTCAGGAGACAGCAGTTGCCCCTGGCCTTTCAGCCAAGGAAAACCTGGAGCTTATCTGTGGGGTGAATGGCTTTGATAAGGACAAGACAAAGATAAAAATCGCAGAAATGGTGGAGCTTTTGGGCTTAAACCCTATGCTTAACAAAAGGGCAGGCAAACTTTCTGGAGGCTGGCAGCGTAGACTCAGTATTGCCATGGCTTTAATATCTGAACCTGAGGTGCTTTTCTTAGATGAGCCTACTTTGGGTCTGGACGTATTGGCACGTAGCGATCTTTGGGATGTGATCCGCGCCCTTAAGGGAAAGGTTACGGTCATTCTCACAACTCACTACATGGAGGAGGCTGAGGCGCTTTCGGACCGCGTTGCCATTATGAAGGATGGAAATCTAGTAATCTGCGATACAGTGGAAAAGATAAAAGAAGTAGCAGGCACAGAGGACTTCCAACAGGCCTTTATTAAGGTAGTTAAGGGGGTGGCAAAATGAGAATGCTCACATTTGCTAAGAGAATTGCAAAGGAAATCTTGAGAGACCCATTAAATCTTGCATTTGGACTTGGATTCCCCTTGGTGCTTATCCTTTTGCTCAGTGCAATTCAGGCAAACATTCCAGTGGATATTTTTGAAATACAGAGCTTAACCCCAGGAATTACTGTGTTTGGACTGTCCTTTATGACACTTTTCTCTGCGGTTCTTATTTCAAAGGATAGGGGCAGCTCTTTGCTTCAGAGACTTTACACAACACCCCTTACAGCAATGGATTTTATCCTTGGTTACACGTTGCCAATTATTCCAATTGCATTGGCTCAGTCTGCTATTTGCTACGTGGTTGCTATGTTCCTTAGACTGCAGCCAAGCATAAACATCTTGTATGCAGTGTTGTTCGTGGTTCCAATTAGCATGTTGTATGTTGGCATGGGACTTCTCTTTGGCAGCGTACTTAACGACAAGCAAGTTGGTGGCGTTTGCGGAGGATTGCTCACAAACCTTTCTGCATGGCTGTCAGGAGCTTGGTTTGATTTGAATTTAGTTGGCGGTGCATTCAAAAAGGTTGCATATATGTTGCCCTTTGTCCACGCAGTTGAATTGGAAAAGGCAGTGTTAGATGGAAGATTTGGTAGTATTTGGCCACACCTTTGGTGGGTACTAGGTTATGGAGTGTCCGTGATGGTCCTGGCAGTGGTGATGTTCTTGAGACAGATGAAAAAGTAAAAAACGACCCCGATAGAATTTCTATCGGGGTTGCTGTGTCTTATTCTTCTTCACCCAAGATGAGCTTTAACTCATCACGCATTAAGTATCTCCACTTGCCTTCTGGGAGCTTGCCAAGTTCAAGTCCGCCAACTGCAATACGCTTGAGCCATTTAACAGGGCAGTTTACGTACTCCATTATGCGCTTTACTTCGTGGTACTTACCTTCTGTTACCTTAATAACTACCAAGCAAGGCTCCAAAACTGTAACGTCTGCGGGAGCAAACTTTGTGCCGTCTGGAAGTGTTACGCCAGAAGCCAAAGTCTCAAGATCCTGCTGGTCAGGGGAGTAGGAAGTTCTAGCAATATATGTTTTAACAATCTGGTGGGATGGGTGAGTAACCTTCTTAGTGAACTCACCATCGTTTGTCAAAATAAGGAGACCAGATGTGTCATAATCAAGTCTGCCTACAGGATAAACTCTCTGCTTAACGCCCTTCATAAGGTCCATTACGCAGTTGCGGTCAAACTGATCCTTGGATGTAGTAACGTATCCACGTGGCTTGTTGAGCATTATGTAAACCTTCTCGTTCTCAGGACGGATTCTGTGTCCGTTTACATAAACTCGATCCTTATCTGTAACCTTGGTGCCAAGTTCTGTAATAACTTTGCCATTTACCTGTACCTTGCCGTCCAAAATGAGGGCTTCGCATGCTCTGCGAGACGCAACTCCGCAGGATGCCATATATTTTTGCAATCTAATCTCTTCCATGTTGTCCTTTCTATGGCGAAGCTCTTTACTAGCAACGCAGTTGCGGCTCACTAGCACAAATAGTGCGTTTTACTAGCGAGCTTGCTCGCGGCTCATTAGCAAGCTGTGCTTGCGTTTAACTGGCATCGTGCGAAGCTTTGCTTCAGCACATGCCCAGTGCTTTCTTCGCCAGCTTGTCAGCCTCTTCGTTATATTTGTCTCCAGAGTGTCCCTTTACCTTGACGAAAGTTACCTTAACCTGAGTAGCTATCTTCCTGTAAAAGTCCACATATCCAATAGTGCCATCCTTGTTTGCCTTCCAAGCACCTGTGCACCACTTAGCAATGCCCTCGTAGTCGTGGTAGATGGTAAGCTTAGGGATTTTGTTCACATAGGCATATCTCATTGCCACAGCAGCTCCCTTAATCTCACCAGCCACATTGCGCATGGCTGCCATTTCCTTGTTGTTAAACTTTTCACAATGACGATGTACGCCATTTGGTTCAAATAAAATAATGCCGTAGGAAAATTCCTCTGTGGCCACGTTGAAACTGCCATCTACGTATGCAATAGCACAGTTCTCCTTAGCACACTGAGCGATCAAAGCATCGTCGCTTGTGGTAGACAAGTCCTCACAGGATACAGGCATACCCAAATACATCTGAGCCTCAGCCTTAGTCTTAAAACTCTTGTACTCAGCTCCAGGGAAGCCATCTACCATAGCCTTGGCAGAATCCCAGTCTGTGTATATGCCGGGGGTCACGCCTACCTTTACTGCATAAAACTTAGTCGCCATTTACTTACCCTGCTTAGCCAAAATCTTGAGAGTTCTCTGCTGTGCCTTGTAGTTCTCGATCCACTTATTCTGCTGAGCCTTAGTCAAGCCCTCTGGCATCTTGGACTCCTCGGCAATAGCTCTGCGATGAATCTTGAAGTACTGTCTTGCGTACATAATGAGTGTCCAGATACCAAGCAAAGCAACCAAGAACATAAGGATGCTAATTGTGTACTCTCTAATAGCGCCACCGGTTGTGAGAACGCCAGTTGTGAA
Organism: Clostridia bacterium; assembly: GCA_017559445.1. Taxonomy (GTDB): domain Bacteria; phylum Bacillota; class Clostridia; order RGIG7378; family RGIG7378; genus RGIG7378. The sequence continues at coordinate 55,321 of JAFYSJ010000006.1, forward strand.
AGCAATCTTTGCATCCTCGTAGAAAACAAGGTTCATAGTCATGGTGATGTAAATAGCTGCAAAGAAGAAAACAGTGTAAACCTTGCCGTACCAGGATGCACCCTTAACCATCTTGAGCTTAGTCCACAATGTAAGAGTACCTACACCGGACAAAATCTCCTTGATGAAGATAATGGGAAGTACAATAAATGGAACAACTCCATAGATATAAAGGCTCACCAATACAGCATACTGCATGAGTTTGTCTGCAATGGGGTCCATGATCTTACCAAAGTTAGAAACTACCTTGTACTTGCGTGCAATCTTGCCATCTAAGTAGTCGGAAAGACCAGCCAAAAGCAATACAACAAAGGCAAGAACCCAGTTAGTAACGCTCTCGTTGCCCATGATGATAAAGTACACCACGGCAGGAATACATGCCACGCGGAAAATGGTCAAAATATTAGGTATTTTCTTAATAAAATCGTTCACTGTTCTGTCTCCATCTAAATAAGTAATATATATAGACCTAAAAATTCTATACTTTGCGGCACCCTTTGTCAACGCGACATTGTGCACGAGCCACAGATTATTCCAATGCTGTAAACAACATATTAAGCTTGTTTTAACATGCAGAAATATGGGTAAATTATAGCCATTTTTATGTGTCTTAACACTGGATTTTTGTCACAAAAAGTTTTCGTTCACATATTTTTTGACACAAATCCCAAAACGCATTGACCTACCCCCCATAGGGTGTTATATTTCTAAGTACTATTGCAAAATATGTTAGCACTTGCAATAGAGCACGATTTTGCATCTGTGCCAACTATTCCGGCGAAAGCAAAGGTTCTCCGGGATAAAACATCAACTGAATATGATGTACACACCTTGCAGTTCTTAACAGGAACCGAGTAGCCAGCAATGGCGCATGGAAACTATAGGATAAGTCAAGAAGCGATGATTCTCTGACTCTTTAAACTCTTTGCGGGGACTATGGTTAGCCGGGTGTGGGGTTCGCGCAGAGCTTTTAAGCTGTACGCGGTCTCAAGCCGCAAAGGGGGATGCAAAAATGGACCATAAGGTTATTGTCGAGCTACGCGACGTTTCTGTAGCATTTGACGGGGAGAAAATTTTAGACAACTTGAGTCTGGCCATCAGGGACAAGGAATTCGTTACATTCCTTGGTGCTTCCGGCTGTGGTAAGACTACTACTCTTCGCCTCATAGCAGGATTTTTAAAGCCCGATACCGGTAGGGTTTTCTTTAATGGTAAGGACGTTACTGACGTGCCACCATATCAGAGGCCGGTTAACACCATTTTCCAAAGATATGCATTGTTTCCACACCTCAATGTTTTTGACAACATTGCTTTTGGTTTGCGTGTCTCTAAAGTGCCTGAACCAGAGATTAAGGAGAGGGTTACAGAGATGCTCAAGCTTGTTAACTTGAGTGGATTCGAGAAGAGAAATATTACTAAGCTTTCTGGCGGTCAGCAGCAGAGAGTTGCTATTGCACGTGCTGTTATTAACAAGCCTAAGGTTCTCCTTTTGGATGAGCCTCTTGCAGCTTTGGACGCTAAGCTTCGTAAGGATATGCAGAACGAGCTTAAGAACATTCAGCGCCAGCTTGGTATTACCTTCGTATTCGTAACACACGATCAGGAGGAGGCACTCTCCATGTCTGACACAGTTGTTGTTATGAACAAGGGTAAGATTCAGCAGATCGGTACACCAATTGACATTTACAACGAGCCAGAGAACGCTTTTGTTGCAGACTTTATCGGCGAGTCCAATATTATTGACGGCGTAATGCGCAAGGATAAGCTTGTTAGATTTGAGAACCACGATTTCGTATGTCTCGATAGCGGTTTCGGAGCAAATGAGCCTGTTGACGTAGTTATCCGTCCCGAGGACGTGGACATCGTTCCTTTGGATAAGGGTATGATCAGCGGCACTATTACCTCCGTTACATTCAAGGGCGTTCACTTTGAGATCATTATCGACGTTAATGGCTTCATGTGGATGATTCAGACCACAGATTATCACGCAGAGGGCGAGACAGTAGGTCTTTATATTGAGCCTGATGCAATTCATATCATGCGTAAATCCGAATACTCCAACATGTTCGGCGATTATTCAACTTTCAGTGATGAGATGGACACCATGAGTGACGTGGATGCCATCGAGGAGGATGAATAATGACCAGGCGCTCCACTAGACAGGGCCTGATCAATGCTCCCTACATGTTGTGGGCATGCATTTTCATCATCGTCCCCCTTTTCATCGTAATGTATTACGCATTTACAGACAGCAATGGAGCCTTTTCCTTTGCTAACATTTTGGCGTTGGCAGATTATGCTGACGTCTTTAAGGTGTCCATTATTTTCTCTGTAATTGCAACAATTATCACATTGCTTGTGGGATATCCCTTTGCATACTGCCTCACTAAGCTTAAGGCAAGTGCTCAGCGTATGCAGATGATGCTGGTTATGCTTCCCATGTGGATGAACTTGCTTATCCGCACATATTCTTGGATGAATATTTTGGAGAAAAATGGTCTGATTAACACCATTTTGAGCACAATTGGTTTGCCCACACTTAACATGATCGGTACTCCAGCAGCAGTTATTTTGGGTATGGTTTACAACTACTTGCCCTACATGATTTTGCCAATTTACACAACAATGGCTAAGATCGACAACTCTCTCTATGAGGCATCTGAGGATTTGGGTTGCAACCCATGGCAGAAGATGAGACGTCTTATTATCCCCATGAGTATTCCAGGCGTTATTTCCGGTATTACCATGGTATTCGTTCCATCTATCAGTACATTCTACATTTCTCAGAAGCTTGGTGGCGGTAAGATTTTGCTTATTGGCGACATAATTGAGAGACAGATTCAGATGTCTTACAACTATAATTTGGGAGCGGCCCTTTCCTTTGTTCTGATGGTTATGATTTTGATTAGTATGGCCATTATGAACCGCTTCTCAAATGGAGAGGGGGAGATGGTAGTATGAAGGCCCTCAGAAACATTTTTATGGGACTTGTGTACTTGTTCATGTACGCCCCTATTTTGATTTTGGTGTTCTTCTCCTTTAACAAAGGTAAGAGTACATCTGTGTTCTCAGGTTTTTCACTTAAGTGGTACGGTGAGCTTTTCTCAAACGGCCAGGCCATGAATGCCTTGGGTAACACTTTGATTTTGGCTGTTATTTCAGCCATTATCGCCACTGTGATTGGTACAGTTGCTGCAGTTGGCATTTACAACATGCGTAGCAAGTTCCTTTCCTCCACAGTTATGTCTGTTACAAATATCCCTATGATGAACCCGGATATCGTAACAGGTGTTAGCCTTATGCTTTTGTTCGTTTTCGTAGGTAGACTTGTTGGAGCAGCCACATCCTTGAACTTCTTCACATTGCTCATTGCCCACGTAACATTCAGTATCCCATACGTTATCTTGAATGTTTTGCCTAAGCTTAGGTCTACGGATAAGCACCTTGCAGAGGCAGCGCAGGATTTGGGATGTACACCAATGCAGTCCTTCTTTAAGGTAGTTTTGCCAAGCATTATGCCAGGCGTTTTCGCAGCTATGCTCATGGCTTTCACATTGTCACTTGATGACTTTGTTATTTCTTACTACACCAATGGATCAGATTTCCAGACACTTCCTCTGATGATCTACTCCATGACCAAAAAGACTGTGCGCCCAGATATGTACGCATTGTCCACACTTATTTTTGTTACGATTCTTATTCTGCTGATTGTTTCTAACATCGTTCAGGAAAAGTCAGAAAAGAAGAACCAGAAAGGAATGAACTAATGAAAAAAGTAATTTCAATTGTTTTGTCCGTTGCAATAATCATCACAGCATGTGTTTCCATGACAGGCTGTGGCACAAATGACACTGTAGAGAATCTTGAAGGTACATACACACAGGAGTACGCAGGTACAACACTTAACGTATTCAACTGGGGACAGTATATTTCTGACGGCGCTGAGGGTTCCCTGGATGTAAATGCAGCTTTCGAAAAGCTCACAGGCATCAAGGTTAATTACAGCACATACGAGAGCAACGAGGCCATGTACGGCAAGATGAAGAGCGGTGCTGTTGCATATGACATCATCATCCCTTCTGATTACATGATTCAGAGAATGGCTAACGAGGGAATGCTTAGGGAGATTGATACATCTAAGCTCTCCAACTACCACTATATTGCAGATAAGTACAAGGGACTTTACTTTGACCCAGATAACAAGTACTCCGTTGCATATAGCGTTGGTATGGTTGGCCTTATTTACAACACAACTTTGGTAGATGAGAAGCCCACAAGCTGGAAGATTATGTGGGATGAGAAGTACACAGGTAACGTACTTACATTCAACAACCCAAGAGATGCATTTGCTATTTCTCAGTTTGCTTTGGGCATTGACCTTAACACAACAAACACAGCCGATTGGGACAGAGCAGCAGATTACCTTAAGCAGCAGAACAAGGTTTTGCAGGGCAGAGTAATGGACGAAGTTTTCAACAAGATGGAGTCCGCAAATGCAGCAATTGCTCCTTACTATGCAGGCGACTACCTCACAATGGCTGAGGAGAACGAGGATCTTGCATTTGTATATCCAGAAGAGGGAACAAACATCTTCGTAGATTCAATTTGTATTCCATCTAACTGCCAGAACTACGAGGCAGCTCTCATGTACATCAACTTCCTTTTGGAGGTAGAGGTTGCATTGGCTAACGCAGAGTACATCTGCTACGCAACACCTAACACTGGCGTTTTGGCTTCCAAGGACTACAGTCTCAAGGACAGCGAGGTTCTTTACCCAGCAGTTGAGCCCAAGACTCAGTATTTCCATGACCTTCCTGCAGATGTTCGTTCTTACTTCGAGAATCTGTGGAATCAGGTTATCCTTGCCGACTAAGTATGGCAGAGTTTAATTACAAAGGCATAAATGTAAAGGAATACCCCGGTGGCATATTGCTGTCCGGGGTTTCAGACTTTATTCCCACACACGTGTTCCAGTGCGGACAGTGTTTTAGATGGCAACAGGTGGAGGAAGAGAGCTTCCATGGTATTGCAGGTGGCAAACAGGCTCGCATTTCCATGCTTTCTAATGGAGATTTGGAGCTGTCAGGTGTGACCCCGGAGGATTTAGATAGTTTCTGGCATAACTACTTAGACCTTGGCACCGATTATGGCAAGATCAAGGAACTTGTCACAGACGATGACATAATGAGAGAGGCCATTGAGGTGGGAAAGGGCATCCGTCTCCTTAAGCAGGACCTGTGGGAGATGATGGTTTCCTTTATTATTTCTGCAAATAACAATATTCCTAGGATCTCTGGCTCTGTGGAAAAGATATGTAACCAGTGGGGAGACCCCATTTCTGGTACTGACAGAAAATCTTTCCCAACAGCAAAGGCCCTATCTCGGGCTACGGTAGACGAAATCCGTTCCATGGGCGTCGGATTTAGGGATAAGTACATTAAGGCGGCCAGCCTAGAAATGCAGGCAGAGGGCAGTTTAGAGACTTTGAGAAAGGAACTTATCCAGGGAGATTGTCAGCAGGCACTAGACAGAATGCTCAAGTTTATAGGAGTGGGTCCCAAGGTTGCCCATTGCATCCTGCTTTTCACAGGTATTAGGTACGACATGTTCCCCAAGGATGTTTGGGTACTGAGAGTCATGAAGGAGCTATACCCAGAGGAGTCCAACACACCTGCAGACATAGATAGAGCAGTTGCCCGAAGGTTTGGCGACTTGGCAGGATATGCACAACAATATTTGTTTTACTATATTAGAAAAACTACAATCGGCAAATGATTGTAGTTTTTGTCTTCTGGGCCTTAGGCTTCTATGTATTTGCCTTTGTCGATCCTGTACATTTGCTGCACAGGACAGTGATTGTCCCTGGATAGTTTGATCACAATGTCCCTGTTGCTGGGACTGAACTCCAAAGCAGTGTTGCAATTGCCCTTGGCGATGTGGCCTGGGATCGAAACCACGGTGGCAGTTATGCCTCTTCGCGCCAAAACTTCATACATGTAGTAGGTGTGGTTAGCTGATGTATATAGCGCAACCATATGGCCTCCTTATAGATAGATTTTCCTGTTGTATGATATGGGGGAAAAGGTCGTTTTGTGACGGAAATGTTAATTTGCAAATGAACACTTTTTGGTGTTGAAGGTCAAAAATTAGGGGAGTATAATGAAGGTGCCTGGGATGTTCGGTTAACCTAATATTTTGAACCTACACCGAGTAAAAGGGGACTTAGGTTTGTGAGGGATGTCGGGCTTCATCATTCGGCCTTATGGTCGGCAGTAGAGGACAGTAACGATGCAACAGAGACCCCACCTAGCATATGCTGGGTGTCAAAATACGGGACTCGGCATATCCGGGTTTTAAGGATTATGAGGCGGATGGCGGTGGCTGTCCGCTTTTTTGTATATAAGGGTGAAAAGGGCTCCTAGGTTGCAATTTATTAAAAAATGGTAACAATTCGCCACTTTTTGCACCATTGCTTTCATCTTTTTTGCTTACACATGCAGTAAAATGTGTTACAATAAGCGGTAATCGTTTTAACATATGAGGTGACATATGAGTTTTAATGAATATAACCCTTCTAGTATTGAAAAGAAGTGGCAAGGCATTTGGGAGGCAGACAAGGCATTTGAGGCTTCTGCTGATCATTCTAAGCTTAAGTTTTTTGGTTTGATTGAATTCCCCTACCCATCCGGCAACGGATTGCACGTAGGACATCCTAGATCCAACACAGCTCTCGACATTATTTGCCGTAAGCGTCGTATGGAAGGCTACAACGTTCTCTTCCCAATGGGATGGGACGCTTTTGGTTTGCCCACAGAGAATTTTGCTATTAAGAATCAGATACATCCTGCTATCGTAACTAAGCAGAACGTGGATCATTTCCGCGATCAGCTTAAGATGCTCGGCTTCTCCTTTGACTGGAGCCGTGAGGTTAACACAACAGATCCTAACTACTACAGATGGACACAGTGGATTTTCCTTCAGTTGTTCAAGGCTGGTCTCGCATACAAGAGCTCCATGCCAATTAACTGGTGCACAAGCTGTAAGGTTGGTTTGGCTAACGAAGAGGTAGTTAACGGTAAGTGTGAGCGTTGCGGTGGCGAGGTTGTTCGTCAGGTTAAGTCTCAGTGGATGCTCAAGATCACAGACTACGCAGATAAGCTTATCGAGGGTCTTGATTCCGTTAACTTTATCGAAAAGGTTAAGATTCAGCAGCGCAACTGGATTGGTAAGTCCACAGGTGCAGAGGTAGATTTCACAATCTGCGCTCCAGCAAATGGCGAGAATCCTGCAGTTGAGTCCAAGGTTACAATTTACACAACACGTCCTGACACATTGTTTGGCGCAACATACATGGTACTTTCTCCCGAGCACAAGCTTGTTGAGCAGTTGGCACTATACATTACAAATAACGACCAGGTACTTGCATACAAGGCAGAGGCAGCACGTAAGTCTGACTTTGAGCGTACAGAGATGGCTAAGGACAAGACTGGCGTTGAGCTCAAGGGCATTTACGCAGTTAACCCTGTAGACGGCAGACAGATTCCAGTATGGATTTCTGACTATGTATTGGCTAGCTACGGTACAGGCGCTATTATGGCTGTTCCTGCACACGATACACGTGACTACGAGTTCGCTAAGACATTTGGCATCGACATTATCGAGGTTGTTGCTGGTGGCGATATTTCTAAGGAAGCTTTCACAGATATCCAGGAAGGAACTATGATTAACTCTGGTTTCCTTAACGGAAAGACTGTTGCAGAGGCTAAGGAAAGCATTATCGCATGGCTTGAAGAAAAGGGTATCGGTCACGCTAAGGTTAACTTTAAGCTTCGTGACTGGGTATTCTCCCGTCAGCGTTACTGGGGTGAGCCAATCCCGCTTGTATACTGCGAGCACTGTGGTTGGGTTCCAGTTCCAGAGGATCAGCTTCCATTGGAGCTCCCTGCTATTGAGCAGTTCGTACAGACAGACGACGGTGAGTCCCCACTTACTCGTTGCACAGATTGGGTAAACACAACATGTCCTCATTGCGGCCAGCCTGCAAAGAGAGAGACAGATACAATGCCACAGTGGGCAGGTTCCTCTTGGTACTATATTAGATACGCAGATCCTCACAACAATACTGCTTTGGCAGATTGGGATGAGATGAACTACTGGTTGCCTGTAGACTGGTACAACGGCGGTATGGAGCATACAACACTCCACTTGCTTTACTCCCGTTTCTGGCATAAGTTCTTGTACGATCAGGGTGTTGTACCAACAGCTGAGCCTTATGCAAAGAGAACAGCTCATGGTATGATCCTTGGCGAAAACGGCGAGAAGATGTCTAAGTCCCGTGGTAACGTAGTTAACCCAGACGATACAGTAGCAGAGATTGGTGCAGACGCATTTAGAACATACGAAATGTTCATGGGCGCATTTGACCAGCCAATTCCATGGTCCACACAGGGTGCAAGAGGATGCCGCAAGTTCCTTGACCGTGTATGGAAGCTTCAGGAGAAGATGACAGCTGAGGAAGAGGTTTCTGCAGCACTTAAGTCTAAGGTTCATGGCTTGATCAAGAAGGTTAGCGATGATTACGAAAAGATGAAGTTCAACACAGCTATTGCAGCTATGATGGCATTTATCAACGAGGCATATACTCTTGGTTCTGTTTCCAGAGGCGATATGAGAGCATTGCTCCAGCTTTTGAACCCAGTTGCACCTCACATGACAGAGGAAATCTGGGAGGCAAACAACCTTGGTGCACAGCCAATCTACAAGACAGCATGGCCAACATACGACGAGGCTGCTATTGCTGAGGCAGAGGTTGAGATTGCTGTTCAGATCCTTGGTAAGATCAAGGCTAGAATCATGGTTCCATCCGGATTGGATGCAGCAGGCACAGAGGAGTTTGCTAAGAACCACGATGCGGTTAAAGAATTGTTAGATGGTAAGACTATTGTTAAGGTAATTGCCGTTCCAGGCAGACTGATTAACTTTATCGTTAGATAATTAGGAGGTTAACATGGCAGAGAATTGTGTACAGCATGACCACAGCAATTGTGGTGCATTGCCAGAGTGTGAGCATTGCGGATCCAATCCTAAGAACAAGCCTCAGGAGCCTGAGATGAAGCTCCCAGAGAACCACATTAAGCAGGTAATTGGCGTAGTTAGTGGTAAGGGTGGCGTAGGTAAGTCCATGACAACTGCTATGCTTGCTGTTGAGTATGCAAGACGTGGTTACAAGGTAGGTATTTTGGACGCAGATATTACTGGTCCTTCCATTCCTCGTATGTTCGGTATCCAGGGTAGAGCAATGGGTACAGAAGAGGGTATTGTACCAAGAGAGACAGAGACAGGCATCAAGATTATGAGTGTTAACTTGCTTTTGGATAGCGAGGACACACCAGTTATCTGGAGAGGCCCCATTCTTTCTGGTGTTATTACTCAGTTCTGGAACAATGTTATCTGGGGTGACTTGGATGTATTGTTCGTTGACTGCCCACCAGGAACAGGTGACGTTCCGCTTACAGTATTCCAGTCCTTGCCTCTTACAGGTATCGTAATCGTTACATCTCCTCAGGAGCTTGTAGGTATGATCGTACGTAAGGCATACAACATGGCATCTCAGATGGATGTTAACGTATTGGGTATTGTTGAGAACATGTCCTATATCAAGTGCCCTGACTGTGGCAAGGAGATTTACATGTTCGGTCACGGTGAAACAGCAAATCACGCTGAGGAAATGGGTGTTGATTTCTTGGGCAGAGTACCAGTTAACCCATTGGCAGCACAGTTGGCTGACCACGGTTGTGTAGAGTCCGTTGAGGAGCCTGCATATACTGAGATTGCGGGAAAACTTGTTAATAAATAATGGACGCAAGCAAAGCTTGCTAGTGAACCACGAGCAAAGCTCGTTAGTGAGCCGCTGCGCTAGTGGCCGCACCGTTGGTGCTAGTGAGCCACGAGCAAAGCTCGTTAGTGAGCCGCAACTGCGTTGCTAGTAACCGCTCATTGCATTCGCTAGTAGGCCGCAAGCAAAGCTTGCTAGTGAACCGGCTACGCCTAGTGAATGCTTCCATGATCCCATGATCAATTAAATATAGAATTAGAGCCTTTCATGTAGAAATACGTGGGAGGCTTTTTTCTGGCTCTTCTAATAATTTGTGGGAATGATGATATTGAAAAAGGAGCATACATACCTTAAAGTTTAATTCACGACAACCAACTAA
>JAFYSJ010000007.1 GCA_017559445.1 Clostridia bacterium
ATACTGCAACAAATATTTACTATGGTTTTTAGATTTCCATTCGCCCATTACTTACAAATCTCCTTTACTTGATTTATCGGCAACAGACGATTGTTTTAGAACAATCTGTCTATGATTGACGCATTCATCCACTCAGCTAAAGCTAACCGGATTTCTGCTAAATTTCTTTAAATTGTTGACAAGGTGGAGACAAATACTTAAACTTCACCTATATTTGCTACTGTGGCTCAGTTGGCAGAGCAGCTGATTCGTAACCAGCAGGCCGCCGGTTCGATCCCGGCCAGTAGCACCAGGACTTCACGTAAGTGGAGTCCTTTTTTGCGCAGTAAATAAGTTGACAGAAGTGGTCTAACAGATTAGAATAAAGTTGTACTAATACATTAGACCAAGGAGATTGTATGAGTTGTCCCAAGATTTTTGAAAGTGAATATAAGTTTTGTCTCATCCTATGGGAGAATGAACCCGTTAAGAGTACGAATCTTGCTAAACTTTGTGCCGAACAGCTGGGTTGGTCTAAGACTACTACATATACAGTAATCAAGAGACTGCAGGATAGAGGCGTCCTTAAGAACGAGGATACAATTGTAGCTTCTCTTGTGACTAAAGAGGATGCACAGCAGAATGAAATAGAGGAGATGATGGAGAAACGATTTGAGGGATCTCTTCCAGCTTTTATTACAGCGTTCTGCAAGACACAGAGCTTAAGCCAAGAGGAGATTGACGAGATTCATAGAATAATTGGGAGGTAAGCCATGAACGCTATTTTTCTTAAAGTAGTTGAACTTTCCCTTGCAGCTGCTGGTTTAGTAGTTGCCATTCTTGTGTTGCGTTTGTTGTTGCGTCGTAAAGCTCCTAGATGGGTCATGTGCGCATTGTGGGTATTGGTTGCAATTAGACTTGTTTGCCCATTTACTATTGAGAGTGTTCTCAGTATGCAGCCAGACATAGAGGACATTGCCTCTAGCATTACGGAAACATTACCTTCCCAGAATACTGACGTGAATGGTAATCAGGGATCCAGTAATACTGGAAACAATGCTACAATTATTAAGCCAGGCAGTAGTTCTGGAACTACCAATCCTGATAACAACTCTACAACAGTAAAGCCAGGTGACTCTACTATGGTAAATCCAGAAGTGGAGCATGAGGTAAATCCAGACAACAGCATAGACTGGTTAAATGTATTTACTATGGTATGGGTAGTAGGCATGTGCGTTATGGTAGGCTATGCAATAGGTACTGTCTTGGTGCTCAGAATGAGCCTTACAGAGTCTACTGTAATGGCAAAGGGCATTCGTCAGAATGGTTCTATGGACAGTCCCTTTGTGTTGGGCGTATTTAGACCAACTATTTATTTGCCTTATTCTCTAAGCCGAGAGGACAGAGATTTTGTTATTGCACACGAGCGTACTCATATTAGGAGAGGAGATCACCTTTGGAAGCCATTGGGATTTGTGCTTCTTGCTATTCATTGGTTTAATCCTCTCTTGTGGGTTGCGTATGTTATCCTTTGCAGAGATATTGAAGCAGCATGTGATGAAAAGGCTATTAGTCAGTACTCCAAGGAGGAGAGGCAGGCATATTCATTGGCATTGCTTAATTGTAGCTGTAAGCGTAAGAGAATCTCTGCATGTCCAGTTGCCTTTGGTGAAGTAGGAGTTAAGGAGCGCATTAAGAGTGTAATGAATTACAAGAAGTCAAGCCTTTGGATAGTGATTATTGCTGTTTTGGCAGGTGTTGTAGTTGCGGTAACATTCCTCACATCTCCACCTAAGTGGGCAGATAAAAATCCAACACCTACTCCTACAGCTACAGCAAGTCCTGTACCAACACCTACTGCAGAACCTACGGTAACACCAACACCTACTCCGGCAAATTATGACGTTCCTAAACTTGAAATGAGTTTATATGTAGAAGAGGATGGATACGTCCATGTAAGTCTTAAGAATGCGGGAAATACTAAGGGAGCGAGGGTCTTTGCTAATGGTAATTTTATTGTTAAGCGTCTAGTAAATGGTCTCTGGGTGCAGATTGATCCAGATTACATATATGTTAATTCATGGGTTTTGGAAAGCACAGATTTTACTGGCTTTAATATGCCAATAAAGCTCCTAATGCCAGAAAAGTTTGTAAATGGAGAGACATACCAGGTAAGTATTGAGTTAACTACAGACAGAGATCCATCTAAGGGTAAAAAATATACAGTAAGTACAGAATTTGTATATGAGGAAAGAAAAGTTAATTACCCTTGGGTAGGTCATTATCCACAGGACCTTGCAAATCTTGATTCGTACGCCCATGAAATGGTGGTTATTGATGGTGGATTTATTACACGTAATAAGGTGTTGATAAAAGGAGAAAAGTTCTTCGATAGGCTGATTAATTGGGTTGAGCAGGGTATCGACTTTGTTATGAGGTTCCTTAATGAGGCTACAATTGACAACAAGTCAAAGTATACTTATTACGATTTTGCTTTTGATGGAACAAAGTACACCATTAGAACCTTAGTTGACGAAGAGAACAAGATTATTGAAAGCCATGAGTATACATATTTGATTCGTTATGATGGCCCTAAGGAGACATTAGAGACAGAATATGATTATTATGAAAGATACGTTTTAACAAATTCTGCAGATGTGACTTGGGAGCAGATTTATAGCGGAGAATACACAGATTACTTTTTGCTTTGCCAGAACTTAATAACATATCCGGACAAGTTGGATTTAAAGCAAGGAATTACAAAGATAACATTGGAATATAAGGGAGAATTAATTAGTCAGATTGAAGATTTGAATACATGTAATTTGATTTATGATGTTTTCTCTAAGGCCAAATCTCATGATATGGAATCTGTATGTTCTTGCGCCTGGTATACGGTGGACTCAGATTTGGTAATTACACTTTGGTATGGGGATGGTACTACAGTGTTCATTAATCCAGTTAGAAACAAAGATGTAATTGTAATTGGTGATAATCATTATGCATACGCAGATAAATACCTAACGACTTACTATGAAGATGCTTGTCATATAAATAAGGTTCTTCTAAACTGCTTTGGTTTAAGTGAGTGGCCAAAATAAAAACATAATCCAAGCTGCGGTTCTTAGGAATCGCAGCTTTTTTGTGCCTTAAATCCCTATATTCATCTTCTTAGATTATAAATTAGTATAAGCAGACGGATTTTGCCATTAACGAGAAACAAATACATAATTTAGTTGCTCTTTTACATAATCTTTATTTATAATAGGCCTAAAGTATTTTTTAGGTAGGCGCGCAGTGGACGATAGGAAGCTACACACAGTTGATTTTGTGGAACAGACCATGGGAATGTTAGCATGGCTGTTGGCTGGCATACAATTGATGTTTGTAGTGCTTATGATTATCAAGTCACCACACCTTATTAATTGGCAGTGGATCGTACAGCGAATTTGTCTTCTAGCTGCTCCTATTTTTTATGGCATGTTCTTTGCCACATCTAACAAGGATTTTAGACCTATTCTATTGGCATACGGTGTATGCGTGTTGGCCCTTGCATTTATCCCAGAGATAGTTTACTCCTTCGGTGGATTTACTAGAGTGTTTGGCGAGCCCAATTTCTCATCCTATTCCTTGTTTGAGTTCTTATACTATTGTAAGAATTGTCTTATTGCAGTGTTTGTTGCAGCAGTTGGCTTCTTTATGATCAGGAGCCAGGGCCTTGTTAATGGTAGAATTGAGAACTGCACACTTCTTATGGTGGTAGTTTCTTTCATAGGTCAGATGTACACAATCCTGTATCTTTTGTCTAACAACGTAGTTTTGACACAATATTATAATTGCCACATTGGTTATGTGGCAATTTGTGTGCTTATTCCAGCAGTATATGTATTGTATTGTTGTGATGAATCCTTTGGTGGAACTCCCACATTAAGTTAATTATTGTTTTTCCATAGAGGCAATTTTCCATGTTCCTTTGACCTTAATGAGGGCCAATGTGTATGTGTTGTCGATTTCTCTGCTCTCGTAGTTAGTAGTAGAGGTTACGGCAATGTGTAAGGAACATGTTGCCACGCCATCTGAATATTCAACAAAATCAAAAGCTGAAATATCGTGAATTGTATTTCTAACGTTATATACCCACTCCATATCTGCAACGGATTGTTTGATTCTGCTTTGGAAGTTAGAACCAATGTAAAGGTGCTTTTCTAATGTGGCATATGCTGTGTATGGAGCGTTTGTTAAGTTAGTTGTGAAGCTAATGTAGTCGTTGGCAAATGTGAGGATCATGGACTCACACTTATTCTTAAGCTCTTCAGATTCTGCGGGAGCGTATACGCCATTTTCGTCAGCAGTCAAAATATTCCCCTTGAAATCCTTAACTTCAATAACAGGCACCAATGTGAATCCCTCTAAGTTAAGGGTCTGTGTGGCAGGAATTTTGCTCAAAATAGATCCCAAGTCCTTAAATCCAGCGTATGCATTGCCAGCTGTGAACATATCTGCATCAACAGTCACGCCGCCTACTGTAACAGTGCTATTGGCAGGAACTGTGATTGCTACGTCATATGCGCCCATGTTCTGGTGGCAATAGTCAAATACCAAACCGTCTGAAATAATAAGCTGTGCATCTGCAACCACAACATCTGGCTGCATATAAAGGCCAGGAACTGTGTATGTAACTCTATAAGGAGCGTCGTAGCCCTCTGTCATCTCGAACTGATTCAAGTTATCGTAAGACACATTTGCATTTGTAATGTACTTTTCGTCAAGCTCAATTCCATTCAAAGTAACCTTGGAAGTGGAAGGTGCAGTAACAACAACTGTTTCTTCGCTACCAGACATGAAATCTACAGCGTAAATTGCCTCTACGAACCAGGAGTTCAAACCAAAGCCAACCTTGCCATTGGGGTCCTCCTTGAGACAAACAGTGGCAATTGTTGTTCCGTTGGAGCGCACAGTGTACTTAGGTGACTCATCTGTGTATTGTGAAGATGGTGTATAGGAGAAAGTAGCTCCCTTAAAGAACTTTTCGTACAAGGTGTCAAAATAATCTTCTTCTGTTTCAAACTCACTTAAGTTGGGGTTCAAAATAGAGGAGAACTGTGTAATCCAATATTCCTGATTTGTTGTGGCAAAGAACTGATCCATGGCTCTCTCAGGACGAGAAAGTTCGTAGGATGTCAAAAACTGCCAAAGAACTGTCAAAACAATGGCTGCAAGTACTACGAGTACTCCTGCGTAAATACCTAATCTTTTAAGAAATTTCTTGCTCATGGGTCACCTCATTTTACCAAAAATGCTGTTGGCAAATCTCTAGGTCCTCTCATGGAGGCGAGAGTGTTGAGAATTTCGCCGTTGTACATGATGGTTGAGGAAGAACCACCATCCAAGTTTGCAGCATTAATTGCGCCGTATTCCAACATAATGTTTGTCAAATCCTCATAAGAAGCACCGAGGGAATCAATCTGTCTGCCGTTAATAACAAGCATGAGGACTGCACCGTCAGCTCTCTGACCGATGGCAGATCTAGGATTAAGTCCACCGTACTGCAAGTTTACAGCCTTACCATTGAGGACGAGAACGGGACCAAAGCTAACTGCATACTGAATGTTGCGGTTAAGGGCCTGCTGACCACTCATGTATCCTACGTGGAGGATGTAGTTGCTGTCGAAACCTACGACGTTGTAACTAACATTTTTGTAGCCCCAAACAAGTTCGCCGTTGTTAATAACAAGTCCCATGGGAACAGCTCCACTACCTTTACCACTTTCGTCCTCAAAGCCACCTGCATTAATGCCACCGACAGCACCAGTTGCAGCAACCATTTCTGGCAATGTCTTACCAGATGTAACAGTATTAAAGTCGCCAGGTGTACCTAAGAAAATACGAGAGGGGTCCTTGATAATCATCATAACGCCGCTATAGGAGCTACCATTAATCTCGATAATCTCGATGCCATCGTCCTCTCCAGGAACTGGTGTGGGAGTTGCGTCCTCAGTCTTGCCAGGTGTAGAAGAGTTACCTCCAGAAGATGGTGGAGGTGTAGAAATTGTAATCTGAATAAGGGAAGTATCCTGCTCCTCCAAAGTGTCAGTGGAGTTTGCGTTAATGATGGCGTCTAATTCAGCCTGAGATAAGAAAAGCTCAGGAACGCGCATGCCACGCCTAGTCTCTCTAAGAGTACGCACAACTAATTCGGAAACTGTTGTAGAGGGACCCTTAATAAGGACGTAAAGCAGACCATATCCTGCAGCTAAACAAATAATTGCTGTTACCAGCAACACACATATAGATTTAATGCAAATTTTGGCGGCCTTATGACCGAAAATCTTGCTACAAAAAGACTTAAACTTTTCCATAAATCACCAAATAAGTTTTTTTCTTATGCTAATACAATCAATGGTCTAAATCAATATATATACTATTATTGTTTTTAATCCTATTGGGTAGTAAAATATACAGATTATAGGAGGAGTTTGCCCGTGAGAAAGTTGATTGAGCAAATTATTAAATTCGGTGGAGTAGGTGTTGTATGCACAGGTATTGAGTATGTGCTTCTGTTTGTTATGGAGAGCCTGCTTTCTGTTGATTTGCTATGGGCAACAGCAATCTCTTTCTTGATTTCCACAGTAATTAATTACATCTTAAGCGTTAAGTTTGTTTTCCAGGTGAACAATGGAATGGACAAAAAGACTAACGCCACAGTGTTTGTCGTTATGAGCTTAATCGGCATGGGAATTAACCAGGCCATTATGCAGGCAGGTGTATGGATTCTTGGTCCAGCCATGGACAAGCTCTACATGTTGGTTAAGGTTTTGGCCACAGGGCTCGTTATGGTTTATAACTTTATTACTCGCAAGCTCTTTCTGGAGCGCAAGATTAAGACATCGGAGGAGGCAGATCAGTGAAATCTTATAAGATATTAGCACTTGTGTTTGGTTGCTTGGCTCTGGTGTCCATTATTGCACTTTTGGTGGTATTGGCGTTGCAGGAGACTCCAATAGACCCAACAATTGACATGTTCCCCAACGAAAACTCAGTTTTTTCAGGCAAAGTTTTCGAAAATGCTTTGACTAAGCTTGAGGGTGAAAATATAGAGACGGATACACTCGTAGGTGAAGTTGTATTTAACCAGAAGGTAGATGGCGAATCAGAAAATAGCTACAGCATGGTTATTTATAAAAATGGTGATGCCCACGACTTGTATTTGCAGGCTCCTGGTGTAGAGGAGGCATTACTTGTATCTGCAGGTTTTGATGCAGAGGGTGACCCCATGATTTACAGATACGTAATCGATGGACAGGAAGTTTATGTTGCCCATGTTCCAGAGACAGAGGGCACTAACATTTACGTTATCTGTGGTGGACTTCTAGTGATGCAGTGTGCTGATTATGACCTTCATGATGTGGACTTAGATGATTATCCAGAAATGGTTGTTTACGTTGCAACAGAAGATGGTGAGGATTTGTTCCTTTTGGATTTCACTAAGGATGGAGCTTTTGTATGCGATGTGGCTAAGGTTACAGGCACTACAATTGTGGGATTTTATTATAGAGCTAGGATTTCGTTCTTTGAGTGCCGCAATCCAGGAGAGTATCCTGCTTTCTACAGTTTAAGGGATGGTAAGCTTGTTGAGCGTGAGAGACAGTTGGCAGTTTACGAGGATTATTTGTACCCCAATAGCTCCACAGAGAAACTTAGCTATTCAGACCTTTATAGAATGTATTCATCCACTGTTGTGTACGCATATAACGAAATTGCAGCACGTCACGGATGTGTCTTTGAAGATTCTGAGTTTGATAGCTACTTTAACACAACAAGATGGTATAAGGCTATGGAGGGATTCTCTGAGGCAGATTTGACAGCAGTAGAGCTTTATAACACCATCACAATGCGTAGCTACATGAACAATGTTAATGCCAACGCATATAACAGCAATGCAGATTATTCCAAAGCAGACCTTGACGGAGATGGAGTTATGGAGAGTCTGTCTGTTGTAGATGGTAAGCTTTATATTAACGGTGAGTCTGTGGAGATTTTCGGAGGCATGAACTACCTTTATTTCCACGTAGTTGATGTGAACATGGAGATGCCAGGATTCCAGGTTGCTGTTGTTGGTTACAATTTGGATGGCAGATTTGTGGTCGAGATTTTTGAATATAATAAGGGTAAGCCTGTTAGCGCAGGTGTAATCGCTGGATATAACGACATTTCCTTCCCAGGTAATGGACATATTGCAGCAAAGATGCCTTGTGGACTTTTGCATGAGGACATTATGCAGGACATCACAGAGACGTACACTCTTAAGGATGGAGAGCTTTTGCCAGATAAGGTAGATGCATACTACTTGGTACAGATGCTTGAGACATCCAAGGCATTGACACTTTACGATTCCATGAGCACCAAGGGAGAGACAGTTCAGGTGGCAGCAAACACAGAGGTTGTTATTTTGGCCACAGATAGAGTTAACTGGCTGTTCTTCCAGGCAGAAACAGGCGAGTCAGGATGGCTTTACTGTGAGGATGGCAAGGTGGATGGCGTAGATATTCACGAACTCTTTTATGATTTGATTGGAGGATATTGATATGGATCAATTACTCAGTTCAATATTTTTTAAGATTAGATATATTACAGATCAGCGTCAGCGCGACCTAATCGAAAAGGCATACAACAAGGCATTGGAACTCCATCAGGGACAGCTCCGTAAGTCTGGTGAGCCTTATATCGTTCACCCCGTACAGGTAACCTTGATCCTTGCAGACATGCAACAGGATTACTGTGCTTTGTGTGGAGCTCTTTTGCACGACACAGTAGAGGATACAGATTACACATTGGAGGATGTTCGTCAGGAGTATGGCGAGACAATTGCATCCATTGTTGACGGTGTTACTAAGCTTAGCAATATTCCATACTCTTCTAAGGAAGAACAGAAGATGGAGACATTCCGTAAGATGTTCTTGGCCATGACTAAGGATTTGCGTGTTATGCTCATTAAGCTGGCAGACCGTATCCACAACATGAGAACTCTCCAATTCCAGTCCCCTGAGAAGCAGAGAGCAATTGCCACAGAGACACTTGATATTTATGCACCATTGGCTAACCGACTTGGTATCCAGAGATTCAAAAGTGAGCTTGAGGACTTGGCTCTTAAGTATAAGGACCCAGAGGCATATGACCTTATTGTAAAGGCAGTGGCAGCACAGTGGTCCGAGCGAGAGGTGTTTATTTCTAATACCATCGACCAGCTTCGTAATGAACTTGTTTTGGCCAATATTCCAGCTCAGATTGAAGGTAGACAGAAGCACTATTACAGCATTTATCGCAAGATGAAGATGCAGAACCGCAGCATCGACGAAATTTATGACCTTGTTGCGTTTAGAGTAATCACAGACTCTATTAAGAATTGTTATTCCGTTCTTGGTATTTTGCACGAGATGTTCACACCAGTTCCAGGCAGATTCAAGGACTACATTTCCATGCCTAAGCCTAATATGTACCAGTCCATCCACAACACATTGGTTGGTGGCGACGGTAGACCCTTTGAGGTTCAGATTAGAACTTGGGACATGCATAGAGTTGCTCAGGAAGGTATCGCAGCCCACTGGAAATACAAGGAAAACATTAAGGGCAATGACGCTGAATTGGATAAGCAGATTAACTGGATTCGCCAGATGGTGGAGTGGCAGCAGGACACAGTTGTTGACCCAGATGACTTCGTGCAGAGCATGAAGACTGATATGTTTAGCGACGAGGTTTACGTTTTCACACCTAACGGCGACCCAATTAGCTTGCCAGTTGGTTCAACTCCAATTGACTTTGCATACGCAATTCACAGTGCTGTTGGTAACAAGATGATGGGTGCTAAGGTTAACGGCAGAATTATGCCAATTAACTACACTCTCAAAAATGGCGACCAGGTTGAAATTATTACAACTAACAATGGTAATGGCCCCAGTAGAGACTGGCTTAAGATTGTTAAGAGTTCCCAGGCTAGATCTAAGATTAACCAGTGGTTTAAGAAGGAAAAGCGCGAGGAGAACATTACAACAGGTAAGGCACAGTTTGATGCCGAGGTGCGTAAGCATGACGGTATTGCAGAAATGCTTAAGCCTGAGATCACAGATCCAATCCTCTCTAAGTACAACATGAAGGATATGGAAGACTTGTACGCAACTATTGGTTACGGCGGCATTACAGCATCTAAGTTCCTGACTAAGGTTAAGGATATGTACGAGCGCCTTAACAAGACAGCTAAGGACAAGGATGCATCTGCTCTTGCAAGTGCAAACGCAAATCAGGAGTCTGAGGCTGCTAAGAAGGCTGCAAAGGAGAAGGCACAGAAGCATTCTAAGGGTATTATCGTGGCAGGTTTGCCCGGATGCCTTGTTAATATTTCCAAGTGCTGTTCACCAATTCCAGGTGACCCAATTATGGGCTACATCACAAGAGGCAGAGGCGTATCTGTTCACAGAGCAGACTGTAAGTCTAGACCTTCTGCAGAACTTGAGCCTGAGAGATATGTTGAAGTTCAGTGGGTAATGCAGAATGATGTTATTTATAACGTTACACTGAATGTTGAAGCAAACGATAGAAGCGGACTTATCTTCGATATTTCCGAGCTTATCAAAGAGGAGAAGGTTCAGTTTAATACAATTAACGCAGGCCGCGTAAAGAATGGTCTTATTTCTATTCAGATGGGCGTTGGTATTAAGAACTCTGACGAGCTCAACAGACTTATTCGTAAGCTTCGTATGATCGACAGCGTTTACGATGTAAAGAGAGGTAAGGACTAATGAGAGCAGTTGTTCAGAGAGTTACATCTGCATCTGTATCTGTAGACGGTCAGGTTATCGGTGCCATAGATCAGGGATATATGGTGCTTTTGGGAATCGCGGCAGAAGATAAGCCAGAGGACCTTAAGTATATTTGTGATAAGGTGTATAACTTGAGAGTTTTTGAGGACCAAGAAGGTCGCATGAACAAGAGCTTGGCAGATGTTGGAGGTAACATTTTACTGATTTCACAGTTCACCCTCATGGGAGATGCGCGCAAGGGCAGACGTCCAGGTTTCGACTGCGCCATGAGACCAGATGAGGCCACTAAGGTATATCAGGATGCCATTAGATATTTTAAGGATACATATGGCTTAGAGGTTCAGGTTGGTCAGTTCGGAGCTGATATGAAGGTTCAGCTCATAAACGACGGCCCATGCACTATTTTGCTAGATAGCACCAAGATTTTGTAATGGTAGGATTTAAGTGTATTGGATGCAACTTCAACACAGAGTTGTTTGAAATGTTGCTTATATATTTTGAACGCCATGAGGTGGCAACTCTTGCAGACGACAGGGACTTCACTGAGTATGAAACAGGACTTTCCATCGAGATTGTGGATGGTGGTTATGTGGTGTCTGTTTGTGAAAAGGGGCAGGTAGTGGCCAGTCAAAAGGTGGATGAATCTAAGGAAGTTTCACCTGCCGTCAAGGAAATGTTCGTGGCCCCTATTAAAAATAGCATTAAGAGAACATGTGCCACATTGCTTGAGCAGTATACAAAGTACAAGGCTCCATGGGGAATCCAGACAGGCGTTAAGCCAGTTAAGTTGGCCACCATGTGCAAAAGGCGTGGCATGGCAGACGTAGAGGGAGCGGACTTCTTGGCAAAGGAGCTTTTGATTCGTCAAGACAAATGTGAAGTTCTCTTTAAAGTAGCTGAAAACGAACATAAAATATTGGAGACAACTCCACAAAACAGTTATTCCATATATGTGGGCACACCTTTTTGTCCAACCATTTGCTCATATTGCTCATTTGGTTCATACCCAATTGGTGCATACAAGGCATGCGTTGAGCAGTATGTGGACAGCGTAGTAGCAGAGGCAAGGGCGGCAGCCAAGGTGCTGGATAGCAAGGGATTAACTTGTGACTGCGTATACTTTGGAGGCGGCACGCCAACATCCATAGAGGCATCTCAAATGGATAGGATGATGTCTGGTGTGTTGGAGGTGTTTTCTCCTAAGGAGCTTACCTGTGAGGCAGGCAGACCTGATTCCATAAATGAGGAAAAGCTTGCTGTAATGCGCAAAAACGGCGTGGACAGACTGGCTATTAACCCACAGACAATGAAGGCAGAGACTTTGCGCAGAATCGGTAGAAGGCATACACCCGAGGATACAGTTAGAATCTATGAGCTTGCAAGGTCCATGGGATTTGGCAACATAAACATGGATCTAATAGCAGGTCTTGAGGGAGAGACAGTGGAGGACTTTGAGAACACACTTTCCTGGATTAAGAAGTTAGATCCAGAGGGATTCACCGTTCACAGCCTTTGTCTTAAGAGAGCATCTAAGCTCATGAAGGATCAGGGAGCCAGGGCAGACGCAAAACAGATGGATGCCATGGTAGATGCAGGATATGCCTTGGCCAGAGAAATGGGCATGGAACCATATTATTTGTATAGGCAGAAGAATGCTTCAGGCAACTTGGAAAACACAGGTTTTGCAAAGCCAGGGCGTTTCTGTAGATACAATGTATTAATAGAAGAGGAGACTCAGCATATTCTGGGACTTGGAGCCGGAGCGGTTTCTAAGGCAGTCAAGGATCCTGTTAACTTGGAGAGGTGCTTTAACATTAAGGACCCACTTCAGTACATAGCAGACATTGATGGTCAGATTGCCAAAAAAATAGACTTTTTGAAGAAGATGTATTAAAATTTGCGAAGGCAAATTTTAAGTGAAATGAAACTTGTTCCTATGCAAAATCAACCATTGGAACATAGTGACAGTCACTAAACACTGCAAGGCAAAGCTTTGCGAACCGTGCCTCCCGCACTTCGGAAGTAGCGGGCGACTTTTGATTACTTTGGGTCGTTCCAAAGTAATGGATATACACTAAACACTAGATGCGAAGTGAAGAGTGATCCGCTACGCTAGTAGGCCACGAGCAAAGCTCGTTAGTAACCGCAACTGCGTTGCTAGTGAAACGAACGCGTTGCGTTCTAGTGAAATGACCATTGGAACAAGGAGACAATCACTAAACACTAAACACCAAACACTAAACACTAAATGCGAAGCACAGCTTCGCTAGGAGGATTACATGATAAACGTACCAGTAGGAACAAAGGATATTCTCCCATCTGAGAGACCAGCATGGGATTACCTTTGCAACATTATTCACGAGACATTCAAGGCATACGGCTTTGGCGAGATTCGCACACCTGTTTTTGAAGCAACAGAGCTTTTCTCCAGAGGCGTAGGAGACACAACAGACGTTGTAGAGAAGCAGATGTACACCTTTGAGGATAAGGGAGGCAGAAGCTTGACTCTTAGACCTGAGGGAACAGCAGGCGTTGTTAGAAGCTATATCGAGAATGGTATGGCATCTCTTCCTCAGCCAGTTAAGATTTTCTATGACATGCCTATTTATAGATATGAGAAGAAGCAGAAGGGTAGATATAGAGAGTTTACTCAGTGTGGCGTAGAGCTCTTTGGTTCTAGCAGTGCAACTGCAGATGTAGAAGTAATCGCAATGGTTAATACAATCTTTGCTAGACTTGGCATCTCTGATATTCAGCTTGTTATTAACTCCATCGGTTGTTCTCACTGCAGACCTGCATACAACGCAATGCTCAAGGATTATTTTAAGTCCAATGAGGATAAGATTTGCGAAACATGTAAGGGTAGACTTGATAGAAACCCACTTCGTATTTTGGACTGCAAGAATCCTGACTGTCACAGCTTGGCAGACAATTGTCCTAAGATTACAGATCACCTTTGCCCTGAGTGCGCAGAGCACTTTGAGCAGGTTAAGGCAGGACTTGACGCACTTGGCATTAAGTATGTTGTGGATCCATTTGTTGTAAGAGGTTTGGATTATTACTCCAAGACAGTATTTGAGTTTATTTCTACAGGCATTGGTTCTCAGGGTGCTGTTTGTGCTGGTGGTAGATATGACGGTCTTGTAGAGATTCTCGGTGGACCACACACACCTGCAGTGGGATTCGCCATGGGTATTGAGCGTATGCTCCTTCACATGGAGAGCTGTGGTTTGCTTGATAAGATTTGTGCTCCTAAGCCAAAGCTTTATATTGCAGCAATGGGTCAGCAGGCAGTTCTAGAAGCAGAGCGCATTGCATATGCTCTTAGAACTAAGGGCGTATATGTTGAGACAGATATTATGAGCCGCAGCTTCAAAGCACAGTTCAAGTATGCAGACAAGATTGGTGCTGAGTACACATTGGCTTTGGGTGACAACGAGATTGCTACAGGCAAGGCAAATCTCAAGAGAATGGCAGATGGTCAGGCAGAGGAAACTGATCTGTCAACAATAGTAGACAAGTTCTAAGTTTTATTGCAAATTGCAATAAACAAAGCCAAATAAGGTTGACTATTATTGTTATTTTTGCTAAGATTTCAATGGCTTTGATGAGGTTATAACTTATCAAGGCCATAAAAATTATAATTTTTATTTCAAAAAGGAGATTTAGTATGAAGAAAATTATTGCTTCTCTCTTGGCAGTTCTTCTCGTTATGTCCTTCGCATCCGTTGTTATGGCTGATGAGGTTCCAGGTAACCTTGGTAAGTCTTACACAGCAGGTAAGGCAACAGTTGTTGTTGATGGCGTAGTAGACGAGATTTGGGCAGCAGTTGAGGCTACAAAGATTGACGTTCCTTATGACCAGGCATATCCTGATCCAAACTTCAACTTCTTTGGTACAAACGTTGAGGCTAAGATCCTCTATGATGATCAGTATATTTACTTCCTCATCATCGCTGAAAATGCAGATGCATTCAGCAAGGATACAATCGAGATTTACGTTAACGAGAGCGAGCCTACAGAGGGCGAGTATGGTGAGCTTGCTTACCAGATGAGAGTTACATACGATGCAGAGTATGCAGAGGATGGTCTCTACACAGTTGCTGGTACTAACCCAACAGAGTATGCAGATGACGAGATCGTTGCACAGAAGGCTCTTGTTCTTTCTAACGACAACAAGACAGCTACTATGGAGTTCGCATTCAAGCGTCTTAACCCAGACGTTAAGGATGGCGCAACAATCGGCGTAGAGTTCATGTACGAGGATTACGGTGTTCTTGATGGTATCGAGTGCACACTTAACATCTTCCGTTGGAACATCGCTGAGGTTGATGCTAACGGCGATGCAACAGGTATCACAAGACCTTGGCAGGAGACAATGAACTTCGGTAAGCTTGTTCTTGGTCCTAAGGCAGAGGTTGCAACAGCAACTCCAGCTCCAACAGAGGTACCTGCAGCTGACGATACAGCTGACGAGCCAGCAAACAACACATGGATCTTTGTTGTTGTAGGCGTTGTTGTAGTAGCAGCAGTTGTTGCAGTTGTTGTAGTAGTTTCTAAGAAGAAGAACTAATTCTAAATTAGAATAACGAAAACATCACTGGCTAGAAGAAATTCTAGCCAGTTTTTTTATTCTTAAAAATACGAGAATCACGTGTAGAAGATATGTGTATATTTATAGGCTATAGGATAAGAAACATGATTTGTTTTAGTGCGCTAAAGTGCTAAAATGTGAAAATCTTAACTAGGAGGCAACTTATGGATATGCATAACAAGGAACTTAACAACTTGTATCAGGCTATTCTCTCACTTAAGACTGCAGATGAATGCCACAAGTTTTTTGAAGATATATGTACTATTAAGGAAGTGCAGGCCATGAGTCAGAGACTTCAAGTAGCCATGTTGCTAGAGGATGGCAAGAACTATGTTGAGGTTTCAGATGAGACAGGAGCCAGTTCAGCCACTATTTGCAGAGTAAATAAATGCCTTATGTATGGCAGCGGTGGTTACAAGATTGCCCTAGATAGAATGGATAAAGCAGGTGATTAGCATGACAATAGACAAGAACATTTTGACATACGAAGAGCAGGCAGTGTTTACACTCCGTAGCTTGTATAGCCAATATGGATATGAGCGTTACAAAATGAGCCGTTTTGAGGAGTATGACTTGTACGTTCGTAACAAGGACTTCCTCGTTTCTGACGATGTTATTACATTTACAGACAGAACTGGTCGCCTTATGGCCCTTAAGCCAGACGTTACTTTGTCCATTATTAAGAACACAACATATCTTAAGGGACAGGTACAGAAACTCTATTACGATGAGAATGTATACAGAGTTCCAGAGGGTAGCAATTCTTTTAAGGAAATCATGCAGGCAGGTCTTGAGTGTGTAGGTGATTTGGAGCCTAAGGA
The DNA here is from genome assembly GCA_017559445.1 of Clostridia bacterium. Taxonomy (GTDB): domain Bacteria; phylum Bacillota; class Clostridia; order RGIG7378; family RGIG7378; genus RGIG7378. The sequence continues at coordinate 16,209 of JAFYSJ010000007.1, forward strand.
CATTGCAGAAGTGGTCGTTTTGGCAGCTAAGAGTTTGGAGCTTTTGTCCACTAAGTTTGTGTTAGATGTTTCCCACATGGGCCTTGTATCAGCACTTTTGGAAAGCAGTGGTCTTCCACAGTCAGCTAAGAAGTCAGCCCTTAGATGCATGACAGAAAAGAACGCCCACGAGTTGTCAGCTCTATGCAAGGCAGAAGATGCAGACGCAACTAAGCTTTTGGCAGTTATGAACGCAGTTGGTACACCAGAGGCAGTACTTCCTCAGCTTAAGGGAATCCTTTCCACAGAGGATGAGCTTAAGGCATATGACGAGTTAAGTCAGATGTGTGACATCCTTAAGGACACCGGGTATGGAGAATCTGTACAGTTGGATTTCTCCGTGTGCAACAACTTAAAGTACTATAGCGGAGTTGTTTTTAAGGGATATGTGGACGGTATTCCAACAGGCATTTTGTCAGGTGGTCAGTACGACGCATTGCTTAAGAAAATGGGCAATCCAAGCAAGGCAATTGGATTCGCTATTTACGTAGACATGTTACAGGACATGGAGAGAGTACAGGCAAACAAGGATTATTTGGAGGGTTTAATAGGTGAGATCAATGGTTAATATCGCATTGCCCAAGGGTCGCCTTGGAGAGAAGACATACGCCATGCTTAAGAACGCAGGTTTTGAGTGCCCTTCCATTGAGGAAACTAACCGCAAGCTTGTGTTCGAAAATCCCGAAAAGGGAGTTAGATATTTCTGGGTAAAGCCCTCTGACGTTGCTATTTACGTAGAGAGAGGTTCCGCCGATATCGGTATTGTAGGTAAGGATATTTTGCTTGAGTATAAGCCGGATGTTTATGAACTTTTGGACATGGGCATGGGCAAGTGCAAAATGGCAGTGGCAGCTCCTAAGGGATACAAAGACATTCCCGGTAGCACAATTAGAGTTGCAACTAAGTTCCCAACTATCGCATCTAAGCACTATAGTTCAAAGGGCAAAGACATCGACATTATTAAACTTAATGGTTCCATTGAGATCGCACCACTTCTTGGCCTCTCAGATGTAATCGTAGATATTGTTGAAACAGGTAGTACTCTTAAGGCCAACAACCTGGAGGTTATTGAGGACATCGTCCCAATTAGCGCCAGAATGATTGCCAACAAGGCAGCATACAAGTTTAAGAATCAAGAAATTAACGCCATTCGCAATGGCTTGGAGATTGAGAGAGGAGAAATCCAATGATTCGCATTATGGAATATGGACAGATTAGCAACTCTGAGATTTTCGCAAGAGTAGAGGCTAAGACAGATATCGAGTCCATTGTTGCAGACATAATTGCAAATGTTAGAAAAAATGGAGACAAGGCTCTCCTGGAATATACAGAGAAGTTTGATAAGGTTGCATTGGAGTCTCTTGAGGTTACTCAGGCAGAAATCGATGAGGCTTTTGCCACAGTGGAGCCCAAGTTCTTGGAGGTTCTCACACAGGCAGAAAAAAATATTAGAGCATTCCACCAAAAGCAGGTTCGTAATAGCTTTATCATGACCGAGCAGGATGGCGTGGTTATGGGACAGAAGGTTACTCCAATCGAAAAGGTTGGCCTTTATGTTCCAGGTGGCACAGCAGCTTATCCATCCACTGTTCTCATGGATGCAGTACCTGCTAAGATCGCAGGATGTGACCAGATTGTAATGGTTACTCCTCCTATGAAGAATGGCAAGGTTAACCCAGTTATTTTGGCTTCTGCCAAGATTGCAGGAGTAGACAAGATTTACAAGGTTGGCGGAGCACAGGCCATTGCAGCATTGGCATACGGCACAGAGTCAGTACCTCAGGTATATAAGATTGTTGGACCTGGTAACGCTTTTGTTGCAGAGGCCAAAAAGCAGGTTTTCGGACAGGTTTCCATCGATATGATCGCAGGACCTAGCGAAATACTCGTAGTAGCAGATAGCAAGAGCAACCCAGCACACGTGGCAGCAGATTTGCTCTCCCAGGCAGAGCACGATCGCATGGCCAGCGCAGTTTTGGTAACAGATAGCATGGACTTGGCAAAGGCAGTTAGTGATGAGCTGGAGATTCAGATTCCTAAGCTCCCTAGAGCAGAGATTGCAAGATGCTCCATCGACAACAACGGTAAAATCATCGTGGCACAGGACCTTAAGGTTGCCATAGATATTTCCAATGAGATTGCACCTGAGCATTTGGAACTTGTGGTGGATAACCCCTTTGATTACTTGGCAGATGTTAAGAATGCAGGCTCCATCTTTATGGGCAGACATTGTCCAGAGGCATTCGGAGACTATTTCGCAGGACCTAACCACACATTGCCAACTAGCGGAACAGCCAAGTTCTCCAGTCCCCTTTCAGTAGACGACTTTGTTAAGAAAACACAGTACACCTACTTTAGAAAGGACGCCTTTGCAAAGATTGCAGAGGACGTGGCATATTTCGCAAGGCAGGAAGGCTTGGACGCCCACGCAAACAGCGTAACTTGTAGAATCGAGGATTAATTAGAAATGAGTCAGTTTTTGGCTGAAAAGTATAAAAAACTAGAGGCATATGTACCTGGCGAACAGCCAAGAGATATGGAATATATTAAGCTCAACACAAATGAGAGCCCATTCCCTCCTGCACCATCTGTAGTGGATGTGATTGACTCTAAGCAGGTAGAGCTTTTGAGACTATATTCCGACCCTACATGCCTTAAGCTTAGACAAAAGTTGGGCGACCTTCACGGGCTCAAGGCAGAGAATGTCTTTGTTACAAACGGTTCTGACGACTCCCTTAACTTTATCTTTATGGCATATGGCCATATGGGAGCCATGTTCCCAAATATCAGCTACGGCTTTTATAAGGTATATGCAGAGCTTCATCAGGTGGAATATACAGAGATCCCACTTTGTAAGGACTTCACCATTGACCACAACATGTATAAGGGATGGGGCCAGCTTATTGTAATTGCAAACCCAAATGCTCCCACCGGTATTTGTCTTGGATTAAAGGAGATTAGACAGATTCTCGAGAATAATCCCAAGTCTGTAGTTGCCATTGACGAGGCATACGTAGACTTTGGTGGAGAGAGCTGCTACCCATTAATCGCAGAGTTTCCTAACCTTTTGGTTGTTAGAACTTACTCCAAGTCAAGAAACTTGGCAGGCGGTAGACTTGGTTACGTTCTTGGAAACAAGGACTTAATCGAGGATTTGGAAAAGCTTAAGTACTCCACAAACCCATATTGCATTAACAGACTTACATTGCTTTTGGGTGAGGCAACTGTAGATGCTAACGATTATTATGTGGATTGTTGCAAGGAAATTGCTAGAGTTCGTGAAAACACTACAAAGAGCCTTGAATCCATGGGTTTTGAAGTGTTACCATCTAAGGCAAATTTCATTTTTGCTAAGACCGATGTCATGGATGGCAAGGAACTTTACTTAGCATTAAAGAAAAAGGGCGTTTTGGTTAGACATTTCGACAAACCACAGATTGCCCAGTATTTGAGAATTACCATTGGAACTCAGGAGCAAATGAATGAGTTCATCAAGAGGCTCCAGGAGATTTTAGACGGAGGTGACAAATGAGATACAGTCACATTTTGAGAGAGACAAAGGAAACTAAGATTGAGCTTTCCATTAACTTGGATGGCACAGGTAAGTCCAACATCGACACAGGTTGTGGATTTTTGAATCACATGTTGACTCTCTTTGCATCTCACGGCAAATTCGACTTGGATGTAAAGTGTGTAGGAGATACTGAGGTAGACGACCATCACACAGTAGAGGATGTGGGTATTTGCCTTGGACAGGCCATGAACGAGGCTTTGGGAGACAAGAGGGGCATTATCCGTTACGGAAGCTTTATTCTTCCAATGGATGAGGCCCTTATCATGACTGCTGTAGATATCTCAGGCAGAACTTGCCTTGCATATAGGTTGCCTGTACGTTCCCAGAAGATTGGAACCTTTGACACAGAGCTTGTTAAGGAGTTCTTTGAGGCATTTACACGTAAGTGCCCCATGAGTCTTCACATTCGCAAGCTGGCAGGCCGCAATTCTCATCATATTGTGGAGGGAGCCTTTAAGTCAGTGGCTAGATCTCTTAAGCAGGCAGTGGCAATCGACAAGGATAACCCAGATGCAGTACCTTCTACCAAGGGAGTTTTGTAATGGTTGGAATTATTGACTATGGCGTGGGAAATCTGTTTTCCCTTAAGTCATCTTTTAAGGAAATAGGAGCAGAGGCCTTCGTTTCATCTGATCCACAGGAATTGGCTAAGGCAGACAGACTTGTTTTGCCAGGAGTAGGAGCCTTTGGTAATGCAGTGGAGAAGTTAAGGGCTTCTGGACTAGATAAGTTCGTTGTTGAGCAGGCAAACAGTGGTAAACCATTGTTGGGCATCTGCTTAGGTATGCAAATGCTGTTTGACGACAGTTTTGAATATGGTCACCATGAGGGATTGGGCCTTTTGAGAGGTAGCGTAGTTCCCATGGAGGGAAGATTGCCTTCTGAACTTAAGATTCCACACATTGGATGGAATGCACTTCATAAGGTAAACCCAAACAGCAAAATATTGTCTAATGTGGCAGAGGGCCAGCATGTGTATTTTGTTCACTCCTTTTATGTAACAGGTTGTGAAGAGTCCCTTGCATCCACAACAGAGTACGGCGTAAGCATTACAGCATCTGTTGAAAAGGACAATATCTACGGTTGCCAGTTCCACCCAGAGAAGAGTGGTCAGGTAGGCCTCAACATTTTGCGAGAGTTTGTAAAGGAAAGAGATTAATGGTTATTTATCCAGCAATTGATTTGTTTGACGGCAAGGCAGTTCGCTTATTTAAGGGCGACTACCAGCAGATGACAATATATAACGATAACCCAGCAGAGATAGCTTTGGATTTCCGTAAGCAGGGAGCTAAGTCCATGCACTTGGTTGACCTTGAGGGAGCCAAGAAGGGTGTGCCCACAAATCAGGACACAATTAAGGAAATTGTTAAGGCCTTTGATGGTTTCGTAGAGCTTGGTGGTGGCATTCGCTCCATGGAGACAGTTAAGTTCTATTTGGAGGCAGGGATCAACAGAGTTATTCTTGGCACAGCAGCAGTTAAGGATCCAGATTTTTTGGAGCAGGCTGTTAAGCAGTACGGCGAAAAAATTGCAGTTGGTGTAGACATCAAAGAAGGATATGTTGCCATTAATGGTTGGTTAGATAAGTCTCAAGTTTCTGCGGAGGACTTTTTCCAGCAAATGACAGACTTAGGTGTTAAGACTATTATCTGTACAGATATTTCCAGAGACGGAGCAATGCAAGGTGCAAACATTGAGCTGTACAAGTCACTTTCAGAGAATTACCCCATCGACATAATCGCATCTGGCGGAGTTTCTTCCATGGAAGATATTGTGGCGTTGAGAGACATGAATTTGCATGGAGCAATTGTGGGCAAGGCCTACTATGTTGGAGCCATTAACCTGGAGCAGGCTATTTTGGAGGCAAAATGATTACCAAGAGAATTATTCCTTGCCTAGACGTAAAAAATGGTAGAGTTGTTAAGGGAACCAATTTCCAAGGTCTCCAGGACGTAAACTCTCCAGTAGAGCTAGGTAGGTTCTATAGCGAAAACGGAGCAGATGAGCTTGTTTTTTACGACATAACAGCATCTAGTGATGGACGAAAGCTTTTTGCAGATATCCTAACTGAGGTTGCATCTACAATATTCATTCCATTAACAGTTGGTGGTGGAATTAACACCTTGGATGATTTCGAGAGAGTTTTGGGTTGTGGTGCAGACAAGGTTTCTGTTAACTCAGGAGCTATTCGAAATCCAGAGCTTGTTGGTATGGCAGCTAAAAAGTACGGTGACCAGTGTGTTGTGCTTTCTGCAGATATTAAGAGAGTGGATGGCCAGTTTAGAGTATTTGCCAAGGGTGGCAGAGAGGATACTGGTATGGAAGCCCTTTCTTGGATCAAGAGATGCGTTGACATGGGCGCAGGCGAAGTTGTAGTTAACTCCATTGACACAGACGGCGTAAAGCAGGGCTTTGACATTGAGATGCTAGAGGCAGTTTGCAACACAGTTAACGTGCCGGTCATTGCTTCTGGCGGAGCAGGTTGTCAGCAGGACTTTGTGGATTTGTTCAAGAAAATTCCAACGATTGACGCAGGACTTGCAGCATCTGTATTCCACTTTGGTCAGGTAAAAATCCCAGACTTAAAGAAAACATTATTTGAAAATAACATTCCAGTGAGGTTGTAATATGATTAATATAAACGAGCTTAAATTTGACCAGCAGGGTTTGATCCCAGCTATTGTGGTAGATGCAGATTCAAACAAGGTTCTGACACTTGCCTACATGAACGAGGAAAGCCTTAAGATTACAATGGAAAAGGGCCTCACTTGCTTCTACAGCAGATCTCGTCAGGAGCTATGGCTCAAGGGTGAGACATCTGGCAACTACCAGCATGTTGTATCTATTACAGCAGATTGTGACGGAGATGCTTTGACAGTAAGAGTTCGCAAGGATGGACCTGCTTGCCATAAGGGCACAGACTCCTGCTTCACAAATGAACTTTTCGTTGGAGAAGAGCCAGACGGATTTGACATTAACAGCCTTTACAAGTTGCTTGTGGGCCGTAAGGAGACTTTGCCAGAAGGTTCCTACACAACATACCTTTTCCAGAAGGGATTGGACAAGATACTCAAGAAGGTTGGCGAAGAGAACACTGAGGTTATTATTGCAGCAAAGTCCAACGACAAGCCTGAGACAATTTATGAGATCGCAGACCTTGTTTACCATGTAATGGTTCTCATGGTTGAGATGGGAATTAGCGTGGAGGACATCAAGAAGGAGCTTGCATCTAGACACGTTATCGACCACAAGGTAAAGCAGGAGAAGATGGTGTAGTTCGCTGCTGAGAATGTGAAATGTGCTGCGCACGCGAAACTTCTCACGATAAAATAAAAATGGTATAAATATATCGTAAGCTTAGGACAAATAGGAAAAGTGATTAATGCACTTCGTAGAGAAAGTCGCTACTACCAAGTCCACCGAAATAGCAAAGATAGACTTAGTTGGAGCGTTACTACTCTGTTAAGGGTATTAACGCTCTTTGTGTTATGAAGGAGGGAAGTACATTGATTAATAAAAAACAAGTCGTATTAATCTGTATATCTCTAATTTTGGTCCTTGCATCACTGGTCTGTGTGATTAATTTTCTTCAGAAAGATTTTCAGGAAGATTCAGGGGATGATATATTTGGAGATGCGGATATAGTTACAATTTTTCTTTGGGCGATTCTTGTTGGAATACCTATTGAGATTTTAATTTTCACAGGATACAAACTTGTTTTCTCCAAGACAGATCAAGAGGATATAAAGTCCTATAAATTTTTTGTTATTGTGTCATTGACAACCATTGTTTTGTATGGAGTTGTAGCAGCACTGGAAACCAAGGTAATAGACAATGTGCGTAATTTTACAAATCCATTATTTGCTGTTGCTGTCTTAGGAACATGTATGTGTGGCTTTTATTTGCTATCAACAGGGATTGGTAAAGAAACAATAGAGTGAAGGTGCTGCGCATCTAGTGTTTGGTGTTTAGTGTTTAGTGATTAGTGTATGACACTTTGTTCCAATGGTCATTGTAGGAACATGTTTCCTTCGTTAAACACTAACCACTAACCACTGCAAAGCACAGCTTTGCGAACCGTGCCTCCCGCGCTTCGGAAGTAGCGGGCGACCTTTGATTACTTTGGGTCGTTCCAAAGTAATGGACATACACTCAACACTAAATTACACGTTTTTAGCCTTTGTTTCTAACAAATCAAAAAACATGAATCATTTAGCCTAAATAAGTTTAATTATTATAATAAATATAAACCTCGTTAATTGACCATATAAGTACCTTTTGGTACAATTCATGGAATTATATTAACGAGGTGTTTTTATATGTCTAATAAGAACATTGATTGGAACAATTTAGGTTTTGGTTATATCAAAACAGACAAGAGATATGTATCTAATTACAAGAATGGCGCATGGGACCATGGCGTTCTCTCTGGTGATGACATGATCACTATGAGTGAGTGTGCATGCGTTTTGCAGTATGCCCAGACTTGTTTCGAAGGCCTTAAGGCTTATACAACAGAGGACGGCAGAATCGTTTGTTTCCGCCCTGATCTTAACGCAGCACGTATGGCAGATTCCTGCAGACGCATGAAGATGCCTGTTTTCCCAGAGGAGAGATTCGTAGAGGCTATCGTAGAGACAGTTAGAGCTAACAAGGATTGGGTTCCCCCATATGGCACTGGTGCATCCCTGTACTTGAGACCTTATATGTTCGGCTCCGATGCAATCATCGGTGTTAAGCCTGCTAACGAGTTCCAGTTCCGCGTATTTGCAACTCCAGTAGGTCCTTACTTCAAGGGCGGCGTTAAGCCACTTACACTTCGTATTTCCGATTTTGACAGAGCAGCACCTAAGGGCACAGGTCACATCAAGGCAGGTCTTAACTATGCCATGAGCCTTTATGCCATCGTAGATGCACATGAGCAGGGATATGACGAGAACGTATACCTTGACTCTGCTACACGCACTAACATCGAGGAGACAGGTGGCGCTAATATCATCTTCATCACTAAGGATGGTAAGCTGGTTACTCCTAAGTCCGAGACTATTTTGCCTTCTATTACTAAGAGATCCCTTTTGCAGGTTGCTAAGGATTATCTTGGTATGGAAGTAGAGGAGCGCGAAGTTGCTCTTAGTGAGATTTCAGAGTTCGCAGAATGTGGACTTTGTGGTACTGCTGCGGTTATTTCTCCCGTTGGCAAGATCGTTGACCATGGCAAGGAGATTTGTTTCCCCTCCGGTATGTCCGACATGGGTCCTTACACATTAAAGCTATATAACACACTTAGAGATATTCAGTTAGGTAGAATCGAAGCACCAGCAGGGTGGATTAAGGAGATTAACTAACACTTTAAAGTGATGGCCCTATCTCTTTAAAACGAGGCAGGGCCTTAGTATTTTTATAAGACATAGAAGATAGAAAAGAGGAATAGAGATGCTAACAATAGATAAGGTGTTTCATGCATCAACAGTACTTAAAAATATTATCCGTCCTACATCACTAGTTAAGGCCTACGGCGACGAGTGGGATTGCGAACTTTACCTCAAGCCTGAGAACTTGCAGAGAACAGGTTCCTTCAAGATTAGAGGTTCTGGTTACAAGATTGCCATGTTGTCCGAGGAGGAGAAGGCAAAGGGCGTTATTGCATGTTCCGCTGGTAACCACGCACAGGGCGTTGCACTTGCTGCTTCTAAATGTGGCATTTCCTCTCTAATTTGCCTTCCCGACACAGCTCCAATTTCCAAGATTGAGGCTACTAAGGGTTATGGCGCAGATGTATGTTTGGTCGAAGGTTGTTACGACGACGCATACAAAAAGGCTATTGAACTAAGAGATGAAAAGGGATTCACATTTGTACATCCCTTTGACGACGAAAATGTTATTGCTGGTCAGGGAACAATCGGCCTTGAAATTCTTAACGACCTAGACAATATCGATGCAGTTATTGTTCCAGTAGGTGGTGGCGGACTTATTTCCGGCGTTGCATATGCTATTAAGGCTTTGAGACCTTCCATTAAGGTTTACGGCGTACAGGCAGCAGGTGCTCCTAGCATGTATAACTCCATTAAGAGCGGCAAGATTGAGACATTAGACAGCGTTTCTACTATTGCAGATGGTATCGCAGTTAAGAGACCTGGAGATAACACATTTAAGTTTATTTCCGATTATGTTGACGATATGGCAGTAGTTAACGAGGACGAGATTTCATCTGCTATTTTGACTCTTATTGAGAAGCAGAAGATGGTTGCAGAGGGCGCAGGTGCCGTATCTGTAGCAGCAGCTATGTTTGACAAGTTCCCCATTCAGGGCAAGAGAGTTGTTAGCGTAGTTTCTGGTGGTAACATCGACGTTACCTCCTTGTCCAGAGTTATTGAGCGAGGCCTTATCAAGTCTGGTAGACAGACAGATTTGCTTATCGAACTCCTCGACAAGCCAGGTCAGCTTAAGGATGTATCTAGAATTATTGCAGATTGTGGCGGTAACGTAACATCTGTACACCACGAGAGAGCAGGCACTACTAAGAGTGTTAACGGCTGCTACCTCAGAATCACAATGGAAACACGTAATTACGATCACGTGCAGGAGATTGTGGATGCCCTTACTAAAGAGGGATTTAGAATTGTTAACTAAGGAGAAATAAAATGGCACAGACAGTATATACACCTAACGCACCAGAGGCTATTGGCCCATATTCTCAGGCAAAGGTTCTCGGTAATCTCGTATTCACATCTGGACAGATTCCGATTAATCCAGCAACTGGCGCTATTGAGGCTACAACAATTGAGGAGCAGACAGAGCAGGTTTGCAAAAACGTTGAGGCTGTATTGACAGCAGCAGGTTCCTCCTTGGAAAAGGTAGTTAAGACAACATGTTTCTTAGCAGATATGGCAGATTTCGCTGCATTTAATGGCGTATATGCAAAGTACTTCACAGGTAAGCCAGCACGTTCCTGTGTTGCAGTTAAGACTCTACCTAAGAACGTTTTGGTAGAAGTTGACACTATTGCTGAGGTTTAATTAGGAGATAACATGGATTTTAATAAGTATAAAATTGGATATTACCCAGCACCTGGCGTGCATTACAAGTGGGTTCAAAAGGATCATATCGAAAAGGCACCGGCATGGTGTAGCGTAGACCTTAGAGATGGCAACCAGAGTTTGGTTATTCCCATGAGCCTTGAAGAAAAGCTTGAGATGTATCGCTTGCTTTTGCAGGTAGGATTTAAGGAGATTGAGGTAGGTTTCCCCGCAGCTTCTGAAACAGAGTACGAGTTCCTCCGCACACTTATTGAGAACAACATGATTCCTGAGGATGTTACAGTTCAGGTTCTCACACAGTGCAGAGAGCACATTATTCGTAAGACATTTGAGGCATGTAAGGGCGCACCAAATGCTATTATCCACTTCTACAACTCTGTAAGCGTTGCTCAGAGAGAGCAGGTTTTCAAGAAGTCCAAGGAGCAGGTTAAGCAGATCGCCATTGAGGGTGCTAAGCTTGTTAAGCAGTTGGCAGCTGAGTATGAGGGCAACTTCCGTTTCGAGTATTCTCCTGAGAGTTTCACAGGCACAGAGCCAGAATATGCATTGGAAGTATGTAATGCGGTTTTGGATATTTTGGAGCCTTCTGAGACAAACAACGTAATCATCAACTTGCCTGTAACAGTAGAGATGAGCTTGCCTCATGTTTATGCTAGCCAGGTAGAGTACATGAGCGAAAACTTAAAGTACCGTGAGCACGTAACACTTTCTCTGCACCCACACAACGATAGAGGTACAGGTGTTGCAGATACAGAGCTTGCATTGTTGGCAGGCGCTGACAGAGTAGAGGGTACTTTGTTTGGTAATGGTGAGAGAACAGGTAATGTTGACATTATTACATTGGCAATGAACATGTACTCCCACGGTGTTGACCCAAGACTTGATTTTAGCAATATGCCCCACATTGTTGAGGTGTACGAAAAGTGCACAAGAATGCACGTTTACGAGAGAGCTCCTTATGCTGGCGCACTTGTATTTGCAGCATTCTCTGGTAGCCACCAGGATGCTATTGCTAAGGGTATGAAGTGGAGAGAGGATCATGAGCTTAATCAGTGGAATGTTCCTTACATCCCGATTGATCCACACGACATTAACAGAGTTTACGAGGCTGACGTTATCCGCGTTAACTCTCAGTCTGGTAAGGGCGGTATTGGTTACCTTCTCGAACAGGCATATGGCTATGTATTGCCACCTGAGATGAGAGAGCATTTGAGCTACCTTTGCAAGAGCGTTTCTGATCACGAGCACAGAGAACTCAAGGCAACAGACGTTCTTAACGTATTTGTGGAGAACTACATGAACAACAGCCAGCCTATTAAGGTTTCTAAGATGAACTTTACTCAGGTAGACAATGGCGTTGAGGCATATATTTCCTTTGTTAAGGACGGTGCTAAGACAACAATTCACGCAGAGGGCAACGGTTCTCTTGACGCAGTTAGCAACGCACTTAAGGACTACACAGGTAGTAACTTTAAGCTCAAGGTTTACACAGAGCACAGTATGCAGAGACAGAGCTCCCAGAGTACTGCTGCAGCATACATCGGATTGGAACTTGAGGATGGCTCCGTAAGCTGGGGCGCAGGCACTGATACAGATATTATCAGAGCAAGTATTAATGCTTTAATTAGTGCATACAACAATTCTTGTAATGCATAAGGAGGATTGAAAAATGGGAATGACAATGACTCAAAAGATTTTGGCTAGTCATGCTGGTCTTGATTCTGTTAAGGCAGGGCAGCTCATTAGCGCAAAGCTTGACATTGTTTTAGGTAACGATATTACAACTCCAGTAGCTGTTAACGAGTTTAACAAGGCAGGTTTTGATAAGGTTTTTGATAAGGACAAGATTGCAATTGTTTTGGACCACTTTGTTCCAAACAAGGATATTAAGGCAGCTGAGCAGTCTAAGCAGTGCAGAGAGTTTGCTTGTAGCCATTGCGTAAGCCACTTCTACGATGTTGGCAAGATGGGTATCGAGCACGCATTGTTGCCAGAGCAGGGCGTAGTAACTGCAGGCGACTGCATTATCGGTGCTGACAGCCACACATGTACATACGGTGCTTTGGGAGCTTTCTCCACAGGCGTTGGTTCCACAGATATGGCAGCAGGTATGGCAACAGGTACAGCATGGTTCAAGGTTCCTTCTGCTATTAAGTTCAATCTTACAGGTAAGCTTAACAGCGACTGTAGCGGCAAGGACGTTATTTTGACGATTATCGGTATGATCGGCGTTGATGGCGCATTGTACCGCAGCATGGAGTTCGTTGGCGAGGGTGTTTCCACTCTTTCCATGGACGACAGACTTTGCATTTGCAACATGGCTATTGAGGCTGGTGCTAAGAATGGCATTTTCCCAGTAGACCAGGTAACACTTGATTACTTAAAGGGTAGATCCGAGAGAGAGCCTGTGGTATTTGAGGCAGACGAGGACGCAGAGTATGAGAAGGTTATCGATATTAACCTTTCTGAGATCGTTCCAGTAGTTGCATGTCCTCACCTTCCAGAGAATACTAAGCCAGCCAAGGTTTTGAGCGACATTAAGATTGACCAGGTAGTAATCGGCAGCTGCACAAATGGCCGTATAGAGGACATGGAAGCAGCATACAAGGTACTCAATGGCAAGAAGGTTGCAGATGGCGTTAGATGCATCATCATCCCAGCAACAATGCAAATCTATAAGGAGTGTATCGAAAAGGGCTATATCACAGCGTTTATTGATGCAGGAGCAGTTGTTTCCACTCCTACTTGTGGACCTTGCCTTGGCGGATACATGGGTATCTTGGCAGCAGGCGAGAGATGTATTGCTACAACTAACAGAAACTTTGTAGGTCGTATGGGTCACGTAGAAAGTGAAGTTTACCTTGCAAGTCCCCTTACAGCAGCAACAAGCGCACTTACAGGTTACATTACAGCACCACAGGAGGCATAAGGTATGAATACACAGGGTTTAGTTTTTAAGTATCCAGATAACGTGGATACAGACGTTATTATCCCAGCTCGTTACCTTAACACCTCTGATGCTAAGGAATTGGCTAAGCACTGCATGGAGGATATTGATACAACATTTGTATCCAAGGTACAGGCAGGCGACGTTATGGTAGCTGGTTGGAACTTTGGTTGCGGCTCATCTAGAGAGCATGCTCCATTGGTTATTAAGACATGCGGCACAGGTTGTGTTATTGCTAAGAGCTTTGCTAGAATTTTCTACAGAAATGCTATTAATATCGGACTTCCAATTCTGGAGTGTGAGCAGGCAGCTGAGGAAATTAATGCAGGCGATCAGGTTCACGTTGATTTCGACACAGGTATTATTAACAACTTGACAACTGGCAAGACATACAAGGCTGAGCCTTTCCCAGAATTTATTCAGAATATTATCAGGAGCGGAGGACTTTTGGCCTCTCTCAAGGAGAATTAAAATGAACAAGAACATTGCAGTTATTAGAGGCGACGGTATCGGTCCAGAGATTGTTAATCAGGCATTGCTTGTTTTGGACAAGGTAGCAGACCTCTATGGACATAGCTTTACTTATACAGATGTAGATATGGGTGGCTGTGCAATTGATAAGTGGGGCGATCCACTTCCACAGGATATGTTGGACAAGTGCATTAACTCCGACAGCGTTTTGCTTGGTGCAGTTGGTGGACCTAAGTGGAACAACGTTCCCGGCAATATGCGTCCAGAGAAGGGACTCCTTAGACTGAGAGCAGGCATGGGCGTATACAGCAACAATCGTCCAGCTAAGATTTGGCCTCAGCTTGCAGGGGCATCTCCACTTAAGCCAGCGATCGTAGAAAAGGGCATCGACTTTATTATCGTAAGAGAGTTGATCGGTGGTATTTACTTTGGCGATCACAGAACAGAAGAAGTAGATGGTCAGAAGGTTGCAATCGACGAGCTTAAGTACTCCGAGGCAGAGATTGAGCGCATCGGTAGAATCGGTTTTGAGACAGCTCGCAAGAGAGGCGGTAAGCTTTGTTCAGTAGAGAAGAGCAACGTTCTCGATTCTAGTAGACTTTGGAAGGCAGTTATGCACAAGCTTGCAGAGGAGTATCCCGATGTTGAGCTTACAGACATGTTGGTTGACAACTGTGCTATGCAGATTGTTAAGGACCCATCTCAGTTTGACGTTGTAGTTACAGAGAACATGTTTGGCGATATTTTGTCCGATGAGGCATCTATGATTACAGGTTCCATCGGCATGATTCCATCCTCCAGCCTTGGCAGTTCCTCCTGTGGCCTTTATGAGCCCATTCATGGTTCTGCACCAGATATTGCTGGCAAGGATATTGCAAACCCAATTGGTACTATCCTTTCTGTGGCAATGATGCTACGATATAGCTTTGACATGGCAGACGAGGCAACATGCATCGAGAATGCAGTTTCTAAGGTTCTTGATGGTGGTTACCGTACAGGCGATATCTTCCCTCAGGATGAGGCAGAGGCAGCCATGTGCACTCGCGTTGGATGCTCCGACATGGGTAAATTGATTTTGGACAACTTAGTGAAAGGTTAATATATGAGATTATCAGGATCCGACATTTTAGTTCGTACACTGATCGAGCAGGGATGCGATGTGGTTTTCGGTTATCCAGGCGGACAGATCATCAATGTGTATGACTCATTATACAAGTATCGTGATGAGCTCCATCACGTTCTGACAGCTCATGAGCAGGGTGCAGCACATGCTGCAGATGGATATGCTAGAGCTACAGGCAAGGTTGGAGTAGTTATTGCTACATCTGGCCCTGGAGCTACTAACCTGGTTACAGGTATTGCTACAGCATATTTGGACTCTATCCCAATGGTAGCTATTACAGGAAACGTTCCTACTACACATATTGGTACAGATAGTTTCCAGGAAATCGATATTACAGGTGTTACTCTTCCAATTACAAAGCACAACTTCTTTGTTGGCTCTGTAGACAAGTTGGCAGATACACTTAGAGAGGCATTTAAGTTGGCTTCATCCGGTAGACCAGGACCTGTTTTGGTTGACGTACCTAAGGATGTGCAGATTGCAATGTGGGATTATGAGCCACAGGCAAAGGTTGAGCCAGACGAAAAGTCAGCAGCTAAGGAGATTCGTATCCAGCAGGCAGCAGAGTGTATCAACAGCTGCGAGAGACCATTTATTTATTTCGGTGGTGGTTTGATCGCATCCGATGCACAGGAAGAACTTTGCCAGTTGGCTGATAAGATTGATGCTCCTATTGGATGCTCCTTCATGGGCGTTTCTGGAGTAGCAACTAATCATCCTAGATTCCTTGGAATGCAGGGTATGCACGGACATTACGCTTGTTCCATTTCTATGCATAACGCAGATTGTATTATTGCATTGGGCGCAAGATTTAATGACAGAGTAACAGGTAACAGAGCAAAGTTTGCTACTAAGGCTAAGATTGTTCACATCGACATCGACGGCGCAGAGCTTTCTAAGACTGTTAACGTAGCTCATGGACTTAGAGGAGACGTTAAGCTTACACTTCAGAAGTTGCTTCCACTTATTAACAAGGTGGAGCGTCCTGAGTGGATGGGCATGGTTGAGGGTTTCAAGACTGAGGAACATCAGAATGGCGATAACCGTCAGGGCATGACTCCTAAGAACGTTATTGAGACACTTAACAAGCATTTGGCTCCTAACACACCTATTGCTACAGACGTAGGTCAGCATCAGATGTGGACAGCACAGTATGCTAAGTTCGAGAACACAAGACGCTTTATTTCCAGTGGTGGTTTGGGTACAATGGGATTTGGCTTAGGCGCTGCAATTGGTGCTCAGATGGGTACTAAGGAGAAGACAGTTCTCGTTACTGGCGATGGTAGTTTCGGAATGTGTCTTAACGAAATGGCAACTGCAGTTCATGAGAACTTGCCAATTGTTGTTTTGGTAATGAACAATGGCGTTCTGGGAATGGTTCGCCAGTGGCAGACACTTTTCTTTAATAAGCACTACTCCAACACAGTTCTTGATCGCAAGACTGACTTTGTTAAGTTAGCCGAGGCATTTGGAGCTAAGGGTAGCAGAGCCTTTACATTGGAAGAGCTTGATCAGAGCTTGACAGAGGCATTTAGCTGCGATGGTCCATACCTTATTGATTGTGCAGTTGACAAGGACGAATTCGTATTGCCAATGTTGCCTCCTGGAGGTTCCATGGATGACATTATTACAAAGATAGGTGATTAACATGAGCAGATTTACAGTGGCTATTCTAGTAAATAACCAGTTCGGTGTTTTGAATCGTGTTACTAGCATGTTCAGACGCAGACAGTTTAACATTACATCACTGACAGTTAGTGAGACAGAATCTACACAGTATTCTAGAATTACTATTCAGTCAGAGGGTGAGGAGGATACTAAGCAGCAGCTCATTAACCAGCTTTATAAGTTGCCAGACGCATGTTCCATCATTGAGCTTAACTCAGAGAATACAGTTAGTAGAGAGCTTTTGTTGATTAAGTTAGGCAATAACCCAGAGACACGTGGTGAAATTACAGCAGCATCCGATGCATATGAGGGCAAAATTGTTGACTATACAAAGGCAGCTGTTATGATTCAGATGGTAGGAGATAGCAGAAAGATCGATAATTTCATTAACATTATGCGTGATTATGAAATTTTGGAAATCTGCCGTACAGGTATCGTTTCCCTTGAGAGAGGCGACGAGACTATCCGTAACGTCACATTATTTTAATTAGACATATTTCAAAAACAAAGAAAGAGGTACATAAAAATGAACAGAATTTTCTATCAGCAGGATTGCGATATCCAGAGACTTAGTGGCAAGACAGTTGCTATTATCGGTTATGGTTCTCAGGGCCATGCTCACGCTCTCAACCTTAAGGATAGCGGTGTTAACGTTATCGTAGGTCTTTACGAGGGTTCCAAGAGCTGGGCTAAGGCTGAGGCTCAGGGTCTTAAGGTTATGACAGCAGCAGAGGCAGCTAAGGCAGCAGACCTTATCATGATCCTCATCAACGACGAGAAGCAGGCACAGCTTTACAAGGAGAGCATCGAGCCTAACCTTACAGAGGGTAAGACATTGGCATTTGCTCACGGTTTCAATATTCACTTCGGTTGCATTAAGCCACCAAAGAACGTTAACGTAATCATGGTTGCTCCTAAGGGCCCTGGTCACACAGTACGTTCCGAGTACCAGGCAGGTAAGGGTGTTCCTTGTCTTATTGCTGTTGAGCAGGATGCTACAGGCGATGCATGGGATATCGGTCTTGCTTATGCAGCAGGTATCGGCGGCGCAAGAGCTGGTGTTCTTGAGACAAACTTCCGCACAGAGACAGAGACAGACCTCTTCGGTGAGCAGGCAGTTCTCTGCGGTGGTGTTTGCGCTTTGATGCAGGCAGGTTTCGAGACTCTTGTTGAGGCTGGTTATGACCCAAGAAACGCATATTTCGAGTGCGTACACGAGATGAAGCTCATCGTTGACCTTATTTACCAGAGCGGTTTCGCAGGCATGCGTTACTCCATCTCCAACACAGCTGAGTACGGCGACTACATCACAGGTCCTAAGATCATCACAGACGAGACAAAGAAGGCTATGAAGAAGGTTCTCAAGGACATTCAGGATGGTACATTTGCTAAGGACTTCCTCCTTGACATGTCTAACGCAGGTTCTCAGGTACACTTCAATGCTATGAGAAAGATCGCAGCAGAGCATCCTGCAGAGATTGTAGGTGAGGAGATCCGTAAGCTTTACAGCTGGAACGGCGAGGATAAGCTCATTAACAACTAATTTAACCTAAGGGGTTTATATGAAAAGCAATGCACTTAAAAATGGTACACAGAATGCTCCTCACAGAGCTTTGTACCACGCTCTGGGACTTACAGAGGAGGAGATTAGCAGACCTTTAGTTGGTATTGTTAGCTCCTACAATGAGATTGTTCCAGGACATATGAACATCGATAAAATTGTAGATGCAGTTCGCATTGGCGTTGCAATGGCAGGGGGCACACCTATTGTGTTCCCCGCAATTGCTGTTTGTGACGGTATTGCCATGGGCCATACAGGAATGAAGTATTCCTTGGTAACTCGTGACCTTATTGCAGACTCCACAGAGGCTATGGCTATGGCACATGGATTCGACGCACTTGTTATGGTTCCTAACTGTGACAAGAACGTTCCTGGCCTTCTTATGGCAGCAGCTAGACTTAATGTTCCCACTGTATTTGTTAGCGGCGGTCCTATGCTTGCTGGTCACGTAGATGGCGCTAAGACTAGCTTCTCATCTATTTCTGAGGCAGTAGGTCAGTTCAACGCAGGTAAGATTACTGAGGCTAAGCTCCGTGAGTACGAGTGCAAGACATGTCCTACATGTGGTTCTTGCTCTGGTATGTACACAGCTAACTCCATGAACTGCTTGACAGAGGCATTGGGCATGGGCCTTAAGGGCAACGGCACAGTACCTGCTGTATATTCTGCTAGAATTGAGCTTGCTAAGCATGCTGGTATGGCAGTTATGGAGTTGCTCAAGAAGAATATTCGTCCTAGAGACATTATGACTGAGGCGGCATTCCAAAATGCTCTTACTGTAGATATGGCACTTGGTTGCTCCACTAACAGTATGCTTCACTTGCCAGCAATTGCACACGAGTGTGGTATTGAGATTAACCTTGATATTGCTAACGATATTAGCGCTAAGACTCCTAACTTGTGCCACTTGGCTCCTGCTGGTCGCACATATATCGAGGAGCTTGATGAGGCAGGCGGCGTATATGCTGTAATGAACGAGCTTAACAAGATTGGTCTCCTTAATACAGACTGCAGGACAGTATCTGGTAAGACAGTTGGCGAGAACATCGAGGGTTGCATTAACCTTGACCATAACGTTATTCGTCCTGTAGAGGATCCATATAGCCAGACAGGTGGCATTGCCGTTCTGAGAGGTAATTTGGCTCCAGAGGGCAGCGTTGTTAAGCGTTCTGCAGTTCTTCCCGAAATGTTGGTACACCAGGGTCCTGCTAGAGTATTTGAGTGTGAAGAGGATGCACAGGCAGCTATTAATGCTGGTAAGATTCAGCCTGGAGACGTTGTAGTTATTCGCTACGAGGGTCCAAAGGGTGGTCCTGGTATGAGAGAAATGCTTAACCCAACATCCGCTATTATGGGTATGGGTCTTGGCAACAGCGTAGCACTTATTACTGACGGTAGATTCAGTGGCGCAACTAGAGGCGCATGTATTGGACACGTTTCCCCCGAGGCAGCATCTGGTGGTCTTATCGGTGTTGTAGAGGAGGGTGATATCATCAGCATCAACATTCCAGAGAACAAGCTTGAGCTCTTGGTAGATCAGGATATCTTGGATGAGAGAATGAAGAATTTCGTGCCCAAGACTAAGGAACTGTCTGGATACCTTAAGAGATATGCATCTTTGGTATCTAGCGGAGCTAAGGGAGCTATACTTAACTAATGAATAATATGAGCCTTAAAAATCTATATATTAGGCTTAAGGCACTGGCGATTTTCCGTGATCTTCTCAAGGATCCCGTAATTGATTCCCTGTGTAATTACTTGTCCCTGGAGCAATCCGGGGACTTGGCGCTTGCAGTGTCTGCCTATGGTGAATTCGTAAATGGACTGTATGTTTCTGGCAGCCCCAGCCTTACTCATTATGTGCAGGATGTGGTAAATGACACAGAAAATCCATATATTCGTATGATTGGCAGTGGCAAAGAGCCAGGCGCAGAGATTGTTAGATGTGCTAATGAGGAGTTAGAGGTTCTGCAGGCAGTTGCAGACTTAACTCCAGTAGATCTTAGACAGAATCTGAACTGGGATGGATATTTGCCAGAGTTCCAGGTTAGCAAGCTGGACATTGCAGGTAGCTATAGAGCTAGAATTGACAATATTGGTCAGTATGGTTATGGCATATATGCTAAGCATCGTATGTTCTATATCAACTCATCCAATGTTATTGTGCCTGTATTTAATCCTGACAGAACTCGTCTTGCATCCTTGGTTGACTATGAGAGAGAGCAGAAGATTATCATGGACAACACCATGGCACTGCTTGAAGGTAAGCCCGCAGCAAACATTTTGCTTACAGGCGATGCAGGAACAGGTAAGTCATCCACTATTAAGGCTGTGGTAAACGAGCTTTATAACAGAGGACTTAGAATTTTGGAAGTTCGCAAGGAGCAGCTTAGGGAAATTCCTGCTATTTTGGACGAGCTTAACAGCAATCCACTTAAGTTTATCTTGTTTATCGACGATCTTTCTTTCCAGAAGGATGACGATAACTTCAGCGCACTTAAGGCTATTTTGGAGGGCTCTGTATCTGCTAAGTCACAGAATGTTGTTATCTATGCCACAAGCAACCGTCGTCATTTGGTTAAGGAGACATTCTCCGATAGAGATGGTGATGATGTGCATAGGAATGACACAATGCAGGAGATTATTTCTCTGTCTGAGAGATTTGGTATTCAGATTACATTCTCTAAGCCAGACAAGAAGACATACCTTGATATTGTGCATCACTTGGCACAGGAGAGAGGTGTCACCATGGACGTGGAGGAGCTTGACTTGTTGGCTGAGAGATTCGCACTTGGCAGAGGTGGCAGATCCGCAAGAGCAGCAAAGCAGTTTGTTGACGGCATTGTGGCGCAAAGCTGAATTTAGTGAGCCGCGTTATCGCGCTAGTGAGCCGCAAGCAAAGCTTGCTAGTATACGCTCGTTTCACTCGCTAGTGAGCCGGCTACGCCTAGTAGGCCGAACGCGTTGCGTTCTAGTAATCCGGCTGCGCCTAGTGAGCCGCCTTCGGCTAGTGGCTGCTCATTGCATTCGCTAGTGAGCCGCAACTGCGTTGCTAGTATACGCTCGTTTCGCTCGCTAGTGAGTCACAGCGTTAGTGAGAAAAATATAAGACAAATTTAACCGGGGGAAACCTCGGTTTTTTGTTGCCTAAAAAAGATAGTATGGGAGCAGTGCTAGTGGTAAAATAGAAGAACAGAATAAAGAACGTTATGAAAATTAATCAAGGAAAAGTCGAGGATGTGGTATACGAATACGTTCTGTCATATCTGGATTTAGAATAGAAAAGTAAGTTTCAAATCAAAGGTTGAATTCTTGGTAGTAAGCGGTTTACTGTTAGGAGAAAGAGATGAATAGAGAGCTAACTTTCAAATTGTTAAAAATAGCAGGAATAGTAGCTGCAGTTGCTTTCGCCATTTACGCTATTGTCATGATTGTAGAGTCTGCTTTAGTGCTTTTTGTAATTATTGTAAGAGCAAAAGGAGAAATTAGTGCTAAAAATGCCATTGGAAGCACATGGGTGTCCGAGGAGGGATCCTTAGAATTTGTTGTGCAGGAAAATCTTGACGGCATAGGCACTATTCAGGTGGGGGATGAAACCGTAGAGGTTAAGTTAGATTTAGATAATCATACAGGATTTATTTATATTTACCTACTGGATGACCCACAGGAAGGACAAGAAAAAGAATACCTTGAATGTTGGGAAGTCGAAGACAGGAAAAAAACAGCAGTTACACTAGAGGTTAGAGAAACAACTTATTATGAAGTTGGACAGACCATAGTCATTAATAGGATAGAAGAATAAAGTCTAAGCAAATATACATAATAAACCATTCAAATACACTGCATAAATATTGAATTTTATGCATAAAAATGAATATTTAATCAATTGTTTAATAAACAGCTTTTCTCGAGAAAAGTTGTTTATTTTTATTAAGGTTTTCTACTCTATATTAGTTGACACCTTAGGGATTAATGGCTAAAATTGTCTCTATTATTTTTGAATATTTATGCATAAAGGAGCATTTGAAATGAATAAAAAGGATATTAAAAAAGTTGTTCTTGCTTATTCCGGTGGTCTTGATACTTCTATCATCATCCCATGGCTCAAGGAGAACTATAACAATTGTGAAGTTATTGCAGTTTCCGGTAACGTAGGTCAGGCAGACGAACTTGAGGGTCTTGAGGAGAAGGCTCTTAAGACAGGTGCTTCTAAGCTTTATGTTCTTGACCAGACAGAGGAGTATGTAGACGAGTATATCATCCCCTGCATGAAGGCTGGTGCCGTATACGAGGAGTACTTGCTTGGTACATCTCATGCACGTCCATGTATTGCTAAGGGTCTTGCAGAGATCGCTATCAAAGAGGGTGCAGATGCTATTTGCCATGGTTGCACAGGTAAGGGTAATGATCAGGTTCGTTTTGAGTTGACACTTAAGCATTTCTGCCCAGATATGCCAATCATCGCTCCATGGAGAGAGTGGGATATTAAGTCCCGTGAAGAGGAGATCGAGTACGCAGAGGCTCATAACATTCCTCTTAAGATTAACAGAGAGACTAACTACTCTAAGGACAAGAACTTGTGGCACCTTTCTCACGAGGGTATGGACCTTGAGGATACAGGCAATGAGCCACAGTATGAGAAGCCAGGTTTCCTTGAAATGGGCGTTTCCCCAATCCAGGCTCCTGACGTTCCAACATATATCACACTTGATTTTGAGCAGGGCGTTCCAGTAGCTTTGAACGACGAGAAGATGTCTGCAAGAGATATTATCCTTAAGCTTAACCAGATCGGTGGCGCAAATGGTATCGGTATCATCGACATCGTAGAGAACAGACTTGTTGGTATGAAGTGTCGTGGCGTATACGAGACTCCAGGTGGAACAATCCTTTACAAGGCTCACAGCGTTTTGGAGAGCATCTGTCTTGACAAGATGACACTCCATGAGAAACAGAGACTTTCTATCACATTCGCTGAGCTTGTATACAACGGCCAGTGGTTCACTCCTTTGAGAGAGGCACTTTCCGCATTCGTTGACAAGACACAGGAGAAGGTTACAGGTAAGGTTAAGCTTAAGCTTTACAAGGGTAACATGATCAACGCTGGAGTATGGAGCAAGTACTCCTTGTACAGCGAGGAAATCGCTACATTCGGTGAGAGCGATTACGATCAGACAGATGCAACAGGTTTCATTAACCTTTACGGTTTGCCAATCAAGGTTCAGGCCATGGTTAATAAGCAGAACGAGAACAAGTAATTAGGAGAATTTTAATGGCTAAGATGTGGGCAGGGCGCACCGCCGGTATTACAGACAAGATAGCAGATGATTTCAACTCATCCATTTCCTTTGATAGCCGCATGTACAGGCAGGATATCACAGGAAGCATGGCTCATGCAGCTATGTTGGCTAATCAGGGCATCATCACAAGAGAGGATGCAGACACCTTGATTGCAGGCCTTGAGACTATCTTGCAGGACTTAGATAGTGGCGCCTTGGCCATAGACTTAGATTGCGAGGACATCCACATGTTTGTGGAGCAGGTTCTCACAGAGAGACTTGGTGACGTTGGCAAAAAGCTTCACACAGCACGTAGCCGTAACGACCAGGTAGCTTTGGATATTCGCATGTATCTGAGAGACCAGGTGGACGAAATTTCTGATTTGCTTAAGGATTTGACTTCCGTAGTCACAGCCAAGGCGGAGGAGTACAAGGCCACCATCATGCCAGGATACACACATCTCCAGAGAGCACAGCCCATTACCTTTGGACACCACCTTATGGCATACGCCATGATGTTCCTCAGAGATTTGGACAGATTGGCAGATTGTCGCAAGAGAATGAACCAGTCCCCCATTGGTTGCTGCGCATTGGCAGGTACTACTTACGAAACAGATAGGTATTTTGAGGCAAAGGAGCTTGGATTTGACTCCATCTGCCTCAATTCCCTAGATGGTGTTTCCGACAGAGACTTCTGTGTTGAGCTCATGAGCGCTATTTCAGTAGCCATGATGCACTTGTCCAGATTCTCCGAGGAAATCATCCTTTGGTCCAGCTGGGAGTTCAAGTTCGTGGAGCTTTCCGATGCTTACACAACTGGTTCATCCATCATGCCACAGAAGAAAAATCCCGACATGGCAGAGCTTGTAAGAGGTAAGACAGGCCGTGTATATGGCGATTTGATGGCACTTCTCACAACTCTTAAGGGTTTGCCCCTTGCATATAACAAGGACATGCAGGAGGACAAGGAAAGCATTTTTGACGCTTGTGATACAATTAAGATGTGCCTTAAGGTGTTCGTTGGAATGGTTGATACACTTAAGGCTATTCCAGAGAATATGATGAAGGCTGCACAGCAGGGCTTTATTAACGCCACAGACTTGGCAGACTATCTTGTTAAGAAGGGACTTCCTTTTAGAGCAGCATACAAGATTTCTGGTTCCATCGTGGCATACTGCATCCAGAACAACAAGGTTTTGGAGTCCATGACTTTAGAGGAGTATCAGGAGTTCTCAGATATTTTCCAGCAGGATGTATATGAGGATATTTCCCTTGAGGCATGTGTAAGCAAGAGAATTTCCGTAGGCGGAACTTCAGTAGAGTCTGTAGAAATGCAGATTAAATATGTAAATGAGGTGCTTGGAAGATGACCAAGGTTTTTATTGACGGAAGCGCAGGCACAACAGGTCTTCGTATTGAAGAAAGACTTAGTAGCCGTCAGGACATAAATTTGATAAAATTAGCGGACGATGTTCGCAAGGACCCAGAGGCAAGGAAACAAGCTATACACGAAGCAGAAATCGTTTTCTTATGTCTCCCAGATGCAGCAGCCATTGAAGCAGTGGCTTTGGCGGAGGGTTCTAACACTAGAATTATTGATACATCTACAGCACATCGTACAGCCTCTGGTTGGGTTTATGGTATGGCTGAATTAGCAGGTCAGAGAGAGCTTATTGCTAACTCTAACAGGATTGCTAATCCAGGCTGCCACGCCAGTGGCTTTATTGCGTTAGTGGCACCATTGGTTCAGGCAGGTATGCTTTCCAAGGATGTGGCACTTAGCTGCTTCTCTCTGACTGGTTATTCTGGTGGAGGCAAAAAGATGATCGCAGAGTATGAGGACGCTAACAGAAGTCCACTTCTCAAGGGTCCTAGACAGTATGCTCTTACACAGCAGCACAAGCATCTTAAGGAGATGTCAAAGCTCTGTGGTATTGATAACATGCCAGCATTTTGCCCCATAGTTGGAGATTTCTACAGTGGTATGGAGGTTACAGTTCCAGTATTTGCTAAGGACATTAAGGGTTCTGTGGCAGATGTGCAGGAACTTTATGCTAACTACTACACCAATGGCCTTATCCGTGTTAACAATTCTCCCGACGAGGACGGCATGCTTAGCAGTGCAGCCTTTAGCGGTAGAGACGACATGGAGATTGGCGTATATGGAAACGATGACAGAATTCTCTTGGTTTCTAGGTTCGATAACTTGGGCAAGGGTGCTTCTGGAGCAGCCATTCAGAATATGAATATTATGTTAGGTGTCGATGAGACAACTGGCTTGAATGTATAAAACAAGGAGATTTTCCATGAATTTGATTCCAGGTGGCGTATGTGCCGCAACAGGATTTAAGGCAAACGGAATACATTGCGGTATTCGCAGAAACCAGACTAAAAAGGACTTGGCTCTTATTGTTAGTCAGGTTCCAGCAACTGCAGCAGCAGTATATACAACTAACCTTGTAAAGGGTGCTCCCCTTAAGGTTACTAAGCAGAACATTTCCAACGGCTATGCACAGGCTGTTATTTGCAACAGTGGTAATGCAAATACTTGCAACGCAGATGGCGAGCAGGTTGCTTGGGATATGTGCAAACTTGTAGAAGATGCAATTGGCGTTAAGGCATCTGACGTTGTGGTAGCATCCACAGGCGTTATTGGTCAGCCACTTAACATTACTCCCATTGCAAATGCCATGACAGAGTTGGTAGCAGGTCTTGCAGAGGATAACGGCCATGCAGCAGCACAGGCTATTATGACAACAGATACATGTCCTAAGGAGATCGCAGTAGAGTTTGAGGTAGGTGGCAAGGTTTGCCGTATGGGCGGTATTGCCAAGGGTAGTGGTATGATTCACCCCAACATGGCAACAATGCTTGTGTTCATCACAACAGATGCTGCTATTTCTGCAGAAATGCTTCACAAGGCACTTTCCAAGGATGTTACCAAGACATTTAATATGCTTAGCGTAGATGGTGACACTTCCACTAACGACATGGTTACAGTTCTTGCAAACGGAATGGCAGGCAACCAGGAAATCACAGAGGAAGGTGAGGACTTCACAGTATTTATGGAGGCTCTCAACGCCATTACAGTTAACCTTTGCAGAATGATTGCAGGTGATGGCGAGGGCGCAACTAAGCTTTTGGAGTGTATCGCAACAGGTGCACAGGACGAGGAAACAGCTAAGATTTGCGCTAAGAGTGTTATTTGCTCTAGCCTTCTTAAGGCAGCTATGTTTGGTGCAGATGCTAACTGGGGACGCGTGCTTTGTGCAATCGGTTACAGTGGAGCCAATGTTGACGTAGATAAGGTAGATGTATCCTTTAAGTCTGCTAAGGGTCAAATTCAGGTTTGCAAGGATGGCGCAGGCGTTCCTTTCTCTGAGGAAATTGCTAAGGAAATCCTCCTCGAAAAGGAAATCGAGATTTTGATTAACCTTGGCGACGGACCATTTGGTGCTTCTGCTTGGGGATGCGATCTTACATACGACTATGTAAAGATCAACGGCGACTACCGTACATAAAGGAGTAAATAATGCACACTAGATTTTCAAATGCAGAGAGAGCAGAGGTTCTCACAGCGGCTCTCCCTTATATTCGTAGATATAGCGGCCAGCTCGTTGTAGTTAAGTACGGCGGCAATGCCATGATCAACGAGCAACTTAAGATGCAGGTTATGGAGGACATAGTTCTTTTGTGGCTTGTAGGCGTTAAGGTTGTTCTCGTTCACGGCGGTGGTCCAGAGATTTCTGAGACAATGTCTCTCCTTGGCAAAAAGGCTCAGTTCGTAGATGGACTTAGAGTTACAGACAAGGAAACAGTAGATATTGTACAGATGGTTCTTGCAGGTAAGGTTAACAAGAATTTGGTTAACCTATTGGAAATGAAGGGCGGCAAGGCCATGGGTATTTCCGGTATTGACGGCAGAATGATCGAGGCAGATTTTAAGAACGAGAAGCTTGGATTTGTTGGTAACATTACTAACGTAAACATCCAGCCAGTTCTTGACCTTTTGGAAAAGGGATATATTCCCGTTGTTTCCACAGTAGGATGCGACAAGGACGGAAATGTTTATAACATTAACGGAGATACAGCAGCAGCTCGCGTTGCAGGTGCATTGGGTGCAGAGAGACTTATTATGATGACAGATATTGCTGGCATCCTTAAGGACAAGGACGACCCAGATACCTTGATCCCTCAGATTACAAGCACAGAGGCAAGCCAGCTTATTGAGACAGGTGTTGTTTCCGGTGGCATGATCCCCAAGGTTCAGTGCTGCATTGATGCCCTTTCACATGGCGTAGAAAACGTAATTATCATGGACGGCAGAATTCCTCACTCCATTCTTATGGAGCTCTTTACTGACGAGGGTGCTGGTACAATGGTTACTAAGGAGTAAAAATGAACAGTATTATTTCTGTAGACAAGCAGTACGTTGCAGGTACATACGGCAGATTTCCAGTGGAAATCGTTTCCGGTAATGGCAGTATTGCAGTAGACAGTCAGGGTAAAGAATATATCGACATGGGCACCGGAATTGGTGTTACAGGTATGGGATATAGCGATCCACAGTGGGTAAAGGCCATTACAGATCAGCTTAACAAGTTGCAGCATACATCTAACTTATACTACACAGAGCCTTGTGCCATGTTGGCTAAGGAGCTTTGTGAGAGAACAGGTATGTCCAAGGTTTTCTTTTCAAACTCTGGTGCTGAGGCAAATGAGTGTGCAATTAAGGTGGCTAGAAAGTATTCTCAGGACAAAAAGGGAGAGGATTGCTACACCATCGTAACTTTGGTTAACAGTTTCCATGGTAGAACACTTACTACTTTGGCAGCCACAGGTCAGGACCACTTCCACAAGCTCTTTAATCCTCTTACACCTGGATTTGTGCACGTGGCAGCTGAGGACTTTGACCAGTTGGTAGATGTTGTTTCTAACACCAAGGTTGCAGGTATTATGATGGAGCTTGTTCAGGGTGAGGGCGGCGTTATTGCCCTTAGCCAGGAGTATGTTTCCAAGGTTGCAAAGCTTGCAGAGGAACAGGATATTCCTCTTATTATCGATGAAGTACAGACAGGTAATGGCAGAACTGGTAGCCTCTATGCCTTTATGGCATATGGCATTAGCCCAGATGTTGTTTCCACAGCTAAGGGACTTGGCGGCGGACTTCCAATTGGTGCAACTATTATGAGCGCCAAGGTAGAGAGCGTATTGGGCCCTGGAGATCAGGGATCCACGTATGGTGGTAACCCAGTTGCCAGCGCAGGTGCTCTTAACGTTATTTCTCGCATGGACGATGAGTTCTTGCAGGGCGTAAAAGATCGTAGCCAGTATGTGTTCGATGCATTTAATGGTGCAAAGGGCATTAAGTCCGTAACAGGTAAGGGCCTTATGATCGGTATCGAAACGGAGAGACCTGCCAAGGATATTGTAAATGAATGTATGGAAATGGGCGTTTTGTGTTTGACAGCAAAGACTAAGGTTAGACTTTTGCCAGCACTTAACATCCCCATGGATTTATTGGCAAAGGCAGTAGATGTTATTAAGACTGTCGCAGCAAAGGAGTAAAAAATATGCTTAACATGAAGGGCAGAAGCTTTTTGAAGCTTCTTGACTATACACCAAGTGAGATTGCAGCTCTTATTGAGTTGGCAGCTAAGCTCAAGGCAGAGAAGAAGGCAGGTATTCCTCACAGACTTTGCGAGGGAAAGAACATTGCCCTTATTTTCGAAAAGACATCTACTAGAACAAGATGTGCCTTTGAGGTAGCAGGTGCAGATTTGGGTATGCATCCAGTATACTTGGATCCATCTGGTTCCCAGATTGGCAAAAAGGAGAGCATTGCAGATACAGCTAGAGTTCTTGGTCGCATGTTCGATGGTATCGAGTATAGAGGCTTTGGTCAGGAGCTTGTAGAGGCACTTGCAAAGTATGCAGGTGTTCCTGTTTGGAATGGTCTTACAAACGAGTTCCACCCCACACAGATTTTGGCAGATTTCTTGACTATTCAGGAACACTGCGGAGACCTTAAGGGCAAGAAACTTGTTTACATGGGCGATGCTCGTTACAATATGGGTAATTCCCTCATGGTAGGTTGTGCTAAGATGGGCATGCATTTTGTAGCTTGTGCACCTAAGAAGTATTTCCCAGATGCAGAATTGGTTGCAACATGTCAGGCAGTAGCTAAGGAGACAGGTGCTACACTTGAGTTCATCGAGAACCCTGAGGAAGCTGTAGTAAATGCAGATGTTATTTACACAGATGTATGGGTTTCCATGGGTGAGCCAGATGCAGTATGGCAGGAGCGTATCGAGGACTTGCTTCCATATCAGGTTAACCAGAAGGTAATGAACATTGCCGGTAGCCAGTGCAAGTTTATGCATTGCTTGCCTGCATTCCACGACCTTAACACAACAATTGGTAAGCAGATTTACGACAAGTTTGGCCTTGATGCACTTGAGGTAACAGACGAGGTATTTGAGGGTCCTCAGTCCATCGTATTCGACGAGGCAGAGAACCGTATGCATACTATTAAGGCAGTTATGGCTGCAACACTTTGTGACTAATGACAAACTTTGATTTCTTAAGAGACATACCTGAATTCCGACGTTTTGCAGAATCTGCAATATCTGCAGAGTTGCTACTGCACATAGACAGGGATGCTTGCGCATTTAGCGTGCGCAGGGTGGTGGAGTTTGCTGTTAAATGGATGTTTACAGCAGATGCGGATCTTAAAATGCCATACAATGATTCCTTGTCCTATATGTTGGATGACCATAAGTTCACCGAGATAGTTGGCGAAGATATTAAGCGTAGGCTTGAGTTTGTCCGTAAGCATGGTAACAAGGCTGCCCACGACGAGGACAAGGTGACATACGAACAGGCAGTCCAGTGCTTGGAAAACTTGTTTGTATTCGTGGATTTCTTGGCTTGTTGTTATATAGACAACTATGTGGAGCGCGATTTTGACTCTAAACTCCTTGAACTTACAGTGGATGAAGTAATGGACTTTGTTACAGTAAGGTACGATAGATTTGATATAGAGGCTCTAATAGAGGAGAATAAGGCTCTTAGAGAAAATCTGGCAGAAAAGAGAGCAGAGCACGTTCAGAGCTATGTGGCGAAACCATACGAATATTAATAGTGAGCCACGAGCAAAGCTCGTTAGTGAGCCGCGCTATGGCGCTAGTAGGCCGCCTTCGGCTAGTGAGCCGCGCTAACGCGCTAGTAGGCCGCCTTCGGCTAGTGAGCCGCGCTATGGCGCTAGTAGGCCGCCTTCGGCTAGTGAGCCGCGCTAACGCGCTAGTAGACCGCCTTCGGCTAGTGAGCCGCGCTAACGCGCTAGTAGATCGACTTCGGCTAGTGAGCCGCGCTAACGCGCTAGTAGACCGCCTTCGGCTAGTGAGCCGCGCTATGGCGCTAGTAGGCCGCCTTCGGCTAGTGAGCCGCGCTATGGCGCTAGTAGGCCGCCTTCGGCTAGTGAGC
>JAFYSJ010000008.1 GCA_017559445.1 Clostridia bacterium
CAAGCAAATTGATTTCTAGTATTATTAAATTCACGGAGCATATATTTAATCCTTTTAGTTGGTTGTCGTGAATTAAACTTTAAGGTATGTATGCTCCTTTTTCAATATCATCATTCCCACAAATTATTAGAAGAGCCAATTTTTCTACAACAAAATAGGAGCCCTAAGGCTCCTAAATTTTATTAACCTATACTCCTTCACAAATGAGCTTTGCTCGCGGTTCACTATTTTTCTTTTCTACGGAAAATCTTTGATCTAAACAAAATCACGTTCAATACCAAGAAGAATGCGAACAGGATAATTGTTGTTAAAATTGGTCTCTGAGGTGCCAATGTGGCTAACAACATAAGTGGGAAACCAAATACAATAGCTGGGAAGTTCTGGTATACCATGTTATCCGCTGCAGGAGTTTTGAACTCGCTGTCAATCTCTCTCAATAAAATAACACCTGTAGATGCTGTACCTGTGAGCATACCGTACATAGCCATGAACTGCTCTTCCTGATACTCCTTGAACAATGTCTTAGCAACGACTCTGTTGTAAGCGTATGTAATAACAAGGCCAACCACACCGAGGATAAGCATAATTACCCAATACTGCTTGAGAACCTCAACTCTAATAGCTGCAACGCCTGCCACAACCATGATGTCATAGAAGAAGTTACCAATACGTGTCATGAGGAAATCGTTTGTGTACTCACGGTGAATAACCTGTCTCTTGTTGAGCCACTTAAGAACCTGCTTAACCAATGTGGCAGCCAAAACACCAAGCAAGAAGTTAAATCCGTAAATAACAGATGCGAACTTTGGAATAAGTGTTCCCAATACGAACATGATCAAATATGCCAGGAAGTATGTAGAAATAACAATTGCAATCTGCACTGTCATCTTGTCCATGCTACCCTGCATAGGGATTTCGTTGGAACCCTGAATCTGGTCCAAGGAAATGTCCTTAGCCTGCTGTGCCTTCTTTTCGGCAACTACACCGCGCTTTCTAAGGATGTTAAGGTGAATAACACCACCAATGCTTGCACTCAAGAAACCAAGAGCTGCGATGGTAAGTCCAAAACTACTACCACCTACAAATCCAAACTTTGTCTCAAAAATATTACCATAGTTAAGTGCCTGGCCTGTGCCCTGACCATAACCGAATGGAAGCAAAATACCTGCCCCCTTAAAGAAGCCTGAAATAAACAAAGCTGCAACAATGGTAATAATCATACCAATGGTACCCTGCAAAAGGTATGTGGCTACAGTAGTAACGCCTGTGTTGAAAATCTCATTTGTACGCTGGCGAGAAAGCTTTCCTTTGGATGCCTTAAATGTAGAAGCAACAAAGCCCAATGCCAATGCGTGGTATGTCAAAATCTCGAGATTTTCGATACCCTTGCCACCAAAGAATGCAGTCTCAAAGAGAACATCTCCAGTAATAAGCTTATAAGCAGATGTAACAATGAGGATAAGTGCGCCACCCAACACAGAGGTTGGAACCAAAGACTCACCCAAAAACTTAATCCTGCGCTTAAGCATGTTTGCAACCAAAAGGCTGAACATGAGAAGTGCTATTAAGTTAAAAAATCCCCAGTTACTAAAGTCCCAAAAATCTTTCATCCTCTACCTCCGAATGTGTATTCTTGTATCTAAAGTAGAAATTCATGTATTTCAACGCATTAAATCTCTTGTCTCCCTTGATCTGGTAAACCTTGTCTCCGAAGTAAATATTGAGCTTGTTCTTGCCCAAAATAGTTACTACAGAAGTATCCTCAAAGGTAATATCCAAGGGTTCCTCTGTGCCTGTAATGGAAATCCTATCCCCAAAGAGTGCAAGTTCCACATTTTTTGCCACCAAATGCTTGTTTTTATAAAGCTCTACCTCATAAAGGCTTGCCTTATCTACATATGCTGGCATGTCCATATACTTGCCCAACTCTAGTTTGTTGATATAGTCACACTGGTAGTCGTACCAATCTGCCACAAATGAGAATGGGAAATCAAATCCCTTGCCCTTAAGTTCTGTGGTAGGTGCAAACTCAACTGTCCTGCCGCATCTGCCGCATGTTATCTCCGATCCATGGCTCTCATACGTTGTAAGTCCACAGAATGGGCACACATACATGGCTCTCTCAAGGTACTCTGCTCTCTTGGAATGGTGGAACTCTGCATCAGCATTACCTTCGTGAACGTAAAGTCCCTGTCTAATCAAATCCAAAAGCTCATCGTCTGTCATGGATGCATATTCCTCAGGCTCAACAACTCTGGAAACATAGCAATGCATCTTGCCCTTACGAACTACATCACTCCATCTTGGATGAACACCATATCCACCCTCAATACGATACAAAAGAAGTGGCAACTTAAGTGTTCTAACAAGTTTAACAACAGCAGGCTTAATATACTCTGTGTGTCCGCTGTATGTACGATTGCCCTCTGGTGCCAATGCAATATTGCCGCCCTCCCTGGCAACTCTGAGACAGTTCATAACTGCGCCTACATCTGTTGTCTGCTTTTTGATCGGGATTGGTGCAACCAAGTACTTCAATGCCTTAGAAATAAATCCCTTGGAGAAAAGGTCCTCGGATGCCAAGTAATAAACTGGTGCATCAAAGGCCATGCCTACAAAAAACTGGTCAAAAGCTGTCTGGTGGTTAAAGAGGATGACGTACTGACGGCCCTTAAGGTCGAACTTATCAATAGTCATATTGTAAACAAGCTTGGAATACAAATAAAATCCAGGATACAGCGAATGTCTAACAATGCTGTGCCTTAGACGTATCCACTTGTTCTTCTTTTTCTTAGCCATCTTGCTCTCCAGTTTAAATTGTGTTTAAAAAGCTTTTCCTATTATACCTTATATATAAGGTTTTGTCACCAAAAGCAAAGCCACCGAGGTGTTCTCCCGATGGCTTTAAATAAGAATCGTTTACGAATTTAGTCTCTATTCTGCATTGCTGTGTACTCACGACGAGGTGCAACACTTCTGTATGCAGGACGGATAATCTTGGACTGACCTGTAAGCTCCTCAAGTCTATGAGCACTCCATCCAACTACACGAGCTGTAGCGAAAATAGGTGTGTAAAGCTCTACTGGCAAGTTAAGCATACGGTAAGCAAATCCGGAGTAGAAGTCAACGTTAGCAGAAACTGCCTTAGTGGAGGATCTGCGCTCCATGATCATCCTGCGAGCCAATCTCTCAACCATGTCGTAGAGACGGAACTCTGCCTGACAGCCCTTGCTCTCAGAAAGCTCCTGAACCTGCTTCTTGAAAATCTCAGCTCTGGGGTCGCTTACACTGTAAACAGCGTGGCCCATACCATAGATAAGACCCTTGTTGTCGAATGCCTGCTTATCCAAAATCTTAGCAAGATATGCTTCAACCTCAGCCTCATCCTCCCAGTCCTTGATGTTCTGCTTAATATCATCGAACATCTGTACAACCTTAAGGTTAGCACCACCGTGAAGGGGACCCTTAAGGGATGCGAGAGCTGCAGCCATTGCAGAATATGTATCAGTACCAGAAGAAGTTACAACTCGAGTTGTGAATGTGGAGTTGTTACCACCACCGTGCTCTGCGTGAAGAACAAGTGCCATATCCAAAACCTTTGCCTCAAGCTCTGTATACTTCTTATCAGAACGGAGCATACGGAGAATGTTCTCTGCTGTGGAAAGATTTGGCTTAGGGTTGTGAATATAAAGGCTTCGACCCTGGATAAAGTGTCTGTAGGATCTGTAGCTGTAACATGCAAGCATTGGGAACTGTGCGATCAACTGAATGGACTGACGCAAAACGTTCTCTACAGAAATATCATCTGGGTTATCATCATAGGAATACATAGTGAGAACAGATCTCTGCATGGAGTTCATGATGTTGTTGCTAGGAGCCTTCATAATAACGTCTCTAACAAATGTCATGGGGAGCTGTCTGTGCTCAGCCAACATTGCATTGAAGTTCTCAAGTTCCTCTCTATTTGGCTGCTCGCCAAAGAGAAGCAAATATGCTGCCTCTTCAAATCCGAATCTGCAATCATCCAGGAAACCATCTACAAAGTCGTTAATCTCAATACCGCGATAGTAGAGATGACCATTATCCTCGATAACTCTGCCATTCTCATCCAAGATACTGCGACCTTCGTTATCTGTCTTGTTCCATGTAACTTCGGAAATAGCTGTAAGTCCTGTCAAAACACCAACACCGTGGGAGTCTCTCAAACCACGCTTAACGTCGTACTTGCTGTACAATGCTGGATCAATAGTCTTGCTCTTGCACTTATCTGCCAATCTCTTAATCTCTGGTGTAATTTCTGTCTTCAAAAAATCGTCCATTTAATATCTCTCTATCCTTAGTTTATCCCATGCGCTATTTATTTCCAAAAATAGGATTGCCAATTGCCATGCGCACACCTGTTGTAACATCTGTAACTTCAGCTCTATAGAATAAGCAATCTGCATCGAAAGGAATGTTTACATATACAGGCTCATATCCGGAGTAATCACTTGTATACACGATTTCAGAATCCTTGTAAATATCGAGTCTGTAAACATGATTGTTTTCGTAAATTTTCCTGTACATATCTCCTACACGGAGCCAGAGCTCTGCTTTTCCGCCCTTCCACTGGCCTCCCATGGTCACTGTATCCTGACCATCTGTAACACACATCTGCATGCCGATACATCCACAAGTCAAGTCACCATTGTGTGCCACATCAACATATGATGCGCTTGTCTTGTTTGTTACATAAACTGTGCTAAGTCCTGTGTTATATGGATGTCCGTGCTCGTCGCCTCCTGCTACTGCATAGATCTTTTTGCCCAGTTCAATAAGCTTTTTCCAGAGCTGGTAGGCCTTTTCGGAATGCTCGTATGTAGGGTAATAGTAAATAATCTCCATGTGATGGTAGTCGCAGAAATAGTAGTCCAACGGCTCCTCGGACTGCATTCTTGTGGTAGGGTGGTTGTGTGTGAACATGCCTCCCTTTGCACGAACGTAGTTAACAAGCTCTGCCATGCGCTCGTATGTGAAATGAGGGTAGTTGAAGTGGCCCTCGTGGTCATCCTCTTCCTTAGAAACACCCGTATGTGTGTAGCCAAACTCAGGGAAATGATTAAGTGTGTCCTCAAGTTCTCCCTGTGTGCGGAAAATCATGTTGTAGTGAAGGTCTGTCTTAGTAGCCTTGTCGCTGCAACCTTCCATATATGTACCAGGTTCTGTTCCACAAACCATGCGGTCGTTGTCCCATTCAGGCAAATACATGTGACGAACCTGTCTGTGGTCCATGATGGCAACGAAATCTGTCTCCTCATTTGTCATGAACTCAGACCATTCAGTAAGTGTT
This sequence comes from Clostridia bacterium, assembly GCA_017559445.1. GTDB lineage: Bacteria > Bacillota > Clostridia > RGIG7378 > RGIG7378 > RGIG7378. The sequence goes on from JAFYSJ010000008.1 coordinate 5,330, forward strand.
GCCAATCCATCGCTGGTGCCGCCTGTAGCTGCATGTGCATGGTAATCTCCATATGCAACTTGTCTGCCTAAATATGCCTTATCTACTGGATTCATGATTTGTTACCCCCTGTTTTTTAGTTATCCTCTAGCACAGCGATTCACTAACGAGCTCTGCTCGTAGCTCACTAGGACCGAAGGTCCGGTTCACTAGCAACGCAGTTGCGGCTCACTAGCCGAAGGCGGCCTACTAGCGAAGCGGCTCACTAACGAGCTTTGCTCGTGGTTCACTAGGCGTAGCCGGATCACTAGCGAAGCGGCTCACTCCCATTATATTCTCCCTCCCTTATTTTGTCACGCAAAAACAGGACTCTTTTCGTCATATTTTCCTTTGACTGTGCCATATATTATGTTAAAATAAAAGGACAAAAATAAGCCAGCTCACGTTGGTAATATGGAGGTGCAATATGAGGTACATTATTGGTGTAGACGCAGGCGCTGTTAGAACAACTGCTGCAGCCTTTGACCTTTCTGGCCGCTTGCTTTCCATTGAGAACGGCAAGTCTGGCAACGTATCAGAGAACTTTGATTCTGGAGTTCGCAACATCCTTGATACCATTGCTATTATTAACGATTCCCTGGAGAACCAGTGCGTTCTCGTCGTAATCGGCGTAGCTGGTATGGAAACATCTGGTCTTAAGGAGCGTCTCACAGAGGCTTTACAGGCAAAGCTCACATGCCCAGTTCAGGTGTTCAGTGATGCTCAGCTTGCTATGTATGCATATTTCCAGGGTGGTGACGGAGTTTTGGCCATTGCTGGCACAGGTAGTATTGCATATGCTAAGAGAGGCGACACCTACTACAGGTGCGGCGGTTACGGAACTATTTTAGGTGATGAGGGTAGTGCATATTACATTGCCATCGAAGGACTCAAGCTTTGTCTTCGTCGCAGTGACATGGGCCTTCCACCAGACAGCTTGACCAATGCCATGGTAGACGCTGTAGGTGGCGACCTTAAGAGTGTGGTTGATTTTGTTGCCACACATACTAAGCAGGAGATTGCATCCTTGGCTCCCATTGTTTCAGCATTTGCCGCACGTAATGACAGAGATGCAAGACAGATTCTCGTTAATGCTGGCTCCCTGCTGGCAGATAACGTAAATGTGCTGCTTCGCAGACTTTCTCTCCTGTCACCTGCCATTGCCGTTTCCGGTTCCATTTTGCAGAATGTAAACACTGTAACCGATAGCTTCTATCGCAGGGTTTTGGAGCAATTCCCCAATGCTCGTTTCATTACTGACGAGGTGGTTATCCCCAAGGGTGCTTACTACAGATATTTAGCTACAGTTAAACCAACAGAAGAATAAACTTCAACTCGCTGTGCTTAAGGCATGGCGAGTTTTTTATTTCTTTTGAAATATCTATCATTCTCTCGCATATGCTTTATAGATAGGAGGTTTTATGAGCTATTTTTCATCAATTCCATTAATCCACAAAAAGTCATTATTCGCTGCATGAAAAATCGGCCTGCCCGAAAGCAAGCCGACTTGTATGTTTTATTTACTTCACAATGAATGAAACCTTTGCGTTAATCAGGAAATCATTACCGTCACGGATGGACAAATTCTTCCACTCCCCCTCTGTACCAGAGTATGTAACGTCTATCAAAGAGTCACAGAAGGAGAAAGCTCCTTCGCCTACGAATGTAACGGCCTTAGGAATGTGAACTTTTTTGAGCTTAAGGTCACCAGCAAAGCATTTAGGACCAATGGACTCCACTCCCTCTGGGAACTCAAACTCCTCTAAGCTTACGCAGTATGCAAAAGCACCTACGCCTGTAGAAACAAGACTATTGCCTTCGAACACAACCTTTTTAAGAGCATCGCACTCGTAAAAACAGTTGTTATCCAAAAGCTCCACATTCTTACCTACGATGATCTCCTCAATGGCATGGCAGCCAGCAAAAGCACTTTCCTCAACACTCAAAATATTATCTCCAAGAACAACCTTTTTGATAGTTGTATTGTATGCAAAGGAGTCAAGCAATACGGGAGATGTCATATTAAGAGTCAATGTGTGCAAGTTACCGCAACCAAGAATCATGGTGTAGTCTGGCTGGGCCTTGCAGTTAAACTCGATTTCGATCAAGTTCTCACAGAAGGCGAAGCACTCCTTGCCAAGGCTCTCTACGTTAGCGGGAACAGAAACCTTAGTAAGTCCATTGCAATCCTTAAAGGCAGAAGGTCCAATAACCTTGAGGGTTTCGCCCAAGCTTACAGATTTAACAGAAATACATTCTGAAAATGCAAACTGCTCAATAGAAATTACTGTATCTGGAATGTTAACTTCGCTAAGGTTTGTGCATCCTGCGAATGCATACTCGGAAATTGTATATAATCCCTTTGGCAAAACAACCTTCTTAAGGTTTGTCTGATTCTCCAAAATTCGAGGAGACAAAACTGTTACCTGGTCACCGTCTGGGCTGTATGATGGGATAGTCAACTTAGTTGTCTTATCGGAAAGTTCAATGGATACGACTGTGCATGTTCCGTTACCGTTACTTACATATGTGATGCCATTATTGTCCTTGGACTCCTGACCCATGGGAGCATATGTGTTCTGATCGCCCATTTCACCAACCTTTGGAGTTGGTGTTGCGAACAAGTCTCCGATGTTCTTGCCCTCGCATGAGGCAAAGGCAGCCACAACCATAACCAAGGCTAAAACAACTACAATATTACGAATATACTTGTTGATAGATGTGTTCAAAATTCGTTCCTCTTCCTTACATATTATATACATATTTGATTATACATATTTAAAGGTCTAAATCAAAGGTTTTTACTCTTTACTATAGTAAGGAAAAGTACTATAGTTACCATGATTGTGATTTTAGAGGTTTGTAAAGATGCTTATTTACTTATTTCTACTTTGGATAATGCTTAGTGGCCGCATAACACTTGAGATTATTGTTATCGGTCTTTTGCTGTGCCTTGCAATCTCCCTTTTCGCATGGAAGGTTATGGGCTACCACCCTAAGCAAGATTTACGTTTGTTTAAGTTGTCCTTGATGCTGTTTCAGTATGTAGGGCTTTTGGTTTGGGAAGTTATTAAGGCTAACGTTTACTTGGCTCGCATTATTTTCTCCAAAAAGATAGTTATTGAGCCAGCGCTCTACACATTTACTTGCCCGCTCCGCACAGGATTTGCCAGAGCTATTTTGGCCAACTCAATTACTCTTACCCCCGGTACTATTACCATTTCTCAGGAAGGAAACAAGTTTACCGTTCACGGTCTTAGACACGACATGGTTACCAGCATTCCCACCTGTTCATTTGTAAAATTGCTCACTAAGATGGAGGCTCTGTTATGATTGACCGCGCCTACGACATTTTGTTTACCGTGGCCATATGCGCCATCGGTTTCTGCCTCTTTGCTGGACTTTATCGCAGCATAAAGGGCCCCCGTACCGTAGACCATATTATGGGTGTTAACATGACTTGCACTATGACAACCATGTGCATTTCTATTTTGGCACTACTTTTGGATGAGACATACCTTTTGGACGTATGCCTTATATACGTTTTGATTAGTTTCTTGGCTGTTGTAGTTTTGACAAGAATCTTTATCAACGTAAATATTAACAAGGAGCGTGACCAGCATGATTGATTGGATTCAGTTTGGAATTTGCGCTGCCTTGATTACCTCTGGCATTTTAGTTCTTTTCTTATCCGTTACAGGAGTGTTTAGACTGAAATTCGCCTTAAACCGTATTCACTTTGCAGGTATGACAGACACCATGGGGCTCTTCTTGATCATTTCGGGCCTTATTGTTGCATCTGGTTTTACATACACATCACTTAAACTTTTGGCAATTTTGTTCTTCCTGTGGTTCACATCTCCTGTATGCTCCCACTTCCTTGGTAAGTTAGAGTACGAGACTGACCCAACTTTGCCTGAGCAGTGCGAGGTTTTGCCTTCCGAGGAGGATACAGATGGAAATATTTAGAGTTATTCTGCTGACCTTCCTCTTGATTTGCGCAATTGCCACCGCATTTTCTAAGAAGTTACTTAATACAATCATTATATTTATGTCTTACAGCCTTATTATGTCCATGATTTGGGTGCTCTTGGAGTCCCCTGACTTGGCTATTACAGAGGCTGCTGTAGGTGCTGGTATCACAAGTGTATTGTTCTTCCTGGCCCTGCGCAAAATTGAAAGAATTAGGAGCGACGAAGAAGATGATCCACAAGACTAACAGATTATCAGCTGCATATCGCAAACTCTTTCGCAAGACATACTTAGCCTTGTCTATTGTTCTATGCCTTGTTATTAGCGTTATTTTGCTTTGGACAGTTTCTTATTTGCCACCATATGGTTCCACAGACACACCTACATACAACGACGTATCCGGCAGATACGTTAATAGCGGTATGACTGAGACTGGTGCAACAAACATCGTTGCAGGTATGATCTTGGATTACAGAGCCTTTGATACTTTAGGTGAGTCCTTCGTGCTCTTTACTGCACTTTGTTCCTGCTTGATCATTATGTACGGCAGCGAATTTGCTATCCCACCACGCCCTGACAAGTACTTGACTGAAAAGGACAACATTTTGAAATACACCATGTTCGTGGTTATTCCCATGATCATGCTCTTTGGTATTTACATTTTGCTCAATGGACACCTTTCTCCCGGAGGTGGTTTCTCTGGCGGTGCTATTTTGGGCGCTGGACTTGTTCTCATGTCCTTAACCTTTGGTCACGACGTCGTGGCTAAATTCCTTACACCTAAGAGAATTCGAGTAATCTCTTGCTGTGCACTTGGCTTCTACTGCTTAGCTAAGAGCTACTCCTTCTTCACAGGCGCAAACCATCTCCATAGCATTATTAGTCCTGGCACCCCTGGTAACATCATCAGCGCAGGCCTTATTTTGCCATTGGATATTGCTGTAGGTTGTATTGTAGCTTGCACTATGTACAGTTTCTACTGTCTGTTCGAAAGAGGTGACATATAATGGCTTTAAGATTTGGCGAAAACCTTGCTATTAACTACGAAGAAGCCGTTGCCATTATCCTGTTCGCTATAGGATTTTGCATGCTCCTTTTCCACAACAACTTGCTTAGAAAAATTATCGGATTGAACATCATGGACACTGGTGTTTACCTTTTCTTGGCATCCATGGGTTACATTGAGGGACACAAGGCCCCAATTATCACTGACCCAGGCACCACAATTACAGAGACTTTCATTAACCCAATTCCCTCTGGTTTGGTTCTCACAGGTATCGTTGTTTCCGTTAGCGTTACAGCTCTTATGCTGGCTCTGGCAGTGCGTCTTTACAAGAGATACCACACTCTGGATTTGGACGAAATTTATGAAATCATAGAGGAGGATGAGGAAAATGACATTCATAACTAACTTTCCCTTTTTCTCCATAGTTGGCTCACTGTTTTTTGCAGTGCTCATTTTTGCCACACAGAGCAAGCCTCGTGCTGGCCGCATTTTGGCATACACTTTGATTGTAATAACCATGTGCCTTTCTGCCACAACAGCTTGGTACACATGGTACACAGGCGAAAGCTTTACATACATCATGGGCCATTATCCAGCTCCATGGGGTAACGAAATCCGTGCGGGCGTGCTTGAATCTTTGTTGGCCACATGTTTTGGTGGCATTTTGCTCCTTTCCATCGTAGGTGGACGAAAGTTCATTATCCACCATTTGGAAGATGCATCTAAGCACTACTTGTACTACATCATGATTGCGTTGATTAACGCTGCCATGTTGGCTCTTCTCTACACAAACGACTTGTTCACAGCGTACGTTTTCGTTGAGATTACAACTTTGGCTTCCTGTGCTATTTTGATGATTAGACCAGGTGGAAGACCTGCAGCTGCTGCAACTAGATACATGATCTTCAGCCTTATGGGTTCCGGTCTTTTCTTGATCGGCATTATCTTGATGTACGATATCACAGGCCACCTCCTCATGGTTAACATTTGGGAAGCTGTGCAGAATCTTTCTGCAAATGGCTATTACAGAGGTCCGCTCCTTGTTGCAATCTGCCTTATGACTGGTGGTTTAGGTATTAAGAGTGGTTTGTTCCCATTCCATTACTGGATGCCTGATACATACGGAGCCGCAACTCCATCTTCATCTTGTATTTTGTCTGGTATCATCTCCAAAACATACATTTTCGTGCTCATTAAGATTATCTATAGAGTTGTTGGCGTGGATGTTTACTACTCCACAGGTGCACACAACTTGATGTTCCTCTTGGGCATTATCGGCATGATCGTTGGTTCTGTGGCTGCTATTCGCTCACAAAAGCTTAACCGTATGATCGCCAACTCTTCTGCTGCCCAGATTGGCTACATTTACATGGGTATTGGACTTGGTGACATCGGTATTGTGGCTGCTGTTTTCCACATGCTTTGCCATGCTATTACCAAGCCTGCTCTTTTCCTCTCCGGCGCAGAAATCATCGATGCTTCCGGCGATAAGCAGGACTTTTACTCCATTAGAGGCGCTGCATATAGCAGAAAAATGGCTGGTCTCCTCTTCACAGTAGGTGCCCTCTCCATGACAGGCGTTCCACTCTTTATGGGATTTATTTCTAAGATCTTGTTTGCACAGGCCACAATTGGTCACCCTTACAAGATTTTGTTCGCTGTTACAGCATTGGCAGTAAGTACAGTTCTTAACGCAATGTACTTCTTGAGAACTGTTATTAACCTTTGGGCTCCAGATGTTCACCATCAGGCGCACCAGGGCAGTCTCATGAGTAGATTCTCATTCAAGGCCACTGCCATTGCATTTATTGTTTTAAACATTTCACTGGGCATTAGTGCTCAGCCTATTATCGACCTGATCCTTAAGGGTCTGGCTATGTTGTAGGAGGTATAGATGATTCTGGCTATTTCCATGTTTCTACCTGCCCTCTTAGGACTTGCATTGCCCTTCCTGAGCAAAACTTCCAGAGCTTTTCGCAATGGTCTCAGTCTCGGCATTCAGGGTATTACACTACTGGCAGTAATTTATATTTTCTTTAAGCCACAGGCCCTAGAGCTTTGGACACTTTCTCCCATGATGACCATTTCATATGGCACAGACGGCATGGGTAGTTTCTTCGCCTTACTCATTAGCTTGTGCTGGATTCTCGTTAGCGTTTTCTCCATTAGGTATATGGACCATTACCATTCATCTAGAGAAAACCTGTTCATGGTGTTCTGTTTGCTGACAGAAAGCGCACTTATTTCCATGTGCTATGCAGACAACTTGTTCTCCATGTACCTTTCCTACGAGCTTGTAACACTTTGTTCTTTGCCTTTAGTTCTGCAGGATAGAACTCCCGACGCCATTAAGTTTGGTCTTAAATACTTGTTCTACTCCATGGCTGGAGCTTTCATGGCACTTACAGGTATGTTCCTCTTTATTATCGGCGGAAATGAGTCTCTGATGTTCGCAGATCAGCTGTCTTTGGGATTCTCCTTCTTTGTATGCAACCCTAAGACACTCCTCGGTGTTTTCCTTATGTGCCTTGGTTTTGGTACAAAAGCTGGTCTCTTCCCTATGCAGGGATGGTTGCCCACAGCTCACCCTGTAGCTCCCGCTCCTGCCAGTGCTCTTCTCTCTGGTTTGGTTGCAAAGGCTGGCGTATTAGGTGTTATCCGCGTGCTTTATTACTTAGCATCTCCTCGCGCCGTTGCAGGAACTTGGGTACAGACAGTACTCCTTTCCTTGGCTGTATTTACAGTTTTCATGGGCTCCATGATGGCTTACAGAGAACAGGGCATCAAAAAGCGCCTTGCTTACTCTACTGTTAGCCAGATTTCATACGCACTTATTGGTATTTTCTTGCTTACTAGTGACGGTTTGCATGGTGCCATGCTTCAGGTGGTATTCCACGCTGTAGTTAAGATCTGCTTATTCTTGTCTGCAGGTGCGTTTATTTACACAACAGGTAAAACTGAGGTGAAAGAGTTTAATGGCATCGGTAGGACAATGCCTATGACATTGCTTTGCTTCACATTGGCTTCCATTTCCCTTATTGGTATTCCGCCAACAGGTGGCTTTGAGTCCAAGTGGCAGCTCTGTCTCACAGCCATGGGCCTAGAACTTGGTATTCTTTCTTGGTTGATTCCCGTAGTTTTGTTAGTTAGTGCAGTCCTCACTGCTGGCTATTTGTTGCCAATCGTAACTAACGGTTTCTTCCCTGGTAAGACTAGCGCCTTTGCTGAAGGTGACTACAAGGAGTCTAAGCTTATGTGGATTCCTATGATTATTTTAGTAGTAATTGCCTTTGGGTTCGGTATGTTCTCTGACTTCCTCCTTGGCATTATTTCTGGATTGTGAGGTGTAATATGAATTATTTAATGATTACCTTAATTCTTCTCCCAATCCTCACTGGTTGCATTGTCTTCTTTAACAAAAAGATGCCTTTCTCAACCATTAAGGTAGTTTCCATGGTGGGAACATTGCTTACAACATGTCTTGCATGGTTCCTAATCCTGCAAAAGGAGCTTCCTACTGTTACTCTCGTAACTTTTACACAGAATTTAACTTTGACACTTAGCCTAGACGGCTGCGGCAAAATATTTGCCATGATTGCAGCTACTCTCTGGCCTGTAACTTTGCTTTACTCCTACGAGTACATGAAGGGTGAAAAATTCCTCCACATGTTCTATGGATTCTTTACAGCTTCCATGGGCGTTACATTGGGAATTGCCTTTGCAGACAACTTAGTTACATTGTATTTGTTCTTTGAGTTGCTCACTTTGACCACTATCCCATTGGTATTGCACCACATGACAGATGAAGCCAAGAGAGCTACTCGTTACTACATGTATTTCTCTATGGGCGGCGCTGCCTTTGCATTCATGGGTGTTATTTGTGTAACTCTCCTTGGTGGTACAGGTGGCCAGTTCGTGTTTGGTGGTTCCATGGTAGCTCTCCGTGACCACTACCCCACACTTATGAGAATCATGTACGTGTTGGCATTTGTTGGTTTTGGTGTTAAAGCTGCTCTCCTGCCCTGCTCCGCATGGCTTCCTAGAGCTTCCGTTGCTCCAACTCCAGTAACAGCACTTTTGCACGCAGTTGCAGTTGTTAAGGCAGGCGCCTTTGCTGTAATCCGTCTTACATATTATGGATATGGTACTGGTTACCTTAGCCACTCTTGGGCACAGTGGGTTGTAATTGCCCTAGCCTCCGCTACTATTTTGTACGGTTCCTGGCAGGCTGTTCGTCAGCAGCACTTTAAGCGCAGGCTAGCCTACTCCACAGTTGCAAACATGAGCTACATCCTTTTGGGTGTTGCCTTTATGACTAAGGATGGATTGCTTGCTGCATCCTCCCACATGGTTTTCCACTCTTTGATTAAGATTTTGGCATTCTTTGTGGCAGGCGCCGTCCAGCACCATGCAAAGTGCAACTATATGGAAGAAATCGAAGGCTGCGGACCTAAAATGCCTGTAACATGGGCCTGTTTCACTGTGGCCGCTCTTGCCTTAGCTGGTGTTCCACCATTTAACGGATTTGTTTCTAAGTGGTATTTGGGCTTAGCCGGCATTGAACAGGGCACTGTATTTGCTTACATTGGAGTTGGCGCCCTTATGATCTCTGCCTTGTTGACTGTAATTTACATGTTCCAGGTTGTAATTAAAGTATGGTTCTACCCTACCACCACAGCTTGCGAAAATGCTAAGGAAGCTGGGCTTCGCATGGCAATTCCTATGGTAGTTTTGGCTGTTAGCCTTTTGGTTTCCGGTTTGTACGGTGGACAGATCATGTCCATGCTTTCTAAACTGTTAATGGGGGTGTAATGTAATGGGACTTATTCTTGTTTTCGTAGCACTTCTCCCCATTTTGTTGGGAATAATCGCCTACCCAGTTGGTAGAAAATCCTCAACTGCAGCACATATCTACACACTTGTAGCATTGGCTGTGCAGTTCGCCTTGGTAATCGTGACTATTTGCCTTTGCTACGGCTATATGATGAACTTCACATTACCAGGATGGGACATTTCCTTTGTGCTCAGCGGCGTACATGGTCTCAGCTTCCGTAGCCTCTACTTGTTAGTTGTAACGGTAATGTGGCTCGTTGCTGGAGTATTCTCTCCTGAGTATTTCCAAAAGGATCCCAAGGCTCCTAGATACTATTCCTTTATGCTGATCACATTAGGTGGCATTTCAGGCATGTTTTTGGCAAAAGATTTGCTCACACTCTTTATGTTCTTTGAGGTAATGAGCCTTGCATCCTACGTATTCGTTGCAAATAACGAAACTGAGGAATCTAACAAGGCCTCTAAGTCTTATCTGACGGTTGGAATTATCGGAGGTATGGTTGCCCTGTACGGACTCATGACCTTGCAGTCACACCTTCCATCCCTTGTTATTTCTGAATTGCCTTCTCTCATTTCAGAGTCCGCAATTACTAAAAAGCAGCTTTACACAGCTGTAGGATGTTTGCTCTTTGGCTTTGGTGCTAAGGCTGGTATGTTCCCCTTGCACTTCTGGTTGCCAAAGTCTCACCCTGTAGCTCCAGCCCCTGCCAGTGCCCTTTTGTCTGGTGCACTTACTAAGGCTGGTATTTTCGGCGCATTAATCCTTGCATTTAGAGTAGTTCCTGGAGACAACAACATTGCCTCCGTAATCCTGCTTCTTGGTGTAATAACCATGGTGCTTGGCGCTGTTAAAGCTCTTTTCTCCATTGATATTAAGCAGGTTTTGGCTTGCTCTTCAATGTCACAGATTGGATTTATCCTAGTTGGCGTTGCTATGCAGATGTTCACAGACCCCACCTGGGGCGCTGAGGCAGAGAGAGTTGCTTCCTTAGGTATTGGCGGTGCAGTTTTGCACATGACTAACCACTCAATCTTCAAGCTCGTTCTCTTTATCTGTGCAGGTATCATCTACAAAAACTGTCACACATTGGATTTGAACAAGCTCCGTGGTTACGGTCACAACAAGCCTTGGCTCATGGTTGTTTTCCTTATTGGCGCACTTGGTATTACAGGTGTTCCCATGTTCTCAGGATACATCTCCAAGTCCATGATTCACGAGGCAATTGTGCACTACGCACACCACTCAGAAATGGTAGGCTTGTTCACAGCAGTTGAGTGGGCATTCCTGATCTCAGGTGCTATGACTGTAGCTTACATGACTAAGCTCTTTGTTACTCTCTTTGTGGAAAAACCAGAGAACGAGGCATATGTGGAAAGAAAGGCTTACGTAAGCTGGGCCACAAAGATTCTCCTCAGCATTCCTGCTGCAGCAATTATTGCATTGGGCTCCTGCTCCAAGATTATGGACTCCTTGGCAACTGCAGTTACTATGTCTGCTCCCGTTACATACGGCATTAGACTTTTAGAGTATCCACATTACCTTACATGGGAGTGTTTATCTGGAGCTGTTATTTCCATTTCCTTGGGCGTTGCAATCTACCTTGGAATTATCCGCGGATTACTTTATAAAAAAGGTCAGCACCAGAGCAAATGGCCCCAGTGGTTGGACATCGAGGAAATGTTATACAGACCTCTCCTTGTATTGCTTCCCAACTTACTTGGACTTATTACAAGATCCATTGCCTTGTTGCCCAGGGATTTGATCACAAAGGTTACTCCTTCTGAAAACCACTCTGAATACGGCAAGCGCGTTAAGTACAAGATTGCTATTTTGATTGGTAAAATTTTAGATAAGCTGGATCCACAGGAAGAGTCGCACGTTCCCGCTGCCATTGAAGCTGCAAAGGACTTGTCCTGGAACAACAGAGTTGTTACTGACGGATTCTCCTTCGCATTGCTTATGGCTTGCTTGGGCGTGACTGTTATTCTTGTATATGTATTGTTGTTAATGATAAAAAACTAGAGCGAAAGCTCTAGTTTTTGTGTTTGGTATTGAGTTACTAACAGTCTACCCTTAGTCCCTCGTCGTCGCGGACTACGATAATGCTCGCAACAGCGACTGTAGATGATATCTCTTCGCTATTGCATCACACTCTCCGTCGCTCCTCCTCTCCCCAGAAAAGCAAGCATTTCCGGGGTCCCCTATAATTTGTCCCAAATGCCATCACTTAATGGATTACCTGTTTGGCATGGGTGATTGTCTTTCCATCTACAGTTACGGCCTTAATGTTGGGGTTACCATCGAAAGTATAGGCATGATTTTTAGTTGTATTATTATAAGCTACCTCAGATGTTCTGCCCTGGTCATCGTAAATATAATTTACAGTGGTTTCGTTACCATAGGTCATGCTACTTATAACTCTTTCATAGAGATTGTTGTAAGTGTAGCTACCCAGAACGTTATCGCCTACAGTAATACCGGTTAAGGTATCAAACTTATCATAGATAAAGTCATATCCCCTATTCTACCCATATGATATTAGAAGGGGTGTTACACAATTTCGCCGCAGTCCAATTCTTGTTATTCTAAAAAAACGCAAAAAGAAAGCCGACTTCAAAACGAAGTCGGCTGGTGAAATTTTAGAAGAATTTACCATTTACAACCATTATTTTTTCAATTATTTTGGGTGTGAAAATTTAGGCAAATCACTATCTTTAAGATTGTAGTGCCTTTTATTTGTTATATAAGCACATTTAGCTTTTCGACAAGGAGTAATATCTCCGTCCAACACATTCATAGCAAGATTAACCATCCTAAGATTATCCATTCCATTCATAAACTGAATATTAGAAAGCTCATTGCTACCTTGTAAATGAATAATTTGTAAATTCTTCAAGCTAAACAAACATGAAAAATCTTGAATTTTACCACAGCATTCAATAGATAACTCCTCTAACGATTCAGCAATCTTGCATAACGCGCTTATATCAGTAAGAACTCTACAATATCCTAGATGCAATTTTTTTAAACCTCTAAACTGTTCTATTCCATCCAATGTTTTTATTGGACTGAACATAATGGTTAAATCTTGAAGCCCCTTACTTTTACTTATATTCTTTAAGTCTTTATGCTTCTTATTCTCTCTAATCCACAAATTCTCAAGAGTATCTATCTGCTCAAAATTATTATGTCCTTTACCACATATAACTACCTCTTTTATTCCATTAATTTGAGAGTAATCAATACTAGCTTTTATTTTATACGGGGCCAATTCCTCTGCATCAGTCATACAACTTAGCATTTCAAATGTTCTACCATACAAAGGAGAATAATCAAATTTTTCTCCAAATTCAGCAGATGGACGAATTGATAATCTTGTTAATGAAGGGCATTCTTTTACAAACGAAATGTCATCCGCCACTATAGTAGCTTTCTTAATCTTATAATCGTTAATCAATTTAATATGCTCATCTAAAGACCTTGTAGAAATACGCTCTCCTTTTAAATAAGGATTCACACATTGCTCATTCCTTACTTCAATAATATTGTATGGTCTTTCACCTATCTTAGGGAGAGCAAAGAAAATAAAACCATCCCTATTTATCCACAATTCGTCTGCTTCTATAGGTTTATCTATATCATTTAGCATGTAAATAACCCCTTCCTGGACTCCAATATTTATTATAAGTATTTATCCATTTACCATCAATATTATTGCTATTATAATGTTCTAATTGCAAGAAGTATTCATCGATATACGCTTGTCTATTATTTAGAGACTCAGACCATTCCAAGCTTTTTACGAAATCTCCTTGATTATTATTTGTATTATTTGGTTTGCACTTTTCCAATGCGGAACGTATAGCCCTACTAAGAAACCCTTTTCCGTCATACTCCTTTCCTGAATTAAATTTAATCCTATATGATCCCGGTTTTTGGTTTTTGGGTTCTTTTGCTGCCTTTTTAGCATCTTCTATTACTTTTTCATGACTTCCACTAGATGAAAAAGTAGCTTTGCTATTTTGCGTGCCTGCCCCTCCACCTGTCTTTGATGATCCTCCACCAGTATTACTTGGGCCTTCATCGTCAATTGGAGTATCAGCCTCTCCATCAGCAATTTCCTCGTCATAAGTGCCACTTACATCTATACGATTAACAGGATTATTACGACAGTAGGCAAACATGTTTTCGCCTAAAATGCCCTGTCCTGTGGATACATAAATATCAGCATTAAGAAATCTACCAAAATCAGGATTATAATATCTTGAATTTAAGAAATACAGCTGTGTCTCTGTGTCGTAAACATATCCTCTGTAGCGGATTGGGTTATACTGTCCAAGGGTATTTGCCTTAGATCCTGTAATTCCTCTTAAGTTGCCCCATGCATCATAAGTGTAATTTACAACTGCTGTACCTGTTCCATCTACTAGAGCCACAATGTCTCTTTGAGCATTATTTACAGCATAGTATGTATCTACCAAACTACTACTTACATAGTGTATAGCCACCAAACCTGTCTGTCCATACTCGAAGTACATCTCACAGATTGTAGTTTCTATTGTTGTGGTAATATCAGCTATTCTTAAGTACTTTAGCGTTATTCCATCATAAATATAGTAATAACTTACCTGCCCATTAGACCTAGAGGTTCTTTGGCTACTTGCATCATAAGTATAAGTCCATGTAGTTGTTCCATCGCTCTGCTCTGCAAGCTGTCTACCATGTTCCCACTCATAAGTCCATAATCCATCACTTACTGGATTGCCTATCTCATCATAGGTAATAGCATTACCATTGTAACTTGTAAGCAAATCTCCCCAGCTGTTATTTGTATAACCATATGTAACGGTCTCTAAAGCTGCACCTAAGTCACCTTGAGTGTAAACATATCTGCTCTTAGAGAGGATATTACCACCTAAATCATAGGTATAAATCCAGGTATCTCCATTAGTTACATCATCTACTCGAATCAACTGATCAAGCGAATCATAACTATACCTAACTCCATTTGAATCATTAAAGACATTGTCTGGAGAAATTTCTGTTATATTACCATTCCTGTCAAACTTATAATAATAACCTGTGCATGTTTCTCCATAAGAATTAATCCACTGTGACAAAATTGCTGTAGTAGATACTCCATAATCCATTGCATAATCGCCATTTGGATTTTTATATGTCTTTGTTCTTGTCAAAACAACATTGTTATTTTCTTTAGTAACAACATTTGTAAGCCTACCAAGACTATCAAAGCCGTAGCTTTGCTTAACAATATTATCATTAATTACGTTTGATCTATTAAATTCTGTTAACCAATTATCTTGATCATAAACATAATTTGTATGGAAGGACTGATTATTTACTACTTCCTTTAAACATTCAAGATTGTTAATTTGATTGTAAGTATATTCTGTACCATAAAGGATAGTTTCTGTTGTCTTATCCTTTACCTCGTATTTCATAAGCCTACTTGTCAAGTCATAGCTATATTGAGTTATAGTATTTGCATCTAAATCCTCAATCTTAATTAGCCTACCAGCTTGATCATAAGTATACTTAAGACTTGGCTCTGAAGCAGAATCCTCTAGAGAAGTATAGGTTACACTTGTTGTTCTTCCCTGTTCATCGTAAGAGTATTTGATACCGTCACCATTTCCGTATGTAATGGCGCTCAAATATCTCTCATAAAGATTGTTATAGGTATAATTTACTAGAACTTCTCCACCTACAGTAATACTATTAAGCATATCGAATTTGCCATATGTAAAAGCATATGCCGTAGTATCTTCTTCTGAATTGTTTTTGTGTGTTAGCACACTTAATAAATCTACTGTAAATGTGCTTCCTACAATAGCAGTGTCTTGTCCAACTTTTTTTGAAGTTGCAATTACCCTATACTGTTCATCGTAAATATATTCTGTTCTTGTCTCTTCTGTATCCTCTGGATTCTTTATCCACAGTAGCAAGGATTCTTCTGTGTCATAACCATATTCTGTCTTATTGCCAGTTGTATCTGTAATGGATGTTAAGAAGGCGCCATTAAGAGAACCACTATCTTTTGTATATGTGGCCACAACACCCATTTGCTTTTCATTTCCATCTACGCCAACATATACAGCTGTGTTATTGCCGTATACATCGTATTCAAATGAATACTTAATACCAGTAGGAATTTTAGCAGTCTTTACGTTGTGATGAATGTCATATTCGTAAGTGTATGTGGTGTTGTCAGGAAGCACCTGCTTTGTGAGGTCGTTGTTCTCATACTCATAAGTTGTTTTACCACCTTGAATATCAACAACAGACTTAACATTACCATTACTATCATAAGTAAAAGAGCTTCCAAAGGTTTCTTTATAGAGCTGAATACCATCAAAATATGCTGTGTTTACATTGTAGTCATAAAGAAGATAAATCTTTATGCTAGTATAGTTTCCCTTAGCAACTGCAGCACCAGCTGCATACTGCCATGTGTTAGTAGAATCCATATCTGGGTTAAAGGATATAGAAGCACTATTAACAACAGTTGTTCCATTTAAGAACTCAACCTTAATTCCAAAGGTTCTGCTAGTTTCTTCTGTTAGTGGTGCAGAATCACCCTTAGCCCATCCTGAGAATACATAGCAGTCACCGGATTGACCTGAAATAGCTATTGTTTGAGAAGAATTAACTTCAGATGTTGGATTACCTGTCATTTTTATAACATAGTTATCCAGAGAATCTGTAGCTGGTGTTCCATTAGTTATAGCAGTGGTAATATTTGCACGTTGTACATTAGAAGTGGAACTCCTTGACCAGTTAGTTAAACTAGTTCCAGTTCCATAATAAGATATGTCATTATTTACAACTAAATTAAGTCTGCTTGCAGAATTTCCTTCTTCTATCTGGAGAGAATCTACATAAATTGTTCCTACACCATCGAAGACAATATATGGCTCAACTCTAGTAGTAGTTGTGCCTGTATATTTAAATGTAACTTCTACTCTCTGCCATTCATCCTCTGGAGTATCTATATATAAATACTCACTGTGATTTGCTGTTTGGAAGTTAAGTCCCAAAGCAAGATAGAATCTACTGTTTGTATTCTCTGTTACGTCCTTTGTATTAACATATGCAGAGAATGTATATGTTTCTCCTGGAGATAGGATTAGATCATCCTCATAATTTCTTAGAACACAGGGAGTATCTGCTGGTGAAGATATGGTCATAGCCATTGAACTAGATCTCATATGGCTAATGCCATTGGTATAGGTTACAGACCCAGTTGTATAGCCAGAGAGCTTCCACCAATAGTCATCCCAAGACGAACCAGGGCTATAATATCTAAGTCTATTGCCCACTGTATTCTGCAACTGAGAAGATACCATGAGCTGATTCTTTTTCTCATTAGAGCCTGTATTTGTTAAATTGTCATAGTAGTTATTAGCAAAGCTTGCAAATGCAGCATTACCCTGGTCATCCTGAATGCATATTGTATTACCCCAGTAATTAAACTGGTAGATATTTGTATGACCAGATCTATCTTGGATAGTGGTCTGATTATGGGCATATGTAAATGTAATTCTTCCACCACTGGAAGTATTATTATTTAAATCTGCCTCTTCCTCTATTCTTTTTACCCTGTTAGTAAGTCCTACATTCCTTGTTGTGTAGTCAAAATTCAATAGATAATCTAACTCTTGACTTGCTCTAGTCATTAGGTGCTTGCTATAAACATCAGAACTTGAATAGGAATAACTAAACCAAGTCTCCTTGTTACCATCGTTATACGTAATCTTAGTAAGATTTTGGTTGGAGTCGTAGGTATAGTTAACTCTCTTGTGTGTGGTCTCTGTTGCACCTCTATATCCAATATAACTTAATAGATTTGTGGAACTATTGTAGTAAAATCTGTATTCTCTAACACTACCATCATCAACATAATAAATTCTGTTGGTGTTGCCATTGTATCCAATATAAATATACTTCTTATGTTGCTGATTATTCTCAATTTTATAAAGTCTACCTAAACTATCAAAATAACTCTTGTTTTCTTGCTTATCTGTAATAATAGCACTCTTTAGTGTTCCATCTGTATTCTTCGTTACAGTCATCTCAAGGCTAGTATTAGCCTCATCCACATATGTGTTTGTTGTTGTGTTAGCTTTCTTTTCAAAGTAATGGCGTGTACCATCCTCATCTTCCCAAACATAGATGTCATAGAGATAGTTACCATCTGTATACTGGTAAACAAGCTGGTTATAGTTAGTTCTCCAACCATATCCCATGCCGAACTGGTTACTTGCTGCATCGTTTGAGTTATATACATGGTAAATGTTAACTGGCATTGTATTTGTTGCATAGCCAAGGTCCTCATGTACCCAAACCAGGTTACCTGAGAAGTTATTAACATATCCAACACCTGCTCTATTAGCAGATACAGTTGTATAGTCCCAATATCCCTCTAAACCACTTGTGTTAATGTGATATACAAACAACATTGGGAGAGGATTAGATCCATCGTTGTCAGATGAATAGAACTTCTTAACATCTGAAGAAGATTCGTTGTATGCTGTAAGAGCAATACCATTGTTAATTCCTGTCTGGTACCACTCTCTAGCAATATCTGTAACATCCCATCTGTATTCACCTTGTCCTGTTACTACTTGGTAGTCCTCTATTGTGCTAGAGATACTTGGCTGGTTAGCCCATGTAAGAGTTGTTCCATTGGTATGGGAATTCCAGCTAGATGTAACCTTAGATGCACTAACTACCATAGATGTGGTGGAAGTATTAGCAGGTGTAACAAGTCTTAAGGCTGCATATGTAACTACATCTCCAGATGTAAGTTCTGGCAATGCTAAGAACTTAACAAAGGATCTCATCCTTCCATACCAGGAGTCCTTACCAACTCTCATATACATTACGTTATATGCAAAAGTATCTAGGTCGCTATTCTTTTCTGCTACAGATATATCCTCGATAGACCTAATTGTAGATACTGCCTGTACAATTGGATCTAATGCTACTGGATATGTAGCATTGTCCATCCAGTTAGATGGAAGGTTATATGTAATTGTCCAATTGCTTGTTTCCTTAGAGGACAGAGCTAACTCTTTAGTAAGGATAACTTCAATATCTTTAGAAATATCTTCGTTAGCATCCATAAGGTAAGGAGCCTGGAAAACATAGATTTCCGCTCCTGTTTTACTATCCAAAAGAGATATACTGCCATCCTCTAACAGAGTTGGAGATAGACTGCCTGCATTTAATGTAAAGGTATAGCTTCTAGCAGCTACATCCTTAGAATCTATAACGATTGTTTCTTTGAGTGTGTATGGGCTTAAGTCATACTTAAGGCTTACGCCAGAGAATACGTTAGTATATGTAAGACCGGAATATGTCTTGGTTGGTGTTGCAACTTCGTTAACTGTATCACCCTTGATAGGCTGGTTATTTCTTACAACTGCAAGGCTAGTATTTACCTTGCTTGTAGATAATACCTTCTCTTCTCCTGCAACAATTGTTGTGGCTCTTGTTTCAAGAATATTCCTTGCAACTAAATTCTGCTGTGTTTGGAGTGCAAAGGAGATTGTGTAGCTATTATATGTTACGGATATTTCTTTACCATTTCCTGTGTTAGTAGGTAGCTCAACCTTAAAGGGAGAATTGCTTGTAGAGAGCACATTTTCTAGGGATCTTGTGGAAGCGTACAATGTATTATCTATTTCTTCCCAGATGTTATTAACTTCAAAGTGAACTGGTTCTGGGTATACTACAGTTACATGGTGACCATTTTCTAAGATATATTCCTTAGAAACCTCTGTTCTCTTGTCTATAAGCTCGCAAAGAATCCTCTCATTGGACAACTCCTCAGGAGATATGTTTTGGGTTATGTCTTGTGTAATTTCCTGTAGATCTGAACTGCCAAGTTCAATAGAAGACAATGCATATACAGCATTAGGAATAGCTGTAAATACAACTGTAAGTACTAAAATCGATGCAATTATCTTGGCAAATGTGTTTGTTTTGGCCATACTATTCCTCCTTAAGTCTCTAGACTACAAGGAATAGCGGACATGAAATATGGACTAACAAAACAGTAACCATGTTTCCAAGCTAAGCTTGTAGTCCCAAATATGATGAAATTTAAATAACATGTTGTTTATGCAACTTATGAATGTATATTAGCGCTCAAAATAAACTTTGTCAAAATTTGTCAAACAAATGAATCTTCAGATTAACTAATATCTTTATAATTTTAAAAAGCTCCTGCTTGACCACTCAAACAGGAGCTTTACTTTTATCTTCAAATTATTCCGCTACTAGCGAATCCGATTACCAGAATCTTGCTGACGTGGAGCGCACGATGTGCGTGAGATATTCGCTGCTCGAATGTGAAATGATCTCTGGAACATAGGAGCATTCACTAAACACTAAACACCAAACACCAAACACTAGATGCGCAGCAAAGTAATAATAAATTTAGCTTTTGTTTGCCAACACTGCGCTGATTACTGCGCCACGCATGCCGCCCTTTTCTAAGGCGTATATTCCCTTAATTGTTGCTCCACCTGGGCTTGCAACCTCATCCTTAAGAGTTCCAGGATGCTTTCCTGTCTGTATGGCTAATTCTGCTGCACCTAAGATAGTCTCAGCTGCATAGGCCATGGCCTTGTCCCTTGGTAATCCGCTTGCTACAGCACCATCTGCCAAAGCCTCCATAAACATATATACATATGCTGGGCCACAACCTGTCAAAGCCATGCCTGCGTTCATCAAGTTTTCGGGAAGGGCGTCTACCTTACCTGCAAATGCTAGGCTATCTAATACTCCCTTAAGCTTATCCTCTGTGAGAGTTGCACCTGCACAATAGAGGATAATTCCCTTGCCCACTGCAACAGGTGTATTTGGCATGATCCTCAAAACAGCTGCCTTGCCAGCCTTTGCTGTAAGTTCATCCACTGTAATGCCAGCAGCCATGGAAACAACCACCTGATCCTCTGTCAGTACATTGGATATTTCATCCAATATAACAGAAATAAGCTTTGGTTTTACACCCAAGAAAATATAGTCACATGTCTTTGCAATTTCCATATTTGTGGAACTATTTGCTCCCAGCTCCAGGGCCAAAAGCTGTGCCTTGTTGGAACTGCCACCTGACAAATAGATTTCCTCTGGATTAACAGCCTTTGCCACTGCTCTAGCAAGGGCGCTACCCATGTTTCCACAACCAATAAAACCGATTTTCATTATCTCACCTGTCCCTCTCCACGGACCACGTACTTGTAGGTTGTAAGTTCCTTAAGTCCCATGGGGCCTCTAGCGTGCATTTTCTGAGTGGAAATGCCCATTTCGCAACCGAGACCAAACTCGCCGCCATCCGTAAATCTAGTAGATGCATTTACATATACGGAGGAACTGTCAACGCCCATAATGAACTGCTGAGCCACTTCCTCATTTGTTGTTACGATACCATCGCTGTGATGTGTAGAGTGCTTTCCAATATGCATAACCGCCTCTTCTACACCATCCACAACCTTAACAGCCATGATGTAATCAAGAAATTCTGTGTCAAAATCTGTTTCGCCAGCCGGTGTCATGTCGACAATACTTCTTGCAACCTCGTCACCACGGAGCTCCACTGGCTTCAAGCCCTTCGCTGCTCTATTTGTAACAAGTCTTTCATAAAGCTTAGGCAAAAACTCCTGCACCACAGCCTTATCCACTACGCAAACCTCCATGGCATTGCATACAGAAGGTCTGCTAGTCTTAGCATTTTCGATAATGTTAAGCGCCATGTCCAAATCTGCCTGACTATGAACATAAATATGGCAAATACCTGTACCTGTCTGGATACATGGAACCAGCGCCTCACGGACACATGTGGAAATAAGTCCTGGGCCACCTCTTGGGATAAGCAAGTCGATGTAGTCCACAGCTGTCATAAGCTCCTTAGCTCCCTGACGAGTTCTGTCCTCCACGATTCCAATTACGTCCTCTGGAAGGCCTACCTCCTTAAGTCCCTGGCGAAGTGCATCTACAATAGCCTTTGCAGAAGCCCATGCCTCCTTACCACATCTGAGAATACAGCAGTTACCGCTCATTATGGCCAAAGCTGCTGCATCGGAGGTTACGTTAGGTCTACTCTCATAAATAATGGCTAAAACACCAAATGGCACTGCCATCTTAGTAATTTCCAAACCATTCGGTCTATTTACTACTTCCAAAACCCTACCAACTGGATCTGGCAACTGCGCTACCTGCAAAATGCCATCTGCCATGGCCTTAATTCTCTGCTCGGATAGATAAAGTCTGTCTAACATTACCTCGCCAATGTAGCTTTTAGCCTCTTCCACGTCCTTGGCATTTGCCTCCAAAATGGACTGAGTGTTATCTACAAGGGCCTTTGCCATTGCCTGTAAAGCCTGTCGCTTTTTGTCGGTTGACTGCATTGCCACAACGCCCTTTACGGCAGCTGTCCTCTGCATTACTTCCAATGTTGTCATATTACTTACCAGCCTTTCCTGCGTAGAAACGAGTTCCAATGGCCTGTCCCTCTACAATATCGTAAAGGATATCTGGATTAGAACCCTGGGCGATAATCATGTCGCAGCCCGCATTTGTAACAATCTTAGCTGCAGAAAGCTTTGTCTGCATGCCACCTGTACCACGACCTGTACCTGCGCCGCCTGCCACGCTCAAAATCTCTGGAGTTAATTCGTATACCTCTGGAATAAGCTTTGCGTTTTCATCCTTTCTGGGGTCGCCAGAATAAAGTCCGTCAATATCCGACAGCAACACCAAAAGATCTGCCTTAATAGCAGATGCAACAATAGCGGAGAGTGTGTCATTATCTCCCACTGTAATTTCTTCAGTTTCTACGGTGTCGTTCTCGTTGATAATGGGGAGAACACCCATTTCCAAAAGTCTGTTGACTGTGTTGTTAAAATTCTCAAGTCTAACGCTATTTTCTACATCTGCGCCAGTTAACAGAATCTGTGCAACTGTTCTGCCAAACTCGCCAAATGTTCTGTCGTATGAATCCATAAGAACGCACTGTCCAACTGCAGCAACTGCCTGCTTAGTTGGCATATCCTCTGGCCTTTTTGTCAAACCAAGCTTTGCAACGCCCATGGCAATGGCACCAGAAGATACCAACACCACCTGATTGCCTGCGTTCATAAGGTCAGCCACTACCTGACACAACTTATGAAATCTACGTATATTAATGCCTCCGCCCTCATGGGTCAGAGTAGAACTGCCAAGTTTAATAACCAGTTTCATGTGCACCTCTAAAATTGACTATTTCGCTAAATATATATCCTCTAATATAAATAGGCAATGATTTAGCGTAGTAAAGTCTCAAGTGGACAAAATAGGAAACGATTATTTAACACTATTTGCTGTGCTATTAGAAATCCGTCAGAGGCATGTTCCAATCCTGGCCATCCAACCAATTCCATCTGTCGATGATGTAATCTCTCAATCTCTTTACTTGAGCATCATATGTCTTATAATTCACTGTAGAATATGGCTGGCCGAAAAGTCGTGTTCCAAGGACATCCCACTTTTGGAAATTGAGCGTGGCTGAAGGTTTAGTTACCTGGTATGTGTAGTCTACTTCTGCCAACATGTCTGCCAATAACTGGTCCTTGATTTCATCCCACCTAGCTCTCAAGCGATCCATGAATTCTGGGTCTGCTACTAGGCAGTTCACCCAGTTGAGCTTAACATATGTATCGTCTGCAGCTGAACCAAGAGTTGCCCATGTGCCCTCTGTGTATCTATGGAAGTTACCAAACGCAAGGTCAAAGTCCCAAATTGGACCCATCTTAAGCTTTCCGCCTGGCTCCAAAACCATGTAGCAGCTACGTCTCATACAACCGTCCAAGTTATATGTCATTTCGTAGCAAATAATCCAGTCGATAAGGGAATCCACGTCAATATATTCCTCGTAATCCTGGAGGTACTTAACTGCATTGTCGCACTGACGAAGGTAATTCTTAATCCTACTTACGTCATTTGAGGAGATAACCTCTTCCTCAGGATAATGGATTGTGAAATTGCGCAAATATCCAACTGTGTAGTACTTTGGTGGATTCAAAGCATCGTCATCTCTTCCACCAAGTTCGATGAGGAAAGCAAGACTTTCGTCGCCCTCTTCTGGCTCGATATCTACTCTGCCGTTCTTTACTTCAAGCTGCTCACCAATTGTGTAAACCCCAAGATATTCGCCGTTAAAGAAAACATCTACCAAATACTGGTGTGGAGTAAATGCCAAGTTATCCAAAACGGAACCCATTGTCATGGCAATATGGTTCTGCATAAGGGTTTTGTCTGGGTGGTTTGCAATGAGGACCCACTTTTTGTTGGGAGTCATTCCCAAAACCTCTGTCTTGGTATCAAACTTAATCTTGTAAGACTTCTTGTCAAACTGCTCCCAGGAGGACTGGCCTCTACCTCTAATCTGAATTACCTTGCCGTTAATGTTCAAGTACTGTGACATGAAGGAATCTGTGCAATCCAAAGAGAAAGTACCAGTTACGTACTGCTCCTTAGATGTAACTGCCAATCCAGAATCTGTGGTCAAGTATACGATGGGAAGCTCATTCTTAAGATAAATAACCTCAACCTCGTAATCTCTAGTCTGTCCATCCTTATCTGTAACTGTGCAAATACATGGAGCGGAAAGGTTCAAGGAGCCGTCGCTATTAACTGCCTCGCTGTTAAATGTAACCTTACCATTACCTGCGTCGATGGTTGGGCGTGCACTTGTCAAAACATTTCGGTTAACCAGGTAGCTAACTGTAGCTGTAATCTTGGTGCCGTTAACTTGGAAAACAACCTCTGACTTAAGGCCTGTGTTGTCCTTGGCTGTAAGGCGGAAACTCTTGATTGTTTCCTTACAAACAGGAGCTGGTGTCACTGTAGCCTCTGGAGTTGGTGTTGGTGTAGCAATAGGTGTTGCTGTTGGAGTTGGTGAAACCTCTGGTGTAGCTGTAGGGGTACTAACTGGAGTCTCAGATACAAAAGGTGTTGCAGTTGAATCCTGTGTTACGTCATGAGTAGCATCTGGAACATCTGTAAGCAAGGCCACTGCCACTGCAATGCCCACACAAGCTACGATGGTTGCGATATATATAATGCGAATTAGTTTCTGCTTATTCAACGATTTTGTTTCCTTCTATTTTTTACTAATAATACCATTCTATATAACGTGGATTCAACGACATTGTTCGAAAAGAAATCTGTCACCCGTCTTGACTTACATTACCTTCCCTTTGATATACTAATCCTATGAAAAAATTAGCTCTATTTATTTTAATCATGGCGATGTTTTGCTGTGTGTTCACCAGCTGTGGCACTCAGGTAGATATTCCGCGCCTTACATCCCCCCAGGCTGCTAACAAGGTTCTTTCCTGCCCACTGCCCGAGGACTGTGAGATAAGAGATATTTCAGATCAGTTCGGCCTAGACAGCCGCTTTGCCGTATACGGCGTATATTCCGACACAGGTGTTAGATGCGCCTACGTCACCCTTTATTCAAACGACAATTCAACCCTTGTTATGGCCACCATTAAAGTAAATCTTTTCTGCGAAGAAAAGTATTCCGAAATGGGGCTTGAATGGGCCAACAATTTATTAGACAGACTTTACCCCAATTTGCAGGGAAAACTCATGGAAAAATTAACAGAGGATTGCCCTTGGACAATCTCCGATTTGAAAACACTCTCTTTAGGCGAAACATATACCAACACCATCTCTGGAGATAGCCAAAAGCTAGTTTACGACGTAATGGGTAGCCAGTATGGCTCTATCCAGTTGTGGTACGCGGAGGAGTAATGAGATATTACATGCTCAACAAGCCTCTTGGGCAGATTTCGGCAGTTTCCGACGCAAATCGACCCACTGTAATGGACAATTTTCCCGACGAAATTCGACTAGGTCTTTCCCCTGTTGGCAGATTAGACGCCGACACATCCGGACTTTTGATAATAACCGATGATGGACTACTTAATCACAGGTTAACTAGCCCTGATTTTTGTGTAGAAAAAGAGTACTTTTTCATGGCATTTGGAGAGATTTCCCCAGAAAAATTAGAAGAACTTAAGACAGGAACAACACTTCCTGGAAACGGCTTCCATACATCACCAGCGAGATTGGAGATTATTGATACAACTACTGTTGCAAATGTTGAGCAGCATCTGCCCGACAAAATCCATGATTCTGTTATGAAAAACCCAAAGGGAGCGGTTACCATTGGTCGAATGTGGCTCACTCAAGGGCACAAGCACCAGGTTAGACTCATGCTTAAGTCTGCTGGTTGCCACGTCTTTGTGCTAAGACGAGATTCAGTAAGCGGAGTGCGCCTTGATCCATCACTAAAACCAGGCGAATTTAGGGAATTAAGCAGGGAAGAACTTGATTTGTTTAGTGTTTGGTGGTTAGTGTTTGGTGGTTAGTGCTGGTACCTATGTTCCAAAGATGCTGCGCATCTAGTGTTTAGTGTTGAGTGTTTGGTGTTTAGTGCTGGTTTCTTTGTTCCTATGATCTATTTTTAAAAGGAACATGTTTCATTCGCTAAACACTAATAACTAATCACTAAGCACTGCAAAGCATAGCTTTGCAAACCGTGCCTCCCGCGCTTCGGAAGTAGCGGGCGACTTTTGGTTACTTTGGGTCGTTCCAAAGTAATGGATATTCACTAGCCGAAGGCGGTTCACTAGCAACGCAGTTGCGGCCTACTAGCGCAGCGGCTCACTAGCCGAAGTGGTTCACTGACAAAAATACGGTTCAATTTCTTCTCTTTCCCTGTACCCCACAGCCTTTTTTACAGGAACGCCATCCTTAAACAGCATGAGCGTAGGCAAATCCAGGGCCCTGTACTTAAATCCAAGTTCCAAACATTCATCCACATTACACCTTACAAAAAGCATTTCTGGATGGTCCTCTGCCATGGCTTCCACAGTTGGGGCAAGCATTGCACATGGTGCGCACCACTCAGCATAAAAGTCCACGAGCACAGGCTTTGTGCTTTCTAAAACTACCTGTTCAAAATTTTCTTTATTTACCTCAAACATAGTTTGTATATCCTTACTAATTGTTTCCAAATTGTTACGAAAAAGCCCCTTTATTCAAGGTTTTTCTATTTACAATGTAATATAAAAGTGATAGTTTGACAATGTATGCGATTATGGAGGAAATATGAGTATCAACAAACTTTACAGTGATTTGCCAGCCGACCTTTTGAAGGCGCTGAACAACAATTCCATACCTTGTCAGGACCCAATTATCTGGGCAAATGCTGACATGGACACAGACTGCACTTTTAGAATACATGTCCTTGTTTTGACACGCACTACTTTGATCCACGGCTCCGCTCCCGAGCACACAACCCGTCGTACAATGACAGGTTTCGGCAAGCCAGAGGCCATAGATTACAGCACATTTACATGGGAAACATTTGAGCTTTCCACTCTTTCTAACCCCACCGTAGACAACTTGGTTGTTGGTGGACTTTTCCATGTAGTAATTAACGATGTAGATACCCCCATCGCTGCATACACAAATAGCTACAATCCTCGCATGCACAAGTTCAAGGATTTGTTCAACAAGCTTCTTGAGGGCAAGGAGATTACAGAGGATCAGCTCATCGAGAGAGACAGAGAGCAGATTTGTCCCAAGTGTGGCTCTCCATACCCAGATAAGCACCGCAAGATTTGCCCTAAGTGTATCGACAGAAGATCTATTTTCTTTAGATTGTTCGCTTATTTTAAGCCCTACTGGGGTCTCTTGGTTGTAGTTTCACTACTTTCTATCCTGAACTCCCTTTGCAACTCCATTTGGCCTTACCTTAACGGTACAATTTTGTACGATAACGTATTGTCCAAGAACATGGGCAAAATTGGTGAATACTTCCCATCTGTTACAGACTTTTTCCAGTGGATTTTGATCTTGGCACTTACAATGGCAGGACTTAAAGTCTTGCAGCAGCTCTTTGGTATTATTCAGGGCCGCATTATCGCAAACATTGTTCCAAACGTTGTTTCCAAGGTTAAGTCTCAGGTTTTCGAGTCCATTCAGTCCCTTTCTGTTTCCTTCTTCTC
Organism: Clostridia bacterium; assembly: GCA_017559445.1. Classification (GTDB taxonomy): domain Bacteria; phylum Bacillota; class Clostridia; order RGIG7378; family RGIG7378; genus RGIG7378. Next base: position 33,249 of record JAFYSJ010000008.1, read on the forward strand.
CAAGAGACAGACCGGTTCTCTTATGACTCGAATCGTGGACGATGCAGGCAGCATTTCCGAATTGTTTATCGACGGTTTGCCATACCTGCTCCCCAACGTTCTCACAGTTATTTTCTCTTGCTACGTTATGTACAGCACAAACTGGCTCCTTGCACTTGTTGCAACACTTGTTTTGCCACCTGCATTCATTTTCGTAGGCAAGTTGGAGCCCCTTTTCTGGCACTACTGGAGCAAACAGCACCAGACCAACCGTAACTTGCGCGCTAGAGTTAACGATAACTTGGTGGGCGCCAGAGTTGTTAAAGCCTTTGGCCAGCAGGATCAGGAAATGGCTCGTTTCTCCAAGGCAAACAACAGAGTTTTAGACGCTCAGATGGACACAGTTAAGTTCGACACTAAGTTCCACGCAATTTTCTGGATTGCCAAGAACGCTTCCATCATGTTGGTATGGGCAATCGGCGCCATGATCGTACTTAACTTAACTGGTTCCTCCATGACATACGGAACTTTGATCACTTTCGTTGGATATGTTGGACTTTTAGCTGGACCTTTGGACTTCTTCTCCTACATATTCCGTTGGTGGGCTCACTCCATGAACTCCGCACAGCGTATTTTTGAGATCATCGACTCCCAGCCCGACGTTGTTGAGACTCTTAACCCCATTCCAGTGGACACACTTAAGGGTGACATCCGTTTGGAAAACGTTTCCTTCTCTTATGAAGCAAACAAAAAGGTTCTTAAGGGCATCAACCTCCACGTGGAGCCAGGCAAAATGCTTGGTATCGTTGGTAAGTCAGGTGCAGGTAAGTCCACTTTGGTTAACCTTATCACACGTCTTTACGACCCAACTGAGGGCAACATTTACTTGGATGGCATTAACGTAAGAGATATGTCCTTTGCCGACGTTCGCAGAAACATTGCATTCGTTAGCCAGGAAACATACATTTTCCGTGGCACTATTTTTGAAAACATTGCCTACGGTAAACCAGATGCAACTAAGGAAGAGGTTCTTCAGGCAGCAATCGCAGCCAGTGCACATAACTTCATCTGCAAGTTGCCCGACGGCTACGACACCATGGTTGGTTCTGGTGGACGAAGCCTTTCTGGTGGTGAGAGACAGCGTATCTCCATTGCCAGAGCCATTTTGGCCAACCCACGTATCTTGATTTTGGACGAGGCAACAGCCGCTGTTGATACTGAGACAGAAAAGAACATTCAGGCTGCCCTTTCCAAGTTAATCGTTGGCAGAACTACACTTTCCATCGCACATAGACTTTCCACTCTTCGAGATGCTGACAGCCTCATCGTTTTGGAAGATGGCAAGATCATCGAAAGCGGCGAGCATGGCCAGTTGGTACGTCAGAAGGGCGCATACTTTAAGCTGCTGCAGATTCAGAGCAAGGCTTTGGCAATGCGCGGTATTGAGGATTAAATTACTACCTACTAAAACGAGGTTATTATGAGTACAGAGAATTTGAACACAGAAAACTTGGATATCTTAGAGCAAGAAAAGAAAAATGTAGACCGCTTGCTCAGCATGAATTACTTGACTCCTGACAATGCAACTTTTGCAGCTACTCCAGGTGGCTTTGTTTCCCTGACTACTGCTGAGAAGAATTGGCCAAGAGTTACAATCTACAGAGCTTTCCCATTCACACAGCCAGGCCAGTACTTATCCGTACGCGAGCCCGATGACAAGGCAAAGGAAATCGGCATTATCCAGGACCTTAGCCAGTGGGACGAAGCAACCCAGAGCCTTATTGAGAGACAGTTGGCACTTAGATACTACATGCCCACTATCCTTAGAGTGCATTCCATTAAGGAAGAGTACGGCTATGCTTACTGGTCCGTTCTCACAGACAGAGGACCATGCCGCTTCACTATCTCCTCTGGTTCTAGCAGCGTAGTTAGACTTAGCGACAGCCACGTAATCGTAAAGGATATCGACGAGAACCGTTACGAGATCCCAGACCTTACAAAGCTCACTCCCAAGGAGTTAAAGCGCGTTGACCTTTACATCTAAGGCCACTTTTGGAGGAAAAATGAAACTTAATCGCAAAATGCCAAAGGCCTTGGCCGAGATTTTGGCAACACGCACAAATGAGCCCCAGATTTATGGCGCATATACAGACCTGAATCTGGATGGTCAGATGTGCAACAACATTTACATAGGCGCAACTAAGTCCCTTCTCTATATCTACGATGGTACAGAGACTACTTTCTATGAGCTCAAGGACCTTGAGAAGGTATTTAACATCAACCAGGTAAACTCCGGCGTATTCGTTATTACTAAGGACGGCGTAGATTACTTGCTGGCACGCTACAGCATGAAGCATTTGACCACCTTTGCATATATTGCAAGAGGTGTGGACCTTTTGCGCAGAGGTGTTGATACAGTTCTTGAAAGCACCGAAAAAGAAAAGGTTTGCCCAAAGTGTGGACGCGCATTGCCTGGCACTCAGTCCTGCCCCAAGTGTGACAAGTCCCACCGCAACATCCAGAGACTTATGGTTCTCTGCAAACCTTATGTTGGCGTAATTATCGCCGTTCTCCTGCTTATGATGGCATCCACTGCCTTGAACCTTGGCAAGGAATTCGTATTCCAGGACTTCATCGACAACCACTTGGTTCCTCAGCAAGGTGGAATGAGCGACGTTATGATCTTCTTGATCGCAGTTTGCTCCATCATCCTCATTGATATCGTATTCTACTTGACTCGTTTCTATCTCTGTAACATGTTGGGTTCCAAGATCAGCTTGGATCTCCGTCAAAAGATGATGAACAAGCTTCAGGATTTGTCCCTTTCTTTCATCAACAAGAGAGATGCTGGTGCACTTATCCACCGTATTTCCGGCGACACAAACAGAGTTAACGAGTTCTTTAGAGACTGTTTCTGCAACATGTTTGGTCAGATTATCACTTTGATCGCCCTTGTTGTAGTTATGCTTTGGCTTAACTGGAAGCTAGCTTTGGCTGCATTCTTCTTTGCCCCCTTTATCTTTATGTTTGCTAGAGGCTTCTGGCCCTACATCCATAGAATTTTCCACAACCAGTGGCGTAAGGAAGACAAGATTAGCAACAAGCTTCAAGACGTTTTGTCTGGTATCCGTATCGTTAAGGTTTTCGGCAAGGAAAAGACAGAGGTTGAAATCTTCCGCACACTTAACGAGGAGTACGCACAGATTCAGTCCAAGAACGAAAAGTTCTTTACAACTATTTTCCCATTCATGTCCCTTATGATGTCCTTCGGTTCCTACCTTGTTGTATACCTTGGTGGTTTGGACGTTCTCAAGGGTTCCATGACAACTGGTGAGCTTGTTCAGTTCGTTTCCTACTCAGGCATGCTCTTGGGTCCACTTAGCTGGATGTCCTTCTTGCCTCGTCGTCTCGTTCACCTTACAACAAGTATGGAACGTATTTACGACATCCTTGACGAACAGCCCGAGATTCAGGCCAGCGCACAGGCCGTTGACCAGGAAATTCAGGGCAACATTACCCTCGATAACGTTGTTTTCGGCTACAGAAGCTACGAGCCTGTATTGGACGGCATCTCCCTTGACGTAAAGAAGGGAGAGATGATCGGTCTCGTTGGTGCAACTGGCTGCGGTAAGTCCACTCTCATTAACCTTATTATGAGACTGTACGATGCAGACGGCGGTAACATCACCATCGACGGCATAAATATCAAGGACTTTGACATGGCTTCCTACCATAGACAGATTGGTGTTGTTTTGCAGGAAACTTTCCTCTTTGCAGGTACAGTTTTGGACAATATTAGATTCTCCAAGCCCACCGCAACCATGGAAGAAATCATCCAGGCTGCAAAGCGCGCAAATGCTCACGAATTCATCTGCAAATTGCCAGATGGTTACAATACATACGTTGGCGAAAAGGGACATACATTGTCCGGTGGTGAAAAGCAGCGTATTTCCATTGCAAGAGCTATCCTCAATGACCCCAAGATCCTTATTTTGGACGAGGCCACATCTGCTTTGGACACAGAGAGCGAGTACCAGATTCAGGAGGCTTTGGATCGTCTCCGTCAGGGACGTACCACTTTTGCCATTGCTCACCGTCTCTCCACTCTTCGCAGCGCAGACCGCATCATGGTTATCGACGATCACAAGTGTGCTGAGATCGGTTCCCATGACGAGCTCCTTAGAAAGAAGGGCATTTACTACGGCCTCGTAATGGCACAGCTCCAGATGAGCAAGGCTAAGGCAGAGGATGAAGACTAATGCGTTTAGACAAATTCTTTTCTGAGCAGAAAATCCTTTCCCGCAAAGAAGTTGGCGAAAAGCTTAAGCGTGGACTTATTACAGTCAACGGCCAGGTGGTCAAAAAGGGCGATATAAAGATTGACGAGTACAAGGACCAGATTACCTTGGAAGGTCAGCTTATTACTTACAAAAAGTACACCTACATCTTGGTCAACAAGCCTCAGGGGTACGTTTGTTCCACGGACGACCCTAGGGATATGATCGTCACAGAGCTTTTGCCTCCGGAACTCCAGAAATTGGATCTTTTCCCATGCGGAAGATTGGATAAAGACACAACCGGCCTAGTCATCCTGACAAACGATGGCATCTCATCCCACAGGAACTTATCTCCTAAGCATCACGTGGCTAAGAAGTATGCCTTTGAGACAGCTGACCCATACTCTGACAAGGATATTCAGGCTATCCAAAATGGCATTACCTTGGCAGACGGCTACACCACTAAGCCCTGTGAAATCGAGAGACATAGCCAGACAACTGGTTACATAACTCTCACCGAGGGCAAGTATCACGAGATCAAGAGACTCTTTGGTGCTAGAGGTAACAAGATTGTGGGGCTTAACCGAGTTTCCTTCTCCGAAATAGTCCTTGGCGATTTGCCTTTGGGACAATGGCGAGAGCTGACACCTAGTGAAGTGGAAGTATTTACAAGAGAATAATAAAAGGCTGTGTAGAAAATACTCTGCACAGCTTTTTTTGTTTTCATACTACTTGAAGTCGTCGAGGAAACACTTTTACAACCAGAAAAGTACTACCAAAAACGTGGTTTTCAAGAAAAATTATCTATGATATAAGTATATTATAGATAAGGGCATAACGATAGCTATTTTGCTATACAGAGGCATAGCCTCTACCACCCAAGTCATGAATAATATTAGATAGACTTATGTGGGAGCGTCTGTACTCTGGAGAAGGGTATAGGCGCTCTTTGTGCTTTTAGGTCCTAAGCATTTAAGATGATAAGAATTGGAGGAACCATGAAAAAAACAAAAGTTTTTGTTTTATCAATATTCTGTTTTGTTATATGTTTAGTATTTTTGGTTGGTTGCACAATAAAAGATACAACTGACAGCACATTAGCAACTGATAATAAAACTTCAGATCTTGATAAAACCGGTGATGTAATTGGTAGTGGCACAAACACCGATTGTCTTCCAGACGATTACGCTCCAGGTATGCATACTAGCAACTTTGAAAATATTAAAACATACATTGAAGATGAATACTTTGGCGTATATATAAAAAGTCAATTTTCTGAACAAAAAAGAATTTATCAAGCTATGTATGATTCGTTCAATGCCATTGGATATTTTTACTCTTTTAAAACTGTTCCAGAAAATGCGGCAATAACTTTAGTTGACAAAGGAGAATACAGTATATATATTTTCCCTTATTTTGTTTTTGAGTCTGCAGGAATAAGAACATTAATTTATTATAAAGAACAAGTTTATCATGTCATGATTTATCAAGTGGATAAAACCTATGTTGAGGAAAATCAAACTCTTTCAGATTACATAAGTAAAAAAGCAGGAATTGAAACATATGGGGAAACTGTAATCGGCGATAATGTTGTTTATTATGCAGACTATAACAACAAATGTGGTGGATTGTCGTATATTGATGAAAACTACTTTTATCATATACGTCCTGATTTAACAACAGTACCTATTGACGAATTAAATGAGCTACTAAGCATAATTGAATTTGAAAAAATAGAGCTGTCACCGCCAGTAAAATATAACAGCATAGATTATTCACAATATGATTTAGAGGATTATATTGTGATAGATAGTGTATATGATGAGAACTTGTATAAGGATATCGTTCCAGAAGAGGAAAAGACAGTTGTAATTGATGGAGAAGAAATAACAGGACACTACGAGCTTACAACTTCCGTAGCATTTGATTATTTCCCTTCGTATATCTACCATTTTTCTGATAATTCAGGTTGTTTTTACGTAGATGAGACAGGAAAAATTACTGCATATTTTGTGTATCAAAATGGAGTGGATAAAACTGAAGCCCTATCAGAAAGCACGTATATTTCTATAGCTAAGGACTTTGTCAATGGCATTTTAAATGAAGACACCATAGACTGGTCACAAGTTAAGGTTGAGAAAGATGGATTTTATATTTACGTTGTTTTTGAGAGATATCTTAATGAAATAAAAACGGCAGAAAGATTTTTCGTAGAGATGACTCGTTCTGGTGATGTTTGTTGGTTTACTACTCATATGTTAGGAAGGATTCCCGACGATATTGATTTGTCCGCAATAGAATCTCCAAATACAGAGATTGTTGTGTATAGAAGATTAGATGAAATAAACGATGGTCTGAGCAAGGAAACACGAGAAAACTACAAGATAACATATTGTTTGCCTGAACCAGTATTATCTGTATTAGCAGACGGAACACCATGCTTTATTTATGATGCTCGTATAAATTTTACTCCTGTTGTTAGTGATGTAAAAGAGTATTTTGAAATTGAAAGAATTATAGTAACGCTAAGCCAATCTTTACAACAAGAGGTGTAACAGCAAGTTAAAAGGATATTTTGAAGCAGTATTTCAAATTGGCGAAGAACTATATCTTGTAGAAATGACTGCCTCAGACAACGGAAAACCTACAGTTCTCTTATAGAAATAGCAACTCTTGAATAACTTTACTGTACGAAAAAAGAGCTATCGCATTTGCGGTAGCTCTTATATTTTGCTGTTATTAACTAGCTATTAGCCCTCTGTGTAGATAGCAACTACGTCAGGGTGGAACTGCAAGATAGATGCAGGAACCTCAGGAGTAACTGGACCGAAGAATGTCTTCTCGAAGATCTCCTTCTTGTTCTTACCAGATGCAATCAAAAGAATCTTCTTAGCCTTCATGATTGTACCGATACCCATTGTGATAGCTGTTGTTGGAACGTCATCCTTGGAAGCAAAGAATCTAGCATTTGCCTCGATTGTAGAAGGATCAAGCTCAACCTCGTGTGTAGGTCCAATGAACTCTGGGCATGGCTCGTTGAAACCGATGTGACCGTCAAGACCAAGACCAAGGAGCTGAATGTCCTGTCCACCAAGAGAAGCTACGAGAGCATCATACTCTGCGCCTTCCTTAGCGAAGTCCTCTGCCTTACCGTTTGGAACGTATGTGTTTGCCTTGTCGATGTTTACGTGATTGAACAAGTTGTCGTTCATGAAGTAACGGTAGCTCTGATCGTTAGAACCGTCCAAACCACAGTACTCATCAAGGTTAACTGTCTTGATAGGAGCAAAGTCGATCTCGCCAGCCTTGTTCTTCTCAATAAGCTTCTTGTATGTGCCAATGGGTGTGCTGCCGGTAGCAAGACCGAGTACAGAATCGGGCTTAAGTGTCATCTGAGCTGCAATAATATTAGCTGCCATTGCACTCATGTGGTCGTAGTTGTTAGCGTAAAGCACTCTAACCATGATAAAATCCGCCTTTCAGTGTATAAAATATAAACTTTTGTTATTATATCTCACTAAAAGTGCTGTCGCAAGGGTTAAAAAACCCAAGAAACTACCAGTATTTTCAGCTCTTTTAGTGCTAATTCATATTACCCATGCATTTTTTGTCTTGGATTACAAAAAATATGCTGATATACTGAATACATAAGAAGTTTGTTAAGGCTAACATCATTAGGAGGGCTTATGATTATAGACGTTGTTGTACCAGGAATCCATTGCACTGGCTGCACTGGCCGTATTGAGAGAATTTTGAACAAGCAGGAAGGCGTTACTTCCGCAAAAGCAGACGTAAACACTAAGCTTGTTACTGTAGATTTCGACCCTGCTGTAATCGACACCGCCGCAATCCGCTCCGCTATCGAAAGGTTGGGCTTCACCTGTGAAATCTAAACAGTTTACTGTAAATGGTATGACCTGCTCCGTTTGTAGCGGGTCCGTTGAACGCGCCGTCCTTGCACTGGATGGCGTTGATTCTGCTCAGGTTAATTTGCTAACTGCCACCATGACCGTCACATACGACGAGTCAAAGGTTTCCCCTGAACAAATCTGCAACGAGGTAGAAGATATTGGTTTCGAAGCCTTTGTGCGACAGGAAACCACAGCTTCCAACATCAAACCCACAATTCCCGACGATGGCTTTGTGCCTCGCCTTATTTGGTCCTGGTCCTTGCTCATTCCCCTTATGGTTCTTTCCATGGGACCAATGTGGGGCCTGAACCTAGATTGGTTCCCTGGCGGCACTTTGGGACAAGGCTGGGTTCAACTTGCCCTTTGCCTCCCCATTTTGTGGGTTAACCGCAGTTTCTTTATTCGTGGATTTTCCACTTTGATCAAATTAGACCCTACCATGGACTCCTTGGTTGCCATTGGCTCCTTGGCCTCCGTAATTTCCGGTCTCATATCCCTTTTCACATATTCTGGGGAACATCACCTGCCACTTTACTTTGAGTCCGCAGCCATGATCCTCACCCTTGTTACTTTGGGAAAATACCTGGAACACCGTGCAAAGGGCAAAACAAGCAAGGCTTTAGACATGTTGAGGAATTTGATCCCCGACACCATTACTCTGGTTGACGAAAATGGCAATGAAACTCAGGTAGACACCAGCTCCGTGCAGGTAGGACAGCTTATTCGCATTTTGCCTGGACAGCGCATCCCCTTGGACGGCGAAATTTACCAGGGCATCACATCCGTTGACGAAAGCTCCATTACTGGCGAAAGCCTTCCCGTGGACAAAAATCCTGGTGACCCCGTAACTTCTGGCACCATGAACTGCAGCGGCTCCATAATCGTGCGAGCAAAGAAGGTTGGTGCAGATACAACCATTAGTCAGATGATCCAAATGGTAGAAAACGCCGCTGGTTCCAAGGCTCCAATTGCCCGCATTGCCGACAAAGTAAGCCGCTTCTTCGTGCCAAGTGTCATGGCAATTGCCCTTATTACTTTTGCTTTGTGGCTCCTTCTCTACAAAGACTTGTCCGTTGCCACAAACATGGGTATTTCTGTTTTGGTTATTTCCTGTCCCTGTGCTTTGGGCCTAGCAACTCCAACTGCCATAATGGTAGCCACTGGAAAAGGTGCAAACCTTGGACTTTTGTTCCGCTCCGCCGAAAGCTTGGAACTTACACATACCATCGACACAGTTTTACTGGACAAAACGGGTACTATCACATCCGGCACTCCCTCCGTTAACAGTGTTTATCTGTTACAAGAGGGTACGTACCTGGCTGTAGATCAGCTTTTGTCAGAAGAAAACCACGTTCCCTCCACTCTTTCTCTGGCCATGGGTCTTGAGAAAATGGTAAACCACCCACTAGCAAATGCCATTGTTAACTACTGCGCAATGCTTGAGGTTTCACCAAGCCCCATTTCATCCTGCGAGAATTTGCCAGGCATGGGAATCACAGCTCAAGTGGAAGGTTCCACCGTCTCCATGGGAAATGCAAATCTCATGGAAATGCAAAACATTATAATCCCTGCTCTCCCTGCTCTCCCTGCCCCAAAGGCACCAGGCGCTAGAGTTTACATGAGTCGTGACAAAGAAATACTTGCAGTTTTCGACATTTCTGACTCCGTAAGAGCAGACAGCATCCAAGCCATTGCCGAGCTCCACGCCCGTGGCCTTAAGGTATATATGGTTACTGGAGATAGCCAAGAAGCTGGCGAATATATTGGAAAACAAGTTAATGTGGATAAGGTATATGCTCAGGTTCTGCCTGCCAACAAGGAGCGCATCGTATCCCAGTTGGTACAGGAAGGTCACCGCGTTGCCATGGTTGGGGACGGCATCAACGACAGCCCTGCCCTTTCCTCCGCAACTGTAGGCGTGGCCATCGGCGGTGGCGCAGACATTGCTGTGGAAGCCGCAGACGTAGTCCTCATGCACAGCACCATTGCAGATTTAGTTAAAGCTTACGATTTAAGTGGCAAAACTGTTAGAACTATTCGACGTGGCCTGTTCTGGGCACTATTCTATAACTCAATTTGCATTCCGCTAGCAGCTGGCGTTTTGTACCTGCCCCTTGGCATTGCACTTAACCCCATGATCGCAGCAGGTGCCATGAGCCTTAGCTCCGTTTCTGTAGTCCTGAATGCACTAAGCCTCCGAGGATTTTCCCCAGAGGCTCGTAAGTAGCAATTATTCTTTTATCAAAACATCGCTTGGGTTGATGTTAAGTGGCTGTAAAACCACTGGCGGCGCACCCACTGTTGTAAGAACGTTTCCTAATACTGTATTCCAGAAGGGGTACAGTATTTTTGCTGTCTCCACGTGGATAATTTTCTTAGCGGCGTTGTTCATCTCGGGGTAATCGTGGGCGAAAATGCCGATCATGTGAAGCTCCAAGGTGAAAACATCCTTGTGCTCAGGGTCCTGCATAACAATAATGGCATCTCCAAGGCACTTGTTCTGGCTGGAAATAAACTTCACGTTATAGCTAATGCTAGTCATAACATTGAGCTTAACTCCCGGCTGGGGATTCTTGGTAAAGTTAATGGAAACTACGTCGTTTTTGACCAGTCTAAGTTCTGCCACGGGGCACCTCCACAAAGCGCATTTGTTATAGTATAACACAAAATGAACCACTTCGTTGCATCTAGTATTGGGTGTTTAGTGTTTGGTGTTTAGTGTTTAGTGAATGTCCCTATGATCCTATGGTCTTTTTTATGGGCATAGCCATTTCACGCAGATTAGTGCATTATTACGCTAATATGGTAATATATTAACCGATTGCTGGTTTATAGATACCAGCATTAAACACTAAATATTCAAAACTAAACACCAAATATGCTTTATTCTAATATTACAGAGGGAGTTTTCGTCTCCCGTCCAAACAGATTCATCGCCCACGTTCTCATAGACGGAGAACCTGTTATTGCCCATGTCAAAAACACAGGCCGATGCAAGGAACTTTTGCTACCAGGCGCTCGAATTTGGCTCAACAAGGGCGATACTCCAGGTCGCAAAACAGATTGGGACCTTATTTCCGTAGAATCCAACGGTCAAATCGTAAATATCGACAGTCAGGTGCCTAACCAGGTTGCCAAGGAATATTTACAACACCTTTTTCCTGACGCTCACATTCGTCGCGAGGTCACCTTTGGAGATTCCCGTTTCGACTTGGTTTTAGAAAGAGACGGCCAAAAACCCACATACGTGGAAGTAAAAGGCGTTACCCTAAAGGTAGGTAATGAGGCCCGTTTCCCTGACGCTCCCACAGAGCGAGGCGCCAAACATTTAAGAGGTCTCATCCACGCCAAAGAGCAAGGTTACGGAGCAATGTTATTATTTGTAGTAGCCATGGGCCAGGTAAATGTGGTAAAACCAAACTATGCCACAGATCCAGTCTTCGCCAGCACCATTAGGGATGCGCATTTAGCTGGAGTAGAGATTATGGCTGTTGACTGCCAAGTCACGGAGAACGAAATTAAATTCAGAAACAAACTCGCAGTTAACGTTAACTAGCAATTGATACAAATATAAAAACAGGGGGAACACATGAATTACCAGGAAGCAATCAAAATTTTCAGAACAATGCACGACAAACTTCACGCCATCCATCACGCACTTGGCGTAGTGCATTACGACGCAGCAACAGTGGCTCCGAAAGCCTCTGCCGAAGGCCGTGGCAAAACCATGGGCATCATGACAGAAATGTCCTACAACATCCAGACGGCCCCAGAAGTAAAAGAGGCTGTAGAATGGCTCCTTTCCAACAAGGACCAGCTCACACCTGCCGAGTATCGCGAAGTTACTGAGTTCAACAAGTCCAATGAGTTCATCTCCTCTATCCCCATGCAGGAGTACGTAGACTACACCATCCTCATTAACGAGGCGGAAGACGTTTGGCACAGAGCCAAAAACGAAAGCGATGCAGATGCATTCCTTCCATATTTGGAAAAGATTTTCGAGACTAACAAAAAGTTTGCTCTCTACTATAAGCCTGACCAGAAGCCATATGACACCATGCTTAGCATGTACGAAAAGGGTCTTACAATGGAGCAGGCAGATAAATTCTTTGCCGTTCTTCGCAGCAAAATCGTTCCACTTTTGGAAAAGTGTATGAGCGTTCCTCAGGTTAGATGCGATTTCCTTTCTCGCACTGCCGCTATTCCTACTCAGAGAATTTTCTCCGATTACCTCATGGAAGTTCTCACTATTAACAGAGACAACTGTGGAATCGGCGAAACAGAGCACCCCTTCACAACAAATTTCAACAAAAAGGACGTTCGTATTACAACACACTACCACGAGGACGCACTTGTTAGCTCCATGTACTCTGTAATCCACGAGGGTGGCCATGCAATGTACGAGCTTCACAGCGGCGACGACTTGGAAGGCACTTTCCTTTCTGGTGGCGTTAGCATGGGCATCCACGAAAGCCAGAGTCGTTTCTTCGAAAACATTATTGGCAGAAGCCGTGGCTTTACTGCCCTCATTTTCCCAAAGTGTCAGGAGCTTTTCCCCGACGTATTTGGCGATGTAACTGCCGAGGAATTCTACAAAGCTGTTAACAAAGCCGAGCCTTCCCTCATAAGAACCGAAGCAGACGAACTCACTTACGCTTTGCACGTATTAGTTCGCTACGAAATCGAAAAGGCCGTTATCTCTGGCGATTTGGCAGTAAAGGACATCCCTACTGCATGGAACAACAAGTACAAGGAGTATTTGGGCGTGGACGTTCCTGACCATGGTCACGGATTCCTTCAGGATTCTCACTGGAGCGGTGGTTCTATCGGCTACTTCCCATCTTACGCTTTGGGCTCCGCATACGGCGCACAGATGTTGGCAAAAATGAAGGAAACCATCGACGTTGACAAGTGCATCGCAACAGGCGATTTAGCCCCAATTACTGCTTGGTTGGAGGAGAAAATCTGGAGACATGGTTGCATGTATGACCCAGGCCAGCTTTTGGAAATGGCAGTTGGCGCACCTTTTGACCCTGCATATTTCACAGATTATTTAGAGGCGAAATTCAAGGAAATCTACAATGTATAAATTTGTAGACACAAAAAAATAAATGAAATATTTATTTGAAATTTCCTAATATATTTAGACATATTCACTATAGCAAAGTCCACTTTACTGCAATATAATTTGTAGCCGGGTGGGCTTTTTTGCCTAGTGTTTAACGAATTTCCATTACTTTGGAACGACCCAACGTAACCAAAAGTCGCCCGCTACTTCCGAATGCACGAAGTGAAGAGTGGTCCGCTACGCTAGTAGGCCGCAAGCAAAGATTGCTAGTAACCGCAACTGCGTTGCTAGTGAAACGAACGCGTTGCGTTCTAGTGAAATGGCCATAGGAACACAGATGCATTCACTAAACACCAAACACTAAACACTAGATGCGTAGCATCTTTGGACCAACACTCAACACCAAACACTCAACACTAACTTGGAGATAAACATATGCGTAAAACAAAGATCATTTGCACACTTGGCCCCGCTTGCATGAACGAAGCTACTCTTACAGCTATGTGCAAGGCAGGCATGAACGTTGCACGTTTGAACTTTTCCCACGGCGACCACGAAGAGCAGACCCGTAAGGTTACTTTAGTTAAAACTGTTAGAGAAAAACTTAACTTGCCAATCGCCATCATGCTGGACACAAAAGGTCCCGAGTATCGCATTAAGACCTTTGCTAACCACAAGATTTACCTTAACGAGGGCGACAAGTTCACATTCACAACAGACGACGTAGAGGGCGATCAGACTCGCGTTTCTGTAACATACAAGAGACTTGCTGAGGAACTCCACCCCGGTGATGTAGTTATGGTATGTAACGGACTTGTTCAGCTCGTTGTAGACACCATTGAGGGCAATAACGTTAACTGCACAGTTACTGCAGGTGGCGAAGTTTCTGATCGCAAGAGCATGAACTTCCCTAACAAGATTTTGCAGCACGACTACCTTAGCGAAACAGACAAGGCAGACTTGCTTTTCGGTATCGAGAACGACGTTGATTTCGTTGCAGCATCCTTCGTTTCCACAAAGGCAGACGCTCAAGCTCTCAGAGATTTCCTTGACGCAAACGGTGGCGCAGACATTAGCATCATCGCAAAGATTGAGAACCGTGCCGGTGTAGACAACATCGACGAAATTTGCGAAGTTGCGGATGGCATCATGGTTGCTAGAGGCGACTTGGGTGTAGAAATTCCTTTCATCGAGGTTCCTTCCGTACAGAAGCAGCTCATTAACCGTTGCCGCTTGCTTGGTAAGAGAGTTATTACTGCTACAGAAATGTTGGAGTCCATGATCCACAACGTAAGACCTACACGTGCTGAGATTTCCGACGTAGCTAACGCGGTTTACGACGGCTCCTCCGCAATCATGCTTTCTGGCGAAACAGCTGCTGGTAAGTATCCCGTAGAGTCCGTTAAGTACATGTCCGAGATCGCTGAGTACACAGAAAATCAGATTGACTACAGCGCATGGTTCCGTAAGACAGATTACAAGATTAAGAACACATTGGATGCTATTTCCCACTCCTGCTGTTCCATGTCCATTGACGTAGGAGCAAAGTGCATCGTAGTTAACTCCTTGTCTGGCCGCACAGTTCGCATGGTTAGCCGTTTCCGCAGCCCTGCTGACATCATCGGCATCACCACTGAGCGCAAGGCATGGCGTCAGCTCGGTATGAGTTGGGGTGTTATTCCAGTTCTCTCTGAGGAGTACAGCTCCTTGGACATCGTTTTCTACCAGGCTTTGTCTAAGGCAAAAAAGATTCTTTCTTTGGAAAAGGGCGATCTTGTTGTTATGACAGGTGGTATGATAAACGGAAAGACAGGAAACACAAATACAATTAAGGTTGAGACTGTATAAGATAAAGCAGGGCATAATGCTCTGCTTTTTTAGTGTTTAGTATTCGGAAGTAGCGGGCGACTTTGGGTTGCTTTGGGTCGATCCAATGTAATGGATATTCACTAGGCGTAGCCGGTTCACTAGCACCAACGGTGAGGCACACTAGCAACGCAGTTGCGGCTCACTAGCGAAGCGGTTCACTAGCCGAAAGCGGTTCATTAATTCAACATCGCTATTCCCAGATTTAAATATCCAGCAAACGTGACCCACAGCAAATATGGCACCATGAGCCAAGCAGCTGCTGTCGAAATTCGTCGAAACTGCAAAATAGTCACCAAAATCAGCACCCACAGCATGACTAGCCATCCAAATGCCAAATAATATAATTCTAAATTAAAAAACAATATGCTCCACACAAAGTTAAACACCAGCTGCACACCATAGATTTTTAGAGCATTAGCCACTTCTTCTGAATCAGGATTCTGCTTCAAAACCAAAAAGGACGCAATTCCAATTAAAACAAACAAAATCGTCCAAACTACGGGAAACAACCATCCAGGAGGAGCCAAGGCCGGCTTTACCAATTCCTGAAATTTATCCATGGAGCCACTGCTAACCAAGGCAGAAAGTCCTCCCACCAAAAGCGGAATAGCCAAGCACACAAAAAAGCTTAACTTCTTATGTTTCATATGCCCTCGACATAATTATTTTAAATTAGTATATGCAAAAGGCGTGCTTTTTATGAACACGCCTCTTCTCTATTTTTCGACAACAATTGGAATCTCCTGCATTTCCTTGTAT
This sequence comes from Clostridia bacterium, assembly GCA_017559445.1. Taxonomy (GTDB): domain Bacteria; phylum Bacillota; class Clostridia; order RGIG7378; family RGIG7378; genus RGIG7378. The sequence continues at coordinate 49,112 of JAFYSJ010000008.1, forward strand.
ACTTATTTTGAAATTCGTCCCGAGGTATTGTTATGGGTTTTATCGATTCTTTCAAAAAGCTTGAAAAACTGTGCAGTGAGCTTTATGACACAAATCACGGAGTTTCAACATATATCGACGAAATGACAAACACCCCAAAGGGTTCTCTTTGTGTGCCTGGATGGGACGATGACTTAAAGTTGCTAAAGCACTATCGTTGGATGCGCAACAAGATTGCTCACGAGCCCGATTGCACAGAAGAAAATATGTGCGCACCTAAGGACGAAAAGTGGCTTGACGATTTTTTCTCTCGCATCATGACTTCTAACGATCCCCTTGCCCTTTACCATAAGGCTAAGCAGCCCAAGAAGGTAAAGTCTCCCAAGAAAGAAGATCCTGAGAAACCAAATTTCATGGCTGTATTCTTTAGTATTCTTCTCTTTTTGTTCGCCTTTGGCTTATTTTTGACTTTTATTATTCTTCTTTTCTTCAAATAATTACTCCCTAGCGCGACAGCGCGGCCTACTAGCGCAGCGGATCACTAGCGAACGAAGTGAGCGATCACTAGCGCGATAGCGCGGCCACTAGCCGCTTGCGGTTCACTAACGAGCTTTGCTCGTGGTTCACTAATCAAAAGCTGGATTTATCGCATAGTAGTTGTTGGAATCCAAATGCTCCCTAATATCCGTCAGCATTTCGCCAAATCTCTGGAAATGCACAACCTCACGAGCCCTAAGGAAACGAATTGCATCCTTTACATCCGGATCATCCACCAAACGCAAAATATTGTCGTATGTCAATCTGGCCTTTTGCTCAGCTGCCATGTCCTCAAATGCATCCGCAATTGGATCTCCTGTGGACTGAATTGCCGCCGCTGTAAATGGCTCGCCCGATGCCGACTGCGGGTAAACGCCCGTGGTATGATCCACAAAGTAAGCGTCAAAACCACTTGCCTTTATCTGCTCCAACGAAAGATTCCTTGTTAACTGATAAATAATAGATCCAATCATTTCTTCATGATTAAGCTCCTCAGTACCGACGTCCGTTAAAACGGCAATTCCCTTTTTGTACGGCATAGCAAATCTCTGATTTAAATAGCGTGCCGCAGCACCTGCCTCGCCATCTGGTCCTCCAAGCTGTGCAATGATTATCTTTGCCGCAGCAGGGTTGGGTGTCTTTATATTAATTGGATATTGTAATGCTTTCTGGTAATAAAACATGTTATACCTGCCTTTCCCATGGCCATGGCGACTCAATCCACTGCCAACTGTCTGTACAATAATTTCCCGACGTGGTCAAAGGGCCAAATCTCATTTCGTATGTGTTAATCAAACCTGCCAACTCTTCCCTAGTTGACGTGTACTTTGCCATGGCGTCTGCGTCGCATGGATGCGTATCCAAGAAAAGGGCCGTATCCAACATGCTAAAGCTCTGAACCTGTATACTTTTAATCAATTGCTTTTGTTCTTTCATTTGCAACAGCCTCCTTGTCTACCCTCAAAAGGCTTATACAATGCAGCAAAAATAGTTCCCCTCTCAAGGCCTTCTTCTGGACAATAGATATCAGCCCAAACCTGGGTTGGAACGTATGCCATGGCTGGCACCATGCCCTTAATGTAGCCCGCTAAAGTTCCCAATGCATCACAAGCAACCGTTGCTGAAACTGTGTTCTCGCTGGGCATATTTTGACACGGACAAGATCTCATGGGCTCTCTTTGGTACTGATTGTTATAATTATTTCTACTTCTATTCTGTACCATCACTCTCAAACTCCTCATTTGTTTCTTTACTTCAAACTATGCAAAATTCTCGCTTTTGTGCATGGAAAAGCTAGCCCAAAAATTATTTCGGGAAATTATAAGGTATTTTAGGGAAAAAGCTTAGTTGCATACGTTATTTACCTTGACAATTTGGCTGTGTAGTAAGTAAAATGGACGATGTAGAATCGGCTTTAGGCTGGGGTTTATCTTGCCCTTTTTGATTAAGCCGCAGCTACTAATATATCAGGAGGAATCTCAAGATGAAATACGGTTATTTTGATAACAAAAATCGTGAGTATGTTATCGAAAAGGTTGACCTTCCTATGTCTTGGACCAACTACCTTGGTACTGAGGATCTCGTAGGTGTTGTTAACCACACTGCTGGCGGCTACCTTTTCTACAAGTCCGCTGAACATCATAGAATTACTCGTTTCCACGCTAACGCTGTTCCAATGGACAGACCTGGACATTATGTTTACTTGCGTGATGACGAGACAGGAGAGTACTGGTCCATTTCTTGGCAGCCTGTTGGCCTTCCTTTGGATAAGGCAAACTATCAGTGCCGTCATGGTCAGTCCTACACAATTTATAGCTGCGAATACAACGGCATTTATGCAGAGCAGAAGCTGTTTATTCCAAGAGGCAATCCAGTAGAGCTCTGGGACGTTAAGATTGTTAACAAGAGCGGTAGAGATCGTAAGATTTCCGTATTCAGCTATGCTGAGTTCTCCTACCACGACATCCCAGCTGATAACGCAAACTTCCAGGCAACACTTTACTGCGCTGGTGGTAGCTACAAGGATGGCATCATCGAGCAGGATATGTACTATCTTGACGATGTATATGAGTATTTTGCATCTGACTTTGATCCCGACAGCTTTGACTGTGTTCGTGAGGACTTCATCGGTGATTACAGAACAGAGGATAACCCAATCGGCGTAGAGCGCGGCGTTCTCTCCGGTTCCGAGGAGCTCGGTGGTAACCAGGCAGCTTCTCTCCACAAGAGATTTGAGATCGCAGCAGACGCAGAGCAGAGATGCTGCTTCATGTTGGGTCATGGTCGCAGAGAGGTTGGCGCAGAGGTTAAGGCTAAGTACTTGACACCTGAGTCCAGAGATAAGGCTCTTCAGGACCTTAAGGACTTCTGGGAGGAGAAGAGACAGAAGCTTCAGATCAACACTCCCAACGAGGACATGAACACAATGATCAACATCTGGAACCTTTACCAGGCAGAAGTTAACATCATGTTCTCCAGATTCGCTTCCTTCATCGAGGTAGGCGGACGTACAGGTCTCGGTTACAGAGATACAGCACAGGATGCTATGACAGTTCTCCACTCCAACGTTACAAAGTGTAAGCAGCGTATCGAGGAGTTGCTTCGTGGTCTTACAGCTGAGGGTTATGGACTTCACTTGTTCACACCTGAGTGGTTGACAGGCGATGAGGGTATGGGCTTCGATGCTTACAACGTAAGCAAGGAAGATCGTACACTTCTTCACGATGCTGAGTGGGCTTGCTCCGATGACGCTCTCTGGTTGGTAACAACAATCGTTGAGTACATCAAGGAGACAGGTGACATCGAATTCGTAAACAAGGATCTTCGTTATGCAGACTGGGGCAAGGGTTCCGTTTATGAGCATATGACAAAGATTTTGGACTTCTCCGACAAGTACGTTGGTATCCACGGCGTATGTCAGGGTCTTAGAGCAGACTGGAATGACTGCTTGAACCTTGGTGGTGGTGAGTCCGCAATGGTAAGCTTCTTGCATTACTGGGCATTGGACAACTTCCTTGAGTTGGCTGCTCGCCTTGGTAAGACTGAGGATGTTGAGAAGTACACAGCTATGAAGGCTAAGGTTAAGAAGGTTTGCGATGAGCAGCTTTGGGACGGTGCTTGGTATCTTCGTGGCTTCACAAAGGCTGGTCTTCCAATCGGTACAGATGCTGAGGAAGAGGGCAAGGTACACATGGAGTGTAACACATGGGCTGTATTGTCTGGTGTTGCTGACTACGACAAGGGTGTACAGACAATGGATAGCGTTTACAAGTGGCTCCGCACAAAGTACGGTCTCCAGTTGAACGCTCCTGCATATACAAAGTGCAACTATGGTATTGGATTCGTAACAAGAGTTTACCCCGGTCTCAAGGAGAACGGCGCTATCTTCTCTCATCCAAACCCATGGGCATGGTGCGCAGAGGCTATTTTGGGCCGTGGCGACAGAGCAGAAGAGCTTTACAACGATCTTTGCCCTGCACGTCAGAACGATATCATCGAGATTCGTCAGGCTGAGCCTTACAGCTACTGCCAGTTCATCTATGGTCCTGACCATAAGTATCATGGTAGAGCTCGTCACCCATTCATGACAGGTTCCGGCGGATGGTCCTACATCGCTGTAACACGTTACATGCTTGGTATGCACCCCAACTTTGATTCTTTGGATATCAATCCATGTATCCCATCTAAGTGGGATGGCTTCACAGCTCGCAGAGAGTGGAGAGGTGCTGTTTACAACATTACTGTTGAGAACCCCAACCACGTATGCAAGGGCGTTAAGGAGCTTTATGTTAACGGTGAGGCTGTAGAGGCTGTTAAGCAGTTCCCTGCAGGCACAACTGTTGAAGTTAAGGTAGTTTTGGGTTAATCCCCTTTTGGAAGTGCCGCAGCACGTAACAGTGCTGCGGCGGTTTCCGTTAGAGAGTTTTAGCTATACTCTCTCCCATTAAATTTGAAAATTCGCCATTTTGGCTTTGAATTATATTTAAATGTTTATATATAGGAGGGTTTATTCGTGATTAAATTTGGTACAGGCGGCTGGCGCGCTATTATCGGAGATGATTTCACAAGAGAGAACATTCAGATTCTCGCTGCAGCTATGGCTGCTAAGATTAAGGCTGAGGGCGTTCAGGATACACCTGTTTGCATCGGCTACGACAGACGTTTCCTTTCCAAGGAGACTGTATATTGGGTATGTGAGGTTCTCGCAGCTGAGAACATTCCAGTTCTCTTCGTTAACCGTTCCGTTCCATCTCCAATGGTTATGTACTATGTAGAGAAGCATGACTTGGCATATGGTATGATGGTTACTGCATCCCATAACCCCTCCCTTTACAATGGTATTAAGGTATTTACTCGTGGCGGTAGAGACGCTGATGAGGTTCAGACAAAGGATATCGAGCGTTACATTGCTCAGGTAAATCCTGCTGAGATCAAGCGTATGGACTATGCTGAGGCTAAGGCTTCTGGCTTCGTTAAGGAGTTCTATCCTCTCAACGAGTATGTTGACAACATCATTAACTGCATCAACATGACAGCTATCCGTGACGCAGGCCTTAAGGTTGTTATGGATCCTATGTACGGTGTTGGTGAGCCAGCTCTTGGTGCTATCCTTCACACAGCACGTTGCGATGTTGATGTTATCCACGGTAACCACGATACATTGTTCGGCCGTAAGCTTCCCGCTCCTACAGCTGAGGGTCTTAAGGAGTTGTCCGTAGCAGTTGTTGACAATGGTTTCGATGTAGGTATCGCTATGGACGGCGACGCTGACAGACTTGGTATCATCGATGAGAAGGGTCGTTACCTTCACCCCAACGAGATCCTTTGCTTGCTTTACTACTATCTTGTAAAGTTCAAGGGTTGGAATGGTCCTGCAGTACGTAACCTTGCTACATCTCACAGACTTGACAGAATTGCTGAGAGCTTCGGCGAGGTATGCTACGAGGTACCAGTAGGTTTCAAGCACATTTCTGCTAAGATTACAGAGCAGGACGCAGTTCTTGGTGGCGAGTCTTCTGGTGGTCTTACAGTTCGTGGTCACATTAAGGGTAAGGACGGCGTTTACGCTGCATCTCTTATCGTTGAGATGATTGCAGTTATCGGTAAGCCTCTTTCCGAGATCGTTAAGGATTTGGACGAGCTTTATGGTCCTGTTTCCGAGATGGTAGAGCTTGGCTTCAAGTTCAGCCAGGCTAAGAAGGATGAGCTTTATGACCTCCTCTTCGTTCAGAAGAAGCTTCCTGATCTCACAGGTTTCGAGGTTGACCACACAAGCTACTTCGATGGCTGCAAGGTTTACTTCAAGAACGGTGGTTGGATTATCGCTAGATTCTCTGGTACTGAGCCATTGATCCGCGTATTCTGCGAGATGCCTTCTGATGAGGACGCTAAGGAAGTTTCCAACAGATTCGTTTCCTTCTTGGGTCTCTAATTCTTAAACTCATAAACACTAAGGCGACCAAAAGGTCGCCTTTTTTATTGCCATTTAATTGAACATTAACCGTTCATATGTTACATTTAAATTATCTATGTAAACATGGAGGAATCATGAATAAGAATCGCATTATTACAATCATTTTGACTGTGGCTTTGCTCGTTTCTGCAATCATTACACCTATGATGGCCACAGCAGACGTTACTGAGAACACATTGGTTCGCAACGTTGTTTATATCTACAACATGTCCGTTGATGAGATTAAGAATATTGACGTTGAGGGACTCAAACTCACTCACATCAACTACTCCTTCGTATACGTTTCTGAGGATTATGAGGGTAACCTTGGCTATATTACAACAGACAAGGGCCAGACAGACCTCTTTAACTCCAGCTACTACATGGGCTATAAGGCAAAGCAGCAGCTTAAGGCTCTCGTAGAGCTTAAGGATAAGTACCCCTGGCTCTCCATTTGCGTATCCATCGGTGGTGGTGACATGGAGCAGAAGGCAGCTTTCGCTAAACTTGCCACAGATGAGGTTGCAATTGAAAGATTTGCAGCAAACGTTCGCAAGCTTTTGGTAGACTACAAGCTTGACGGCGTTGACCTTGACTGGGAAGTACCAGAAGATCGTAAAGAAATGAAGGCTTACGTAAAGATGGCTCAGGCTTTGCGTGCACAGCTTGGACCTGATGCAGTTATTACTTCTGCTGTTCCCTGTGACACAACATTTACAGAACTCTTTACTAAGGCAATGGCTAGAGACTTCAACGAGGCTCTTTCCTTCTGGAATATCATGACATATGACCTTGGTAACGTTGGTAAATGGGAATTTATCGCTCCATTGGATTTCATCGTTCAGGAAGGTGAGACATACGCAGAACACATCAAGCTCGGTTGGGGCAGTGTAAGAGATGGTATCAAGAACATTGCTGACCTTGGTGTTCCTTATGAAAACATGGTTATCGGTCTTGCTTACTTTGGTCTTGTTAACACAGATATTACTTCTGGTCACACAGAAATTCCTCACGGCCAGTATGTAGATGGTAATGGCACCAAGCCTTACTACGAGACAATTGCTGAGTATCTCAAGGATCCCACATGGGTTCGCCTTTGGAACGATGTAGCTCAGTGCCCTTACCTCATTCAGAAGAATAGCCAGGGCCAGATTACAGGTTACATTACATATGACGACGCAGATGCTATTAAGGCTAAGTTGGACTTCGCTAAGGAGCTTGGTATCAGCGGTGCTATGTGCTGGACTCTCAACGGTGACGACGACAATTACACACTTGCAAAGGCTACAGCTAGCCACATCAGCGACGCAGCTCTCGAGCAGGAGCGCGGTAAGATTTCTGAATCTGCACCTACTCCAACTCCAGAGGCAACAGCTACTCCTGAACCACAGGCAACAGCAGAGCCAACAGCTACTCCTTCTGCAAATACAAACAACGAGCCTGCAAAGTTCAACGCTCTCCCACTTATTATCGGTGGCGTTACAGTTGTAGCTATCGCAGTTGTTTTGGTAGTTGTTCTTAAAAAGAAGAAGTAAATCAACCAAAAAGGGGGCATACTATGAATAACATTCAATACATGTTTAGATTTGGTCTCACTCCTGAGAGAATTCTCTCTATGGATGTTGAGGGATTAAAGATTTCCCACTTGGACTATGCCTTCATTTACTTAACCGAAGATGGTGCTCTTACCTCCACTAAGGAGCAAGAGCCCACCGATGGTGATATTTTAGTAGACGGTGAGGCTTTGCCTATTTTTGAGGCCCTGTCTCAGCTTCGCAAGGAGCATCCTACTGTTTCCATCATGCTCTCCTTGGGTGGTGGAGATAGACAACAATCCACATGTTTCCGCACTGTGGCAGCAGATCCTGCTAAGATACAGCGTCTAGGCCGCGCCTGCGCTCAATATTTAGACAGATTTGGCTTTGACGGCATTGATGTGGACTGGGAGTACCCAGAAAATCAAGAGGAAATTAAGCAGTATATTTATCTCCTGAAGGTTATTCGTGAAAATATTGGAGATACGAGACTTTTGTCCTCTGCCCTTCCCGTTGGCCATATTTTGGAGAACTTCACAGCAACTCAAGTTGCAGAGATTAACGAAATCATGGACTTCTGGAACTTGATGACATATGACCTTGGCTTGTTCCACAACTACTCTTTTGTTGCACCTTACAAGACACGTTCCGACACAGAGGTTTACGGCTATTCCTCCCTGGCAGATGGCATGGAGCAGTTCCACAAAATTGGCGTTCCATACGACCACATGAACGTTGGAGTTCCATCCTATGGAAAGTACTGGAAGGAAATCACCGACCTTACCTTAGATGATATTGGCACATTTTTTGGACGCAAGTTCGAAGGTCCTAGACCTAAGACTTTGCACCTTAACAGATTACAGCCTGTTTTACAGGAAGAGGGTTGGAACGAAGTTTGGGTGAATGAGGCCGAATGTCCTATTTACTATCGCGCTGAGGGTAACAACATTACTGAACTCATTGCCATGGACGACCCTAGATCTATTGACAAAAAATGTCAGCTCATTGCTTCTAAGCATTGCCTTGGATTCATGATGTGGTGTCTTAACGGCGATACTGAGGATAGGGTTTTACTCAAGACTATCGCTAAGCACTGCTAATACAATTTAATAGCACTTAAAAAGCACTTGCTCCCATGAACAAGTGCTTTATTTTTACGTATCTACTAATTAAATCTTTTTCACCTTAGAAGGAAGATACTTAAAGAGGAGAACTCCCAAGATTGCGGAAATAACACCCTTTGAGAAGTTAAATGTCAGTACGCATGTAAGTACAAATGACAAAAGTCCGTCTACAGATGAGAAAATTGCAGATCCCATGCCAATAATTACAGACATTGGAATTCCAAAGACCTTGGCATATGTGGGAATAAGCAAGAAATAATTCAAGACGCAGCTAACGAAGATTAAGGATCCCGTTCCTATAGCAACACCTGCGATTGCACTCTGAATAGTTCTCTTGCGACGGAAAATAATAGTTGCCGGAACTACAAAGGAACATCCCATAAGAAAGTTGGAAATCTCACCAATACCTGCTGTTGTGGTTCCGTCCAAAAGGAAGTTTACCATTATCTTAACAAACTCGATTGCAATTGCTGCCGGTGCTCCCAAAATAAATCCGCCGATCAAACAAATAACCTCAGAAAACTCCATTTTGTAAAAAGCTGGGGCCCACGGAACTGGGAACTTAATAACCATAGCTACTGCGGCCAATGCGGACAACACGCCAATGTATGCGATTTTTCTAATGCTGTGATTTTTCATACAACTCTCCAAAAAATTAGCCCGCATACAAATATAGTATACGGGCATAGTTTGCGAAAATATAACCTCTTCCATCCAGACTATACTGTCGGTACCGGAATCTAACCGGTTCAGCTAACGCTCGCGGACTATACCGCCGGTCGGGAATTACGCCCTGCCCTGAAGTATTTAATTAATTAAGATTAAAGAGTGCCGAAGAGTCTGTCTCCTGCGTCTCCCAAACCTGGAACGATGTAACCATGCTCATTGAGCTTCTCGTCCAAAGCACCAACGTAAATGTCTACATCTGGGTGCTCCTCGTGAACACGAGCAACGCCCTCTGGAGCTGCGATTAAGTTAACCAATCTAATGTTAGTAGCTCCACGCTTCTTAATAAAGCCGATAGCAGCTGCTGCGCTACCACCTGTAGCCAACATGGGGTCAAGCAAGAGAACTTGACGCTCCTCTACATCTGTAGGTAACTTGCAGTAGTACTCTACTGGCTCAAGTGTATCGTGATCTCTGTAAAGACCAATGTGTCCAACCTTAGCTGCTGGAACAAGCTCCAACATAGCATCTACCATGCCAAGACCTGCACGGAGAATTGGTACGATAGCAACCTGCTTATCAATAAACTTACCAACTGTCTCGCCCATAGGAGTCTCGACTGCCTGCTCAATCAATGTCAAATCTCTGGTACACTCGTAACCCATAAGCAAAGCGATCTCATATGCAAGCTTACGGAATTCCTTAGTATCAGTATTCTTATCTCTCAACATGCTAATCTTGTGCATGATAAGAGGGTGATCCATAACGTAAACGTTCCTCATTTTTATCTCTCCTTTGTATTGGATTCACCTAATCTTAGCACACCTGTATTACTATAGCAACAAAGCGTTGACAATGTTTGTCGTTCTTTGTAATATTGCTTGTAGAAGCTTTAATTCGGTGCTGAGATACCGACAAGATTCACATACATTTACCTATACCATAATTAGGCGAACGCGGATCCTGTCGACTTGGCAGGGTTATTTTTTTGTACTGAGGTATAGTAGGATGATTTTTAAATCAGAGCTAATGGACGAACAAGCTATTAATAGAGCTTTGCTCCGTATGGCCCATCAGATTATTGAGAAGAACAACGGTTGCGACAACATTGTTCTATTGGGCATTAAGACACGTGGCGTACCCATGGCTAAGAGACTTGCTCAGAACATTCAGGCCGTAGACGGCACTATTATTCCAGTTGGCGAATTAGATATTACACTTCACAGAGACGACGTCACACATGATGAGGTTGACCCTGTAGTACACGCATCTCTTTGTCCCATAGACGTTGTAGGCAAGACTGTTGTGCTGGTAGATGACGTTCTTTACACAGGACGTACAACTAGAGCTGCCATCGACGCCATCCTCTCTTCCATGGGCAGACCTGCACGCATTCAGCTGGCAGTTTTGATCGACCGAGGACATAGAGAGCTTCCCATTCGCGCAGACTACGTTGGCAAGAACGTTCCAACTTCTCGTAACGAGGCTATTTCTGTAAGACTTAGTGATGTTGACGGTGAAACTAGAGTTTGCCTTTTGGAAAAATAACTTAAATAATTGCAGCCTTGTGCTGTTGTTATAATAAATAAATATTTGGAGGAAGATATGAATCTTACTTATGGCATTAAGGACAAGCCACAGTTTAAGCACATGCTTGTCTTTGCTTTCCAGCAGGTTTTGGCTATTTTGGCTGCAACAATTCTTGTTCCTGCTCTTATTAACGGCGCTTGCCCAGGTGCAAACATGTCTCAGGCAGCAGCTTTGTTCGGCGCTGGTGTTGGTACAATCATTTATCAGCTCTTCACAAAGTTCCGTAGCCCCGTATTCCTTGGTAGCTCCTTTGCTTTCATTGGCTCTATGATCGTAACATTTGCAGGTGCTGCTTCCGTTGCTCTTGGTTACCTTGGTCTCGTTATAGGTGCTGTGCTCGCAGGTCTCGTATACGTTGTAATTTCTTGCGTAGTTCGCGTAGCTGGCACAGGTTGGGTTTCCAAGATCATGCCCGCTGTTGTTATTGGACCTACAGTTGCTATCATCGGTTTGTCTCTTGCAGGCAACGCTATTGGTAACCTTGTTTCTGGTACATACAGCGCAGATGCTTCTGCATACGTATTTGACCTTACAACTGCTCTACACATCCTTTGCGGTCTCGTAGCTTTGGCAGTTGTTATGCTCTGCTCCGTATTCGGCAAGAAGATGGCTAAGCTCATTCCTTTCATTATCGGTATCCTTTCCGGTTATGTTTTGGCTTCTCTTATCACTCTTATTGGTAAGGTTGCAGGCGTTGAGGCTATGGTTATCATGGACTACTCCGCTTTCACAAGCCTCTTCAAGGAAATTACACTTTCTTCCTTCGTTCAGATTCCTGAGTTCACATTCATCAAGGCACTCGGCGGATTCAGCGATTTCAACCTTGCTTATGTAGGTACAGTTGCTATCGCATACGTTCCTGTTGCTTTCGTAGTATTTGCTGAGCACATTGCTGACCACAAGAACCTTTCCACAATCATCGGTCAGGACCTTATTTCTGATCCTGGTCTCAACAACACACTTCTCGGTGACGGTGTTGGTTCCATGGCTGGCGCATTCTTCGGTGGTTGCCCCAACACAACATACGGTGAGTCCGTTGCTTGCGTTGCTATTACTAAGAACGCTTCCGTTGCTACAATTACAACAGCTGCTGTAATGTGCATGCTCATGTCATTCTTCAGCCCATTCGTAGCATTCTTGTCCACAATCCCAACTTACGTAATGGGTGGTATCTGCGTATCCCTTTATGGTTTCATCGCAGTATCAGGTCTTAAGATGCTTCAGCCTGTTGACCTCAACGACAACAGAAACTTGTTCGTTGCTGCAGTTATCCTCGTTTCCGGTGTAGGCGGTCTCGCAATCACATTCGGTCAGGTTACTCTTACAACAGCTGCTTGCTCCCTTATCCTTGGTATCTTGGCAAACACAATGCTTTCCAAGAAGAAGGCTGCTGAGTAATTAAAACTTAGATTTTCTAAGGCATCTGGCAAAAGTCAGGTGCCTTTTTTATTGTCTTGAATTTACAATCTAAGTGCAACACCTAGAAAATTAAAATGACTCATACTCCTGATATAATAGTGTTTGCGAAGACAATTTAATATCGGGAGAATAATATGAGTCATTACAAACATCTTACACTAATAGAAAGAGAAAA
>JAFYSJ010000009.1 GCA_017559445.1 Clostridia bacterium
GTAGAGCTTGGTCTATGGATTTGCCGCTAAGTGCTTTGCGGTATTCTTGATTGATTAGATGCTCTTCATAGTTTGTACCTACATACGTGCCGTTTACCGAATAACTGCCCATTAAAGGAAACAGGATAGAAAAGCCAATAACTGCCATGCAGACGAGAAGAGATATCCACAGCAGCTTCTTCTGCACCAACTTTTTCAGTTCAAATCGGTACATGATAAGCAGGTTATTCATGGCTTCCCTCCTCAAATTGCGCAAGATAGAAGCTCTCTAAATCGCCCATCTGTTCGTCCCATGCTCCGTGATAAATCAGATTTCCATCTTTCATCATAAGCACCTCATCGGCAATATGCTCGATGTCGGAAACGATATGTGTGGATAGGAGTACGATACTGTCTTTACCGAGTTGTTGTATAAGGTTTCGGAAGCGCACGCGTTCTTTGGGGTCCAATCCGGCGGTGGGTTCGTCGAGGATCAGCAGCTTCGGGTTGTTCAGCAGTGCTTGAGCGATCCCCAGTCGCTGCTTCATACCGCCCGAAAATGTTTTAATCTTTTTGCGGCCCATGTCCTCAAGACCGACCAATTCCAAAAGCTCATTTGCTCGCCGTTTCGCTGACTTCTTGGGCAATCCCTTCAATGCCGCCATATACATCAGAAAATCCATAGCAGTAAATTCAGGATAATAGCCAAAATCCTGAGGTAAATACCCGAGTATTGCTCGATATCCTTCCTCGCTCACGTCTATACCATCAAAAGTGATAGTGCCGCTTGTAGGCAGCAGGATTCCACAGAGCATACGCATAAGGGTAGTTTTCCCAGCACCGTTGGTGCCTAAAAGGCCAAAAACGCCGTTATGCAAACGCAGGCTGACACGGTCTACTGCGGTTTTGTTCTTAAATTGCTTTGTTAATCCGTCAATGATAAGTTCCATGTATATTCCTCCGTTCGCTTCATCATACAATGTATTTCATATGCCAACTCAATGAGTAAGAAAACCGACAAAACAAGCCACCAACCGGTATAGATTTCTTGATAGATAAGGTCTGTCACAAAATGCAGGCCGGTATTAATTCCACTGACAATTACAGCAACACACATACACCCATAAACAGCTTCCTTACCATTGACACGGCGAGCGATCCACAAACTGAAATTTACAGTCAAAAGGTAGGGAACCATAAGATACATCCCCGTTTGAAGCAGAGAAAAATCATTGCCAATACAGCACATAGGTGTAAGAAAGGCAATTATGACGAAATTGATTAGTCCCAAAATACTCATTCTTGCGAGGACCACGCTTTTTAATGAAAAACGTGTGGACATTTCAAATTCGCTCATTCCATACGCCATTGAGCGTGTGCTTTCCGTAACTGCCAAAAGCCCCAATAAAGGAACAAATGCAGATACAACCCATAATGTATTTTCGCTGATACTGTAAGCACAGAACAGCGCAAGTAATAATATCAAGCAGGACAGAACCCTTGATGATTTTCTCACGTATGAGGCCTGCACCAATATAAACCGAAACATACCGATCTGCGGCTGAGGCAATGACCTTAAAAATCTTACCTTTTCCTGTTGATTTGGTTCAGGAGCTGCAAATGCTTTTTGAATATTGCGCTTCAGCTTATTATTCATTTGAAAATCCCTCCTTCGACATTTCTTCCTTGAGCCATTTCAATGATTTGGATAGCTTTCGATAAACGGCAAATCGGGACAAACCGGTAATCTTACAGATCGCTGTAACGGATATTTCGTTTACGTATCGCAAGAAAATCAATTCTTGTTCATCCTCCGGCAATTTTGATATGGTCATTCTTAATGTTAAATTACTTATCAGGTCTTCGGTTGGGTCATCTATAACTTCTTCTGTTATTTCTTCTAAACTTTCAACCGTCCGCTTTCTAAAGTGATCTATACACAGATTCTTTGCAATTGTATATAAGTACGGCAGCTCTTTGTCGTTATCAAGAGTTAACCCCTGCCTATAAAATCGAAGAAAGGTTTCCTGCGTAATATCCTGTGCTAACTGCGTGTCGTACAATTTGAAATAGCAGTAACGATATATTTTGTCATATTGTTCTTCAATATCCATGTGCTACAAAACCTCCCTTCATGATGTTTAACGGATTAGGGGTATCAAATGTGCGGCTATTCAAAAAAATCTTTATCCTTTTCCTTTCGTCATTCCTTCTGCAATTCAATGCATTTTTAATGAAGACATCTCCACTTTTGGCAAGGATAGAACTAATCTTGCGAAAAGTTAGTGGTCAAGGTCTCTCTTGCGACCAAAAAATAAGACCTTGGTCATCGTTTCCGATGACACAAGGTCTTCAAAATTACTATATTGTTTGCTTTTGCAGTGATTTATCTAATGGGGAAAGGATAAAGAAAATTGCCCCGAAGAGGATAAACCATTTTTGCTAAAACACTATTTACTATTCCCACTCAATTGTGCCGATTGGCTTTGGTGTCAAATCGTACAATACTCTGTTGATACCCTCAACCTCATGAGTGATTCTATCTGTAATCTTGTGAAGTACGCTGTAATCGATCTCCTCAATAGTAGCTGTCATAGCGTCCATTGTGTTAACAGCACGGATAATTGCGGGCCATCCCTCATATCTCTTGCCATCTCTTACACCAACACTCTTTGTGTCTGGTACTGCGATGAAGTACTGCCATACCTTACCTGCAAGGCCAGCGATCTCAAACTCCTCACGGAGAATAGCATCTGCCTCACGGAGAGCATGAAGTCTATCTCTTGTAATAGCACCAAGGCAACGTACGCCAAGTCCAGGACCTGGGAATGGCTGACGGTATACCATGTTGTGAGGAAGACCCAATGCGTCACCTACAACTCTAACCTCGTCCTTATAAAGGAGCTTAACAGGCTCAACCAACTCAAACTGCATGTCCTCTGGGAGACCGCCTACGTTGTGGTGTGCCTTAACGCCGTCGGACTCGAGAATGTCAGGATAAATTGTACCCTGTGCCAAGAAGGAAATACCCTCAAGCTTAGTAGCCTCTTCGTCAAATACCTTGATGAACTCGTTACCGATAATCTTACGCTTTCTCTCAGGCTCAACTACGCCATCCAACAAATCGAGGAAACGGTCTGTAGCATCTACATAAACCAAGTTAGCATCTAACTGCTTACCGAATACTTCAACAACCTGCTCGCTCTCACCCTTACGCATGAGTCCATGGTTAACGTGTACACAAACCAACTGCTTGCCAACAGCCTTGATCAAAAGAGCTGCAACAACAGATGAATCAACGCCACCAGACAAAGCCAACAAAACCTTCTTGTCGCCAATCTGTGCTCTAAGTTCAGCTACCTGCTCGTCGATAAAAGCATTAGCCAACTCAAGAGTCGTAATGCGTTCCATTGTATCGGGTCGCTTATTACCGTTCATATATTATCCTCCGTTGAATCGTTTCGGGCCCTACCCTACTCCGTAAAATTACAAGTGTCACTGGATATTATATACCCAACTTCTCTTATAGAAAATCCATTTTTATAACAAAATAAAAGTTTTTTTGTCCTTTTGTTATATTACTTTTTTAACCCTGGCATGTCAGCAATATCCGGAACAAACTCTCTGTCCACTGTAATTACTGTCATGTACTTAGGGTTAATTTCCTTGATTCTCTTAGTAATCTCCACCTTGAGCATATCTGGAGTGTACTTCTCTACGTCATATGGGTGAAGCACGTCAAAAATAAGATTTGTATGTGTGGGACCAACTACCATTCGGAAGTCGTGGATTGAAAGTCTTTCGTCAACTCCCTTTACCACTGTGTTAACCAAAACCTTGGTGCTCCTTACGAACTGGTTATCGTCCTCGATGGGGTCCATGTGAATAACAAGACGGATGTTATGCTCTTCCCACATGTCTCTCTCAATGTTATCGATGGTATCGTGAGCTTGCAAAATATCTGAATTTGCAGAAACCTCAACGTGCACAGATGCAAACCACATGTTAGGGCCATAGTTATGTACCATGAGATCGTGGATACCCTTAACACCATCATATCCTGCAATGTGCTCATAAATAACGCGAATAAGCTCTCTGTCTGGTGCCTCGCCAAGGAGAACCCTCATGTTCTCAAGGGCAATGCCAATACCTGCCTTGCAAATAAAGATTGCAACTAAAATACCCATGTAACCGTCCAGGTTAAGGCCAGTAAATGCAGAAATAATGGATGCAACCAAAACTGCTGTTGTGGACAATACGTCAGAAATACTGTCTGCCGCAGTTGCCATCATCATCTGAGAATCGATTATTTTGCCAAGCTTTCTGTTAAAGAAATAGAGCCAAAGCTTACCCAAAATAGACAGAACCAGAACAATGGCCACAGCCCATCCGAACTCGGAATCCACAGGGTTAATGATCTTTTCCACAGAGGACTTTCCAAGCTCCACGCCCAAGAACAAGATAAGTACAGCAACAATAATAGTTGTAATATACTCTACTCTAGCATGTCCAAAGGGGTGCTCCTTGTCCGCAGGGCGAGATGCCATCTTAAATCCCACAAAGGAAATAATGGAGGATCCTGCGTCGGACAAGTTGTTAATAGCATCTGCCACAATGGAAACGCTGTTTGACAAAAGTCCCACTGCCAACTTGGACATAGAAAGGAGCAGGTTAACAACAATACCTGTTACACTGCTCAAAAATCCGTACTTACTGCGAACCACTGGGCTCTGTACGTTCTCCCTATCCTTAACAAACAAACGGATCAACAGATCTGTCATTTTTTCATAAACCTTTCAATACGCTCAAGAGCCTTCTCGATATTCTTGATTGAATATGCGTAAGACACTCGGATAAAGCCTTCGCCGCTGGCACCAAATGCATTGCCAGGTACTACAGCAACTCTCTGCTCCTCCAAAAGCTTAGTACAGAACTCCTCAGATGTAAGGCCTGTGGAGCGAATGCATGGGAATACATAGAATGCTCCCTTAGGCTCAAAACAAGTAAGTCCCAGCTTGTTAAAGCCGTCTATGATATATCTACGGCGCATGTCGTACTCTTCCTTCATCATGGCAATATCTGAATCGCCATTGCGCAAAGCCTCAATAGCTGCATACTGAGCTGTTGTGGGAGCAGACATAATGCCAAACTGGTGAACCTTAATCATCTGCTTAATAAGTGGAGCTGGTCCACAAGCAAAACCAATACGCCAGCCTGTCATGGCATAAGCCTTAGAAAGACCGTTAATTACAACTGTTCTCTCCATCATGCCTGGAATATTAGCAATAGAAACATGCTTTTCTCCGCCATATGTAAGCTCTGCATAGAGCTCGTCTGACAAAACAACAATATTTGTCTCTGCCAAAACCTCTGCAATTTCCTCCAAATCCTCCTTGGCCATAATGCCACCTGTTGGGTTATTGGGGAAAGGCAAAATAAGGAGCTTAGTCTTAGGAGTAATAGCCTCCCTAAGCTGTTTAGCTGTAAGTCTAAACTCGTCCTCTTCCTTAAGGTCAATCGTTACTGGTGTACCACCTGCCATCTGTACCATAGGCACATAGCAAACGAATGCTGGCTCGGGGATAATAACCTCATCTCCTGGAGTAACAAGGCAACGAATAGCAGCATCAATAGCCTCGCTACCACCTACAGATACAAGCACCTGAGTTGCTGCATCATACTTAAGGTCGAATCTGCGATTCATGTAGTTGCAAATCTCTTTACGAAGCTCCATAAGGCCTGCATTTCCTGTGTAGTGGGTATGTCCCTTTTCCAAAGAAAGAATGCCTGCTTCTCTAATATGCCAAGGAGTAACAAAATCTGGCTCTCCTACGCCAAGAGAAACCACGTCCTCCATAGTAGCTGCAATGTCGAAGAAACGACGAATACCAGAAGGTGGAATGTCCACCACCGTTTTGTTAAGAGTACTATTAATATCAAATGCCATAATTACAGTACCACCTGTCTATCATCCTGGTTGTCCTTTTCGTACACGATGCCGTTCTGCTTATACTTGCGCAAAACAAAGCATGTGTTCTGGCTAACAACACAATCCATTGGAGCAATACGCTCAGCTGCAAAAAGTGCAACCTCCTTCATTGTAGCGCCCTCTACCTCAACGAGGATATCGTATGCACCGCTCATAAGGTAAACGCTGCGAACCTGAGGATACTGCCACATTCTCTCTGCGATGCGGTCAAATCCCTCTCCGTACTGAGGAGTAACCTTGAGCTCGATAAGGGCAACTACTCTCTCCTGACCAGCCTTATCCCAGTTGATCAAAGTGTGCTTTCCTACGATAACGCCTTCCTGCTCCAACTCATAAATAGTAGCCGCTACTTCCGCCTCAGACATACCCGCGAGCAACGCCATCTGAGCATAAGTTAAGTTCTCATCTCTGGCGATAATGTTCAATAATTCAAGCTTTTTGTCCTTGGTCATCATAGCAACCTCCATCTACTTTAAATAATTTTGAATTTGTTCTTTTGTGATGTTTCCCACAGCAGAAATGGCAAAATCCTGAGATGAGAGACAATGTCTCAAAACCTCATTAATCTTGTCTGTACTAAGGTTGTCCACCATGTCGATAACCTGATCTAGAGTCTTAATCTCGTTATACAAAACCAAGCTCTTGCCAAGGCTGTTCATCCTAGAACCACTGCTCTCAGATGCCAAAACCATGGTTCCCTTAATCTGCTGTCTAAGAATATTCATCTCGTCCTCAGATATGCCCTCTGTAGCCAGTGCACTAAGCTGCTCTCTAACTACCTTGATAAACTCCTGGGCCTTATCTGGGTTCATGGCACCGTATACAGTAAATGCACCATTGCCCTTGTTGTTGGACACATATGTGTAAGTGCTATATACCAAGCCTCTCTTTTCTCTCAACTCCTGGAAAAGTCTAGAGCTCATACCGCCGCCCAAATATGTGCTGACGATACCCATGGCCATACTCTCCATCTCATCCTCTGGTGGAGGGCAAGGGAGTGAAATGCACATGTGAAGCTGCTCTATATCCTTGTTCCTAACGTAAAGGCCTGGGTGGAAAGTGGCCTTGGCATAGTCTGTGTGGGAACCTGTTCCCCTCTCCCATTTACCAAAATACTTTTCCACTGCCTCCAAAAGCTGTTCCTTATCAAAGTTGCCAGCTACTGAAATACAGGCGTTATCTGGAGTATAGTAACGCTTAGTATATTCCTTAAAGGCCTTTGTGTCTATGTTTTTGAGGGACTGGGCTGTGCCCAAAATAGGCAATCCAAGGGAATCGTCGCTATATGTTCCCTGAGCCAAAAGCTCATGAACTAGATCCTCTGGAGTGTCCTCGTCCATGCTAATTTCCTCCAAGACAACCTGTCTCTCCAAGTCAATATCCTCTTGGGCGAACTT
The DNA here is from genome assembly GCA_017559445.1 of Clostridia bacterium. Lineage (GTDB taxonomy): Bacteria > Bacillota > Clostridia > RGIG7378 > RGIG7378 > RGIG7378. The sequence continues at coordinate 7,366 of JAFYSJ010000009.1, forward strand.
GGAATTAAGAACCATGTCGGACAAAACATCAAGTGCTGTGTCCAAGCTAGTATCCAATGTCTTAGTGAAATAGCAAGTGACCTCCTTGCCTGTGAAGGCGTTAATCTGGCCACCAATATTCTCAATACATTCAGCCAACTCCTTGGCTGTTCTAGTTGTTGTTCCCTTAAAAAGCATATGCTCAGTAAAGTGGGAAATTCCACTGGGAGCAACATAACCCTCACTTAAAAGGGAAGTTCCGCCATGTTCTCCCACGGCGGAACTCTCATTACGGGAGCCCGTGCCGATCCACACACCTACTGCTATTGAACGCAAGTTAGGCATATGTTCCCACACGATTCTCAACCCGTTATTTAATTCTGTTTTACCAAAAATTTCTCTCACGAAAAATTACTTAAGGCAATCCTTTCTGGAAAGGTTAAGTCTACCCTTTTCGTCGATCTCGAGAAGCTTAACTGTCATCTCGTCACCAACCTGGCAAACATCCTCAACCTTTTCTACTCTCTTCTTGTCCAACTTAGAAACGTGAACCAAGCCCTCAACGCCAGGGAGAATCTCAACGAAAGCACCGAATGCCATAAGGCGTGTAACCTTACCTGTGAATACTGTGCCTACCTCGATATCACCTGTGATACCCTTGATGATCTGCTTAGCCTTCTCACCTGCTGCAGGATCGATGTATGCGATGCTGATGTTGCCATCGTCATCGATATCAATCTTAACACCTGTCTCAGCGATGATCTTGTTAATTGTCTTACCGCCAGAACCGATAACCTCACGGATCTTGTCTGGATCAATCTTCATCTGCATGATCTTAGGTGCATATGGAGACATCTCCTTACGTGGCTCTGGAATAGTAGCCAAAATTACGTTATCGATAATGTGCTCACGGCCCTTCTTTGTCATAGCAAATGCCTGCTCGATGATCTCGTAAGAAAGTCCCTGAACCTTAATATCTACCTGAATAGCTGTGATACCTGTCTTAGTACCAGCAACCTTGAAGTCCATGTCACCGAAGAAGTCTTCGATACCCTGGATATCCATGAATGTGATGAACTTGTTCTCATCGTCCTCATCTACGAGAAGACCACAAGAGATACCAGCTACAGGCTCCTTGATCGGAACACCAGCATCCATAAGTGCCAATGTGGAAGCACATACAGAACCCTGAGATGTGGAACCGTTGGACATAAGAACCTCAGATACCAATCTAAGAGCATATGGGAACTCCTCTGGAGAAGGAATTACTGGTACAAGGGATCTCTCTGCAAGAGCACCGTGACCAATCTCTCTACGTCCTGGGCTTCTAGGTGCCTTAGCCTCACCTACGGAGTAACCAGGCATGTTGTAGTGGTGAATATATCTCTTAGTCTCGTCAAGGTCGATACCATCAAGCTTCTGAATATCGCCGAGAGAACCAAGTGTAAGTGTTGTAAGAACCTGAGTCTGACCTCTCTGGAAGAGACCGGAACCGTGTACTCTTGGCAAGAGACCTACATCTGCAGACAACTCTCTGATCTGGTCAAGAGCTCTGCCGTCAACTCTGCGGTGCTCCTTCATGAGGTACTCACGTACAACAAACTTCTCGAGCTTATACATAGCCTCACCCATGTAGGATGTATCCTCATCTGGATTCTGCTCAAGAATAGCTGCCTTGATCTCCTCTGTAAGGTTAGCAATAGCAACGTCTCTGTCCTGCTTGTCTACAGCAAGAACTGCCTGACGCATCTTGTCATAACCAAGACCCTTAACCTTCTCCCATACGTCGTGGTCAAGAACTACTGGTGTGTAAGCGAACTTAGGCTTACCAATCTCGTCTACGATGCTCTGAATGAAGTCGCAAACTTCCTTAATTGTCTTGTGACCTTCCTTAATAGCGTCAAGCATAACCTGATCGTCTACTCTGTCAGCACCAGCTTCGATCATAACGATCTTATCCTTGGAACCAGCAAGTGTTACGTACATCTGAGAAATTTCTCTCTCAGCAGCGTTGGGGTTAACAACAACCTTACCGTCAATGAGACCAAGTACGATACCAGCAATAGGTCCGTTGAATGGAATGTCAGAGATACATACTGCAATAGAGGAACCGATAAGAGCAGCAACCTCAGGAGAGCAATCCTGATCTACAGACATAACTGTGTTGATGATGCAAACGTCGTTACGAAGATCCTTAGGGAACAAAGGTCTCATAGGTCTGTCGATAACACGAGATGTGAGAACAGCCTTCTCAGAAGGACGACCCTCTCTCTTAATGTATCCGCCAGGAATCTTACCTACGGAATAAAGCTTCTCCTCGAACTCTACGCTGAGTGGGAAAAAGTCGATGCCATCTCTTGGCTTAGCAGATGCTGTTGCTGTGGACATAACAACTGTATCACCATATCTAACAAGACATGCACCGTTGGCCAACTGAGCAAGAACGCCTGTCTCAATAACAAGGGGTCTGCCAGCAAGAACTGTTTCAAATACCTTCTTCATATTTTTTCCTTTCCCTCATCCTCGGTAGTGCGTAGATTCAGATGCAGAACCTATGCTCTGTAGCTCAATCTACCTACTACACCTGGACGAGAACTGCCCTTGGCAGCTTAATTTATTATTATATGAAAACGCATAATATATTCAAAATCTATCTAAATACACATGCGAAATCAGCCTAAAATAGAAAAATAAGGAAGGGACTACCGTCCCCTCCTCCATTGGCGAAAGGTTATTACTTTCTAATACCGAGCTGCTTGCAAAGCTCTCTGTACTTCTCGATATCCTGCTTAGCAAGATAGTTAAGAAGGCCTCTTCTCTGACCTACCATCATGAGCAAACCTCTGCGGGAGTGGTTGTCGTGTGGGTTAGCCTTGAGGTGGTTGTTGAGGTGGTTGATACGCTCTGTCAAAATAGCAACCTGTACCTCTGGGGAACCTGTGTCACCCTCGTGTCTAGCATAAGTGTTGATAATACCCTGCTTCTTCTCCTTGTTCATAAATACCTCCAAAGTAATACCTAATACGAAGTGTACGTCCCAGGAGTGACAATAGGATGATGTGCTCATTCGCACGTCCTAAAGTCGGGCGATACACTGCGTACCGGCGCAATCTAGTGCATTCTATCACAGACGTTTTTCAAAATCAACATCTATTTATTAGCTTCTAAATTCTTAATAAGAAACTCCCTGTACTGTTCCAAAACACTCTCTGGTCCCAAAATTCTGGCCATACCTCCAAAGGATGCCACCCAACCAAAGAACTGGTCACACACAGCCACCCTCTCTGTCCACTTAAAGCTGTGACCATCTATATCCACAGGAGTGTAATTCTTGCCAAACCTGTCGAACACTGCACTAACTAAGCTGTTATCAAAGGCCATGGCCACGTCATACTCCTGCCCGTCAAACATGTTGAAGTGTCTATTGCGATACTCCGTCTTGTTCTCCTTGGTACTGTCGGAAACTGTAGCCTCAATATTCTCCACCTTAGTTTGCTCCATACGATCAACTCTAAAGTGCTTCTTTTTGTTTTCCTTTTCGTCCCATGCTACCAAGTAATAGAAATCATCTAACAACAAAAGCATTGGAGTTACCAAATACCTAGCACCGTCATGCAAATGCTCCTTATATCCATTTTTGTTGTACTTAAAATAGGCAAAGGATAACTGCTTTCCACCCTCAATAGCCTGCTCTATGGCATCTATTGTGATAAAAATTTTCTCGTTATTTGAAATGTTCTGTGCAGGAACATAAAGAGATCTCTTCAAACTCTTGGAATCATAATCACTGCAAAGATTACCAAGCTTTTGTATTATGCTGTCCGCCTTTTTCTCCGTCAAATACTTGGATGCTTTAACAGAGTCTGCCAAAATCTTAAGCTCAATCAAGTCAAAATCTCTACTTGCCACACGATATTTAGTCTCTGCGCCTTCTTTTTGCTTAACAAGGTCCATCTCATCCTGCAAAAGGAACAAGTCGTTGTATATGCTCTTGCGCTCAGCCTGAATGTCGCGAGTAGCCAAATGGGCAATAATATCCTGTACAGTTACGCCATGTTCGTCGTCTGTTCTCTTCTCTAAGAATTCCTTAATGTATAACAGCTTTAACTTTTGTTTTTCAGACTTTGCCATGTTTTTTCCTTTCTTTTCACTCAAACTAGCAACGAAGTTGCGGCCTACTAGCGCGTCAGCGCGGTTCACTGGCAACGCAGTTGCGATTACTAGCAAGCTTTGCTTGCGGCTCACTAGCCGAAGGCGGCCACTAGCACCAACGGTGCGATTACTAGCAAGCTTTGCTTGCGGCCTACTAGCCGAAGGCGGCCTACTAGCGCGTCAGCGCGGCCACTAGCGTAGCGGTTCACTAGCAACGCAGTTGCGATTACTAGCAAGCTTTGCTTGCGGCCTACTAGCGCGTCAGCGCGGCCACTAGCGTAGCGGTTCACTAGCACCAACGGTGCGATTACTAGCAAGCTTTGCTTGCGGCTCACTAGCCGAAGGCGGCCACTAGCGCGTCAGCGCGGCCACTAACGAGCTTTGCTCGTAGTTCACTTGCTCATGCTTAGTTTCGCCGTCGCTCCAATTACAAGTACAACGCCAATGCCACTCATCAATGTCATAGGTTCCCTTTGAACCAGCACTGACACGAGAACAGCTACTACAGGATCAATATAACTCAAAATAGCCACAGTATGTGCTTTCAAATTTGGAATGCTACCAAAATACATCAAATATGCCACACCTGTATGCAAAACTCCTGCCACCAACAGAAGCACAAACTCCTTACCTGTTGGCAAAATGGATGGGAGCTTTTCCACCCACAACACATATGGAAGCATTGCCACTGCAGACACTGCCAATTGCATCATGGTCCTGTCCATTGGTGCAATATTTTTAATGCGCCTATTAAGCAACACAATTGTTGCGTACATACATGCTGCAACAAGTCCAAACACAACGCCTGTTAAATCAGCTCCACCCTCCTGGAAAACTCCAGATACAAGGAGCATACCTCCCAAAGCCACAAGCGTTAAGACATACTGAATCTTGGTCATTCTTTCCTTATATATAAATGTAGATACAAGGATTACTATAACTGGAGCCATGTAATAGCACATGGTGGCCACGGAAATTGATGTGTGGTTGTAAGCCTCAAAGAGACATGCCCAGTTTGCGCCAAGCAAAACACCTGACACAATGAGCAAACCTAAGTTTTGCTTAATGCCAGCACGGTCGATTTTCCTGCCCGTGGCAAGAGATACCAGACCAAGGAACAAGGCGCCCACAGTTCCCCTTACCAAAGCAATAAGGCCAGAACCCTGAGACAAATGTTTGCGCACTAAACCAATGGTGCCAAAGATACCCATTGATCCTATTTGCTTTAACAAGTCCTTGTTTTTCTTCATCTGCAACTTTTCTCCTAAAAAACATGGCCAAAACCCTTGATTTGCAAGGATTTCAGCCACATTAACTCTTTTGTCGTCTTATTTTAAACTGTCTGCTAATCCCTTATCTTCCAATCTTTCTCTTTTCCAAAAGCATAATAACTGGTGGAATTACAACCAACTGAAGGATGATTCCAGGAATTGCGTTTGTGAATGCACCTGCTACAAATGCCTGCAAACCAAATGAGCCTCCATTCATTCCCATGCATACGAACATTGCAATGCCCCATACAATACGTCCTGCCAACATTGCGATAATCAATGACAAGTAGATATATCTCTTACCCTTGGGGAAGATCTTATAAAGAAGGCCTGCAATTACACCATACACTGCCAACTCAAAGGACATACATATTGCTGTCGGAAAAAGTGGCGGCATGGTTGCCGTCAAAGATCTAAAGATAGGCGCAATCAAGCCCACAGTAAGACCCCATTGCCATCCACATACGAATCCGCAGAGCAATACTGGGATATGCATTGGACACAACATTGACCCAATCTCTGGAATCTGACCTGTCAGATATGGCAACACATATGTCAAAGCCATAAACAAGCCTGCTAAAACAACCTTTTTAACCTTACTCTTAACCATAACCCTTTACCCTATTTAAACAATTCCTTCCATTTACCCATAATCTGGCTAGGCAAGTACTGGTATGACAGTTCCTTAGCCCTGCTACCCATGGCATGCAGCTTTTCCCTATCCTGCAAAAGTCCAACAATAGCATCTGCCATTTCATCCATATTTCTATCCTGAATCAAAATGCCGTTATCTCCGTTTGTGATAATGGCCTCAGGACCAACTGGTACATCAAAAGACACAAGTGGCAATCCCACAGAAGATGCCTCCAAAAGAACCATTGGGAAGCACTCTGTTTGAGATGTCATTACGTACATATCGGAATCAAGCATATACTTCTCAACTTCTTCCTTAGATACCATGCCTGTAATGGTCACCTTATCCTGCAAATTGTACTCTGCGATTAAATTCTCAAGCTTGGCCTGCTCTTCTCCGCCACCAACGATTGTCAATGTAGCCTCTGGAACTCTCTCTGCCACCTTGCTAAATACGGTGATTAAATCATCAAAGGCCTTAACTGGGTGAAGTCTGCCAACTGCAACCAACTTGTTGCCTTGGCACGGAGCAGAATATTCTGGCACGCTTTCCAAAATGTTGGGAATCTCAACTAACTTAATCTTTGAGTTATTCTCCTGCCACTTGGAGTGATTAGCCATGGCTCCTCTGCAAAGAACAACTAAATAGTCGATATTCCTAAAGGACTTCTGAAGTTGAGCCACGTACTTAGGAGATGCATCGTGCAAGTGCTCCTGTGTAAGTGTCACAACGCCCTCTGGTGCCAATGCAGACAACTGGTCTGCAAAATCTATTCTAGTGGACAAAACGTAATCTGTATCTAACTTCTTGATAGCCTTGGCCATAAGATTTTTCTTAAGGTACAAAATCCTGAGAGCCTTGCAGATTTCCTTAAAAATAGCCACAGGCTTGCCCTGATCCAAAGCTGCCTTAAATGTATCTCTGTTAGGAGCATCGTTCATGAGATATGTAACCTTAACTCTATCGTCAATAGGGTATGCTGGCTCCTTAAACATGCTGTACACGGAAATAATTTCAACGTCATAGTCATTGGCCAACTGGTTAGCCAATGTTATGGTCTGCTTCTCTATTCCTCCGTGCTGCAAATGCAACATCAAAATGGTTACTTTCTTCATCTCACACGCTCCATGCAATGATTTATTTCAGTATAAGGTATATAAGGCTTGTTTTCAACGAATTTTAGGCATAAAAAATCCACAGCCAATAGGGGTGACTGTGGTAGGGAAAACATTTAGTGGAGGTAACAGGGTATTGGGAAATACTCCACTAATAAAAACGGAATTTATATAAGCATACTATCTACTTTTTCGGAATTCAACGAAAGTACACTTATATAACAATTTGTTTACAGTTTCGTAAAAAAAGAGCAGAGATTATGTCTCTGCTCCTCTAACAACATATATATTTTTGACTCCGTAATACCTAAAGCAGTCAATTGCCTGCTGGTCTATTCTCTCTCCGCATACCAAGATTGGAACTGCAGGTGGACAGGATACAGAAGGGTTAGCCAAGATTCTGCCAAGGCTCTCCTCTACATCTATCATTTCTATTGGACTCATTGTGGCCTCTCTAACAGACATAGCCTTCTGAGCCTTACATGGCTTAGGTGGGTTCATGTCAATTGGCTCACCATGACTGATTCCGGCCATAACATCTGCAAATCTGTTTATGCCCTCTTCGCCAATTTCTGGCGTAAGCATCAAAACCAAATAGTCCTGATCTGCGAACTCGCAATAAATACCATTGCTTTTAAGAATCTCAGCCAGCTGTGTTCCTGTGTATCCCATGGTCTTAGGTGTAAGACAAATCTTAAGATATTCCTGACTACTATCCTTAAATCCAAGAACCTTAAGTCTAGCCTTGAGCCTAACTACAGAAGGTACAAAGTCCATAAGTCTTTTGCGCAAGGTTTCCATGTAAACATTGGCCATATCCAAGGATTGCAAAATCACATAAGATGGACTAGTGGATCCAAACAATGCCAAGGCCTTGGAAACAATAGGGTTGAACTCCTCCATATGTCTCTGTGCCACATGCAAATATGCGCCACCTGTCAAAACTGGCAATGTCTTGTGGGCTGAGTCGCAACAAATATCCGCTCCCAAATCCACAGGATGCTCAGAATTAACCAAAAATTTAAGATATGCACCATGAGCATTGTCTACCACCAATAGCATATCGTTGGCATGGCACACCTTAGCCAGTCCTGCCACATCTGCCACATTCCCAAGGTAGTCTGGACTAGTTATATAAAGAGCGGTGGGCTTTGTTTCCTGCTGGCTTAAATGCTGCTCCAACTGAGCAGGAGTAACATTGCAGGCCAAATAAGATGTTTGGTTCTCTGGATAAATCCATTCCACATCCATGTCCAAAAGTGCCACTGCACTTAGAAATGTACTGTGCACGTTACGGGCGCTTAAAATTTGAGGCTTTTGTCCCCTGGCTTTTGCATACTGCAAAACAAGATACAACATGGCCCTAATACAGTGGGAAGACCCTTCTGTGGAATACCATGTAGGGCAACCAAATAGAGCTGATGCATTTTCTTGGCTCTCCAAAATGATGCCATCTGCGTGATAAAGGCTGTCTGCACCGTCTATTTCTGTAATGTCTATTTTCTCCAAACCAAGAAAAGTGGCCCCCTTGTGTCCAGGCATATGTAGCCTGAGAGGGTCACTCTCCAAATATCTATTCACATAATCGCAAATAGGTGTATTCATTTTACTCTCCAAGAGCTCTAGCAATAGCTACCATAATGGCGCACTCCATTCTCTTGCGGAACAACTTACATCCATTCTCGTATACGCCAGTTACGGAACCTGTTGCATGGTATGCGTTAGCTGCGCAACCGCCTGAGCAATAAAGTCTAGCCCAGCAATCGTGGCACTCAGGGTGAGCATATACATTGCATGCTGCAAACTCAGCCTGAATCTCTGTGTTAGTAACGCCATCCCAAATGTTACCGAGCTTGAACTTCTCCTCGCCTACGAACTGGTGACATGGGTACAAATCTCCCCAAGGTGTAACAGCCATATACTCTGTACCGCTGCCACAACCAGAAATACGCTTGTAAATACAAGGGCCTCCTGTAAGGTCAATCATGTAGTGGTAGAAAGTAAATGGTCTACCCTCCTTGTCTCTCTCAAGCATGAGCTTAGCCAAATCCTCGTACTGTCCCATAACTACAGCCAAGTCCTCTTCTGTAAGCTCGGATGGATCTCCTGCTGCACAAACTACAGGCTCCATGCTAAGCTCTGTGAAACCAAGATCAAGCATCTGCTGAATATCCTTAAGGAAATCAGGATTGGCGTGGGTGAATGTACCACGCATGTAGTAATCCTTGCCGCCTCTTGCCTCAACAAACTTCTGGAACTTGGGAACAATCTTCTCCCAGCTACCGTTGCCTGCATAGTCTACACGGAAACGATCGTGAATCTCCTTACGACCATCGAGACTGAGAACAACATTACTGCACTCCTTATTTGCCCACTCAATAACATCGTCGGCTACCAAAACGCCGATTGTTGTCAAAGTGAAACGGAAGTTCTTGCCCTTTTCTTTCTCAATGCTACGTGCGTAAGCAACCAAGTCCTTAACAACCTGGAAATTCATAAGAGGCTCGCCACCAAAGAAGTCAACCTCGAGGTTACGTCTAGTGCCGGAGTTCTCAATGAGGAAATCGAGAGCCTGCTTACCAACCTCGTAGCTCATAATTGCGCGCTCACCATGGTACTTACCCTGGCTAGCAAAGCAATAAGAACAATTAAGGTTACATGTATGTGCGATGTGCAAGCAAAGAGCCTTAACAACTCCTGCTGTCTTCTGCTTAAGCTTACCTGCCATGGGGGCAAATGTATCTGGAGCAAAGAGCTTACCTGCATCCTTAAGTCCCTGTACCTGCTCGTAGCAAGCATCGAGCTCAGTCTTGTCCACCTCGGGATATGACTTAGCAACTGCATCAAGCACAGTCTCCTTAGTATTGTCCTCAAACATGGCAATGATGTCATATGCAATGGAATCTACTACGTGTACAGAACCAGAACATACGTCCAATACAATATTGAATCCGCCTAATTTATATTGATGTATCATTAAATACTCTCCTTTTAGTCACAAAAAAAGGCCGCCGTTATCGGCGGCACTTAATTCACGTGCAATTACTTGCTCTCTACAGTATTCTCACACTGCTGATTTGCAATGCCACAGCTTGTCTTGCAAGCAGACTGGCAAGATGTCTGGCACTCACCGCAGCCACCGTTCTTAGCGCTGTCACACAAGTTACGTGTCTCAATAGTCTTAATATGCTCCATAGTATCACCCTCTATTAAGAATTATTCTTTCAGTTAATTTTACACGCACAGAGCAAAGCTGTCAATTAACATTTACTTTATGTTCATACTTGATTAGGCTTTCTTTAATCTTTTCTGCTATACTATATAGGTATTATAAAAAAGGAGGGGCTAAAGTGAAATTTCAGACAGTATTTAAGCGATATGAACTTAAATATTTAGTTACACGTGAACAGCAACAAGCTATCCTCTCCGCCATGGAACCATATATGCAGTTAGATGCATATGGTGAGACCATCATTCGTAATATATATTTTGATACAGACAACTATAGATTGATTCGCCGCTCCATTGAGAGACCTATGTACAAGGAGAAGCTAAGAATCCGAAGCTACAGTCAGGCAGAGCAATTCAGTACCGTGTTTGTGGAACTTAAGAAGAAGTTCAATAGCATCGTTTACAAGCGCCGATTGCCACTTCCCCACCAGCACGCAATGAACTGGATCAAGGGCTCGGCAGATTGTCCCGTGGATACGCAGATTTCTAGGGAGATCGATTATTTCCGCAACTTCTACGGTAAATTGAAGCCCTCCGTATTCTTATCCTACAGGCGATTTGCTTATTTTGATAAATCTGGCACTGATTTTAGAGTCACCTTTGACGACCAAATCCTATGTAGACAAGAGGATCTGAACCTTTCCTCCCCTGTGTACGGAGAGCCTATCTTGGATCCAGAACTAGTTCTAATGGAGATTAAGTGTTCTGGTGGCATCCCTCTTTGGATGACCAAGGTCTTATCTTCCATGAAAATTTACAAGGCTAGTTTTTCTAAATACGGAACAGCCTACGAGAATCTTATTTTTAACAAAACTTACTTAACTGCCATAAAGGAGACAACTAACTATGGAATCACTCTTTAAGGGAATTTTTGACTCATCTTTTGTAACAACAATCAGCGTAAGCGACTTCATGCTTTGCCTTGGTTTTTCTATTTTACTTGGTGCAATTATTGCAGCATCCTACCTTTTCAAGAACAAGCATACTAAGAGCTTTGTTATTACATTGGCCATGCTTCCAGCAGTTGTTTGCGTAGTTATCATGATGGTTAACGGTAACATCGGTGCTGGCGTGGCAGTAGCTGGTGCATTTAGCCTTGTCCGTTTCCGCTCCGCTCCTGGTTCCGCCAAGGAGATTGTAGCTATTTTCTTCGCCATGGGTTCCGGCCTCATTGCTGGTATGGGCTACCTTGGTTACGCAGCCCTTTTCACTCTTGTAATGTGCGTATGCTTCATGGCATTCAACCTCATTACATCCGGTGGCAAAAAGCCTTATGCCCTTAACAAGACAGTTAAGATTACTGTTCCAGAGGACCTTGACTACACAGGAGCTTTTGACGAAGTATTCGATAAGTACACTAAGTCCTACGAGCTTGTACAGGTTAAGTCAGTTAACATGGGTAGCATGTTCAGACTTGTATATGACATTAATCTTAAGGACCGCAATCTTGAGAAGCAGATGATCGACGAGCTTCGCGTTCGCAACGGCAACTTGGAGATTATGGTATCTAAGCAGGAGACTGCAGTAGCTGAGTTATAATTCTATATTGAGAGAGTTTTATGAAAATTAAGGTTTTCACACTATTAGTTTGCCTTTCTTTGGCCTTAACAGGCTGTTCTAAACCTGGACCTGGTCCTAATTCCCCCAATGGCCCCTCTACTACACCAACTATTCCAAGCACAAACACAGATCTTGGTGGTGATAACATGAGCTTTGGTGAGTCTTTAGATAAACTTGGCGCATACGCAGGTTATTTCGAAGAGAATGTTCAGAATGTAACTATTACCCACGTATCTGGCACCAAAAAGGCATACGCTATTGAAGGTAGCACCATCACTTTTAGCGAAGTTTCCGAGGACACAACCTACTCTATTTCTGGTAAGTTCAGAGGCAATATTGTTATTAACGCTGGTGACAACCACAAGCTTAATTTGGAGCTTAACGGATTGACTTTAGTTTGCAGTACAACTAACCCTATTTTGATTAACAGTGGTCTAGAGGTTGTAATCACTGCCAAAAAAGACACTACTAGCTACATCTACGACACTCGTTCTGCAGTGGATTCCAACGACAGCACTCTTTACTCTGGCGCTATTCACTCCAATGTGGACCTTGAGTTAGATGGCAAGGGCACTTTGATCATCGTTTCAGAGAACAACAACGGTGTGCACACCAAGGACGATCTTCAGGTTAGAAACCTTAATCTTTTGGTAGCATGTGTAGACAATGCACTTAAGGGTAACGATAGCGTTGAGATAACAGCAGGCACAACAACTCTCATTTCCACAGGTGGTGACGGCATTAAGACAACTAATAGCCACATTTCCACTAAGGAAAATCAAAAAGGCACTGTTACCATTTCAGGTGGTTACCACACAATCTACGCTGCTTGTGATGGTATTGACGCAGCATATGACGTAGTTGTTGACGATGCCTCTACTGTGCTTAACATTTTCACAGATAAGTACTCTAACTACTCTGGTGAGATTACAGATAACTCCTCCTCTGAGTACCGCATTATGTTTACTGGTTCTGCATTCTCCTACTCCATCAAGTATTACAACTCAGATACTGATTTCCAGTGGGTAAATGCCACATACGACACAATGCAGACTGGCGGATGGACAACTTACTTCTACTACACATTCCCTAAGCTGACTCAGTACAGCAAGATGCAGGTTTACATGTATTCTAATGGTCAGACACAGGGACAGGATGGTTCATACTATGCATGCTCCGAACTCATGGAGCTTAACACTGCATACGACACAATTTCCATTACCTCTAAAAATGCCAACGTAAGCTTTAGCTGGACTAATTACACCACAACTCCTCAGAACAATAACGGAGGCTGGGGTGGTGGCCCTGGCGGCATGGGAGGACCTGGTGGTATGGGTGGTCCCGGAGGCATGGGCGGACCCGGTGGCATGGGCGGTCCTGGTGGCGGTGGAAATACCGAAAAGGGTGACCATTCTACTAAGGGAATCAAGGCTGCTAACCAAATTACCATTAACAACGGTATTATTAGCATTAAGTCCTACGATGACAGCATCCACGCCAATAACGATACTGCTCTCCAGAACAGCACTTCCCCATTGGGCAACGTAACAATTAATGGTGGCAGCATCTCCCTCTACAGTAACGACGATGGTATTCACGGAGATAACAAGGTTACTATTTCCGGTGGAGTTGTGACTATTTCCCACAGTTACGAAGGCATCGAAGGCGCACAGGTTGCAATAGATGGTGGCAACGTTTCTATCGCAGCTTCCGACGATGGCATCAACGGAACTGGGAACTCTGGCACAACAATCGCAATTAACGGTGGACAGCTTTACATTTTCTGTAATGGTGACGGAATTGACTCCAACAGCCGTCAGTCATACAAGAGCATTACATTCTCTGGTGGTAACACTGTAATTATCTCCACTTCTGGTGGTAACTCCAGCATCGATGCAGAGGGAGGTTACAGCTATACTGGTGGATCTGTAGTTGCCATGTGCCCACAGGGAGGCATGTCCAATGAATCCACTAAGGGACAGAATTTCCAGAGCTATGGAACAACTGCTAAATTGTCCCTTAACACAGGTAGTTACTTAGTTGTAAAAATGGGAGACCAAACAGTTACAATCCAAATGCCAACTTCACTGTCTGCATTAGTTGTTATGTTAGGTGACAAGAATGCTAGTGCTAAGACAGTTAACTCCGCAGACGCAACACTTGACAGCAACGGAGTTGCCTGGAATTAATATGCATTACACGGGGATTTCGATATTTTCGAAATCCTCTTTTTTGCGCTTTTTTTCTATATTTCTTTGTGATAAAATAACGCCGATTTTGAATCTTTTTTGGAGGAAACCATGGAATTTTTTGGTTTTACACTATTTGGCTCCCTCACTGGAGCTCCATTGCTCATTGTTGCAGCAATTATTTTCATTGTAGGTTTGTTGCTCACTATTAAGGGTGGCGACTGGTTCGTAGATTCTGCATCCTGGTTTGCTGAGGCAACTGGTATTCCAAAGTTCGTTGTTGGTGCTACAGTAGTTTCCTTTGCTACCACACTTCCTGAGCTTTTGGTTTCTGTACGAGCCGCCATGAACGGTTCCGCTCAGTTGGCTATTGGTAATGCAGTTGGTTCTGTTACAGCTAACACAACTTTGATCATGGGCGTTTCTCTCGTTGCCATGGCTGGTCTTGTTAACAGAAAGAGTTTCTCCCTTAAGGGCGGACTTTTGTTAGCCGCTGTTGTTGGTTTGACAGCCCTTTCCATTAAGCTTAGCCTTCCTGTATGGTCTGCTTTTATCCTCTGGACAATCTTCCTTGTGTTCATGGTAAGCAACGTTATCGAGGGCAAAAAGAGCGCACAGGGTGATGACACTGCAACTACTTTTGACAAGAAGGAAGTTCCATCTAAGATCCTCTTCTTTGTTATCGGTACAGCTTCCATTATTCTTGGTGCTGAGGGTCTTGTTTCCGCAGGTAAGACAATTGCCACAGGCATTGGTATCAGCGAGACAATCATCGGCTTCACAGTTATCGCATTGGGCACATCTCTCCCTGAGCTTGTAACCACACTCACTGCTATCCGCAAGAAGGAGTCTTCCCTCTCTGTTGGTAACATCATCGGCGCTAACATCATCGACACTACCTTGATCCTGCCTCTTTGCTCCGTAATCAACGGCACAGCACTTCCAGTAGACAGAGTTAACTTGGTATTCGACTTCCCAGTATGCATTGCTGCTTGCGCTGTAGCTGTTATCCCAACAATCATCCAGGGCAAGTTCAAGAAGTGGCAGGGTTTCGCTCTCCTTGCAATTTACGCAGTCTACATGCTTCTCCTCGTTCTCAATGAGGTTGGCGTTGTAGCAATTGGCTAATAGTTTCTGAGTAAAAAATATGGGACTTTCCAATTTGGAAGGTCCCTTTTTTATGCTATGAAATATCTATTTACACAAGTCCCATGCCCATTTCAACAAGCAATGCTACCACTACAACTTAGAGTGAAATAATAAATCCGTGAATCATGGGCCTAATACCTACCTTTATCATGCTGGCAAAAGATGTTCCAAGACCAATAGCCGCCAGGGCACAATACCATGAGGAACTTACTAATTGTCTTAGTAGTAGAAACAACTGCAGTAGGAACAGCCACAAAGCTGGCCATCAATGATATTGCCACAAATCCAAGGATGAACCAAAAACACCCCTAAAAAATAAGGCATACCTCCGTGGATATGCCTTAGATATGCTTAAATATGCCCTATTTGTCGTCTAATATGATTATGTGTATATAAAGCGACGTTTCGCTGTGATTAACGCCTTTAATACTCAGGATACATCATAAGATACACATTATGATGTCCATCTACTAAACAATCGCCTTCTATTATCCTAAAGCTGTACATGTAGTTTTCTCCAAATACAATCCTATTACCTAAAATCTTATATTCATAAGTGCCTACAGGGAACAATTGTGCATTTGAACCATTATGAGAAATTGTGATAGTTGCAGTTGCCTGAGAAATGTTATCTCCCACTTCTCCAGAACTCTTTGACATACCAAATTTCACAGTACATTCACTAACATATCCATCAACAAGCGAAGTCATCTGCCAGTAAACATCAGATGAACCATATGTTAAGAAGGATCTATCAAAGTCTGGCAAGCTAAACACTGTTAAGTAAGGCTCGTCCATAATTCTTGCGAAATAGTTATTTTCCTCCCAACAAACCAAATCGTCACCAAACAGCATAAACTCTGTTGCTTCTCCGTCAATATCGATTGTGATTAATCCCTGAGAATACGTATATGAACCTTCCTTTTCCTCCTCGGTTCCGTAATCCTTTACAACAACTTTACCTTCCTTATTAAACAACAAGGCAATAGAGTAAGGATGTGCTTCGGAACCAGACAATTCCCATGGAACATTCACAAAATCATCTAGCTTGAAATCCTTGTAATTTACGTCGCACACTAGATTTCCAACAGTAAGAATATCTTTTTGGAAGAAGAAGTTAAATCCAGTCATGGCAGTGAGAGAGCCTCTAAGCTGAATAACCCTATCCCCACCATTACTATTAAGATAGAAGTTTCCATCCTCACCCTTATACAAGCAATTATATGGATATATGCCTACTGAAGAGAAGTTATAGTTATCTCCTGCCTTAATGCACACCACTTCCTTGCCATTAATCTCAGATGGCACAGTGGGTTCCTCTGCATCCCCTATATATCCTGTGATCATGATTCCACCTTCTACCTCCTCGTAGACCCAACCTGGATCCACCTTTGATCCTCCACCTGGGAGATCACACGCAGCTAGAGTGAACACAATACACAAACTTAAAACAATAAGCCAAATCTTTCTATTCATAAGGTTCCTCCGTTTTTCTTTGATTATATCACTGCAGCATAGAACATTAAACCTATATCCAATCTACAGAACATTCTTGGGAGGTAAATATTATTTCAAACCGTATATTTCTCCCTTTACGACAAGTTTATCATTTATCACCATAAACAGCTCAAAGACAAAAATAAGGCTTCCTGAAACTTCAGAAAGCCTTTGTTACACAATATTTATGTTGTTATCTCTGGCACGTACACAGAATAAAACAATGCGAGAAAAATTAATCCAACAGCTAAAAATCCAAGCCCTACCCAAAGAATATACATTGGAAGTTCCCCACGCTTAGCGGCCTGTTCCTGTTTATATTCGTAGTAGTTACTTGTTCTCTTCTTAAATGGGGTAAACAGGTAAAGTAGATTCTTAAAGCCAAAGGAGAAAATATCCAAAGTTCCTGTACTACCAATCCAAATCATGCCAAAGATACCAAGTATAAGTAATCCTGGCAAACAGAATGTGTCACACAAGACGTAATATAACTTCTCTGTGCTCTCTACATTAAGCAACCCTTCTAATCCAGCTACTGCCACAGATAGCAACAAGCCGACGACCGCAACAATGCAGCCGCCGACCAATTTGTTCTTATTATTCTTTTGTAAATTATTCTCTGACAATTTACTTAAGCTCCATAATAATTTTATCGTACTCAGCCTGGTTGCACATTACAAAGTGACCTGGCTTAACCTCTCTAAATGTAGGCTTATCTTCAGAATAATCGTGAGCTTCAAGAGGCTTATACTCAATACGCTGTCTCTTCTTCTCATACTGAGGGTCTGGCAATGGAACTGCAGACAAAAGAGACTTTGTATATGGGTGCATTGGGTTCAAGAAAAGCTCATCAGAAGGAGCCAACTCTACCATCTTACCGTAGTACATAACACCGATACGATCTGAGAAATACTTAACAACAGACAAGTCGTGAGCAATGAACAAGATAGTAAGACCCATCTTCTCTCTCAACTCATTTAACAAGTTAATAACCTGTGCCTGAATTGATACGTCCAAAGCAGATACAGGCTCGTCAGCGATAATCATCTCTGGTCCCATGATAACGGAACGAGCTACACCGATACGCTGTCTCTGACCACCAGAGAACTCGTGTGGGAATCTTGTAGCGTGCTCCTTAACCAAGCCTACCATCTCAAGAACGTTATAAACCTTCTCACGAATAACCTTCTTATCCTTCTCGCCCTGGATTCTAAGACCCTCTGCGATAATTTCCTCTACGGTCATTCTTGGATCCAAAGATGCGATTGGATCCTGATAAATCATCTGAATTCTAGTAATGAACTTCTGCTTCTTAGCCTTGCGAAGTGCAACTGCATACTCAGCCTTAATAGCCTGAAGCTCTTCCTGATTATTTGCTGCGGCAATCTTTGCTTCGTACTCGTCCTTTACCTGCTGGCAAAGTTCCTTAGCATAAATCTTGTCACCGTTCTTCTGATCTGCAATAGCCTTCTTCATCTGAAGCTTCTGATCTGCAATCTCAGCCTGTGTCTCAGCCTTAATCTTTGCAACCTCATCAGGAGACAACTCCTTATCCTTGCATGCATCTGCATATCTCTTACGAGCCTCTACAATTGCATCCTTATAGGACTTAGTTCCTGCGCAAATACGACGTCCTCTAAAGTATACGTTACCACCTGTAATATCATACAACTTAATGATGGAACGACCTGTAGTTGTCTTACCGCATCCAGACTCACCTACGAGACCGAATACTTCGCCACGCTTAACCTCAAAGGAAACATCATCAACAGCCTTGGTAGGACCGAAATACTGACACAGATGTTCTACTTTTAGCAATACTTCATCCTGCATAATTATTCCTCCTTACCTGCTGCTTCTTGCTCTTCCATTCGAGCCTTCATACGATTAATTCTATCAAGTACAGACTTTGGTGGATCTACCTTTGGTGCCTGTGGGTGCAACAACCATGTTGCAGCATAGTGAGAATCAGAAATCTTGAACATTGGAGGCTGTGCCTTGTAGTCCATTGCAACAGCATATCTGTTTCTGTCTGCGAATGCATCACCTACTGGTGGGTAAATCATATTTGGTGGAGTACCTGGAATAGAATCCAACTTCTCCTTTGTATCCAAGTCTGGCATTGAAGAAAGCAATGCCCATGTATATGGATGTGCAGGCTCATAGAAGATTTCATCGGCAGTACCGATTTCTACAATCTTACCTGCATACATAACAGCAACTCTGTCTGCCATGTTAGCAACAACACCAAGGTCATGTGTAATGAAAATTACAGAAACATTTCTTGCCTTCTTAATGTTGTTGATCAACTCCAAAATCTGGGACTGAATTGTTACGTCAAGAGCTGTTGTTGGCTCGTCACAAATCAATACGTCTGGGTCAGCGGAAAGTGCGATAGCAATAACAATACGCTGTCTCATACCACCTGAGAACTCAAATGGGTACTGATTATATCTTCTACGAGGCTCGGCAATACCTACCTCTTCCATAAGCTTAATAGCTCTGTTCTTAGCAATAACCTTAGTAATCTGCTGAACTGCACCTGCAGCATAAACCTGCATCTTATCAGTGAAGTTCTCTGCTTCCTTAACAAAGTCTGGCACATTGTCCATGGAGTACTGGAAGTCAGCCAATACTCTCTCTGCAATAGCTCTGATATTTGCCAAGTTAAGGCTCAAATCAACGATGTTTGCAGGAACAACCTTCCAATCTGGTGTCTTACCAGAAGCAACAAGCTTCTCATACTTCTTAGATTCAGCAGCATATCTTGCAGCCTCTGCCTCGTTGTTCTTTTTACTTGCATGGTAAACTCTGATAGCTTCCTCAACAGATGTCTTGTAAATATATGCAGGACTTACCTTATATGTGCAAAGTGGGTTAATTCCCTTTTCTACAAGCTCTGCAGACTTCTTTTCAAATGCGCTAAGCTTTGCATTATCAACCATATCTCCATCTGCTTCAAACTTAGCAAGCATCTCGTTGATATAGTTAATAGCTGCAGTTCTTGTCTCAACCATGTCGTCATCTGCTGTACGAAGAGCTGCAACTGTGTACTCTGTGAAGTCCTTCATGAACTTATTCTCCAAGTACTGCTCCAACTTCTCGTTCAACTGCTCCAAAGGAAGATCCAAGGAAATGCTGTTATCGCCATGCATATCGTAGTATGCCTTAGCAAAAGAAGATATCTTAGCCTTGTTGTCGCCTTCTGTAAAGATTGCAAGCAACTTCTTAAGAGCATCGATCAAGGGCTGATTATCGCCACGCTTTGCCATCTGGAAACCCTGCTTTACCTCTTCAACAACAGGAGCAACAACTGCCTCATCTACAACATAAGGATGAACAGATGCCTTTGCAAGTTCAACGATTTCCTTAACATCTCCTGCAAGATCCTTAACGCTATTCTTCTCAAGCATAAAGATCAAGTCAGAAACATCCTTAATACCGTTGGATGCACTATTCTTTGCAGAATAATATGCTTCCTCAAGCTTAGAACCCTTCAACAAAATGCTCTTGTAAATGTTAAGCATTGAGTTGATGTCCTTATCTGCAGGCAATCTACCTACATTCTTAGCCTTATTAAGGTAACCCTCCAAAGCCTTGATGTAGGAGTTAAGCATAGACTTATTCTCTTTCTGATTTGCCTTGCCCTTAAGGAGCATAGCCTCTGTCATCTGCTTACCAATCTTAACGATTGGGTTAAGGCTTGACAAAGGATCCTGGAAAATCATAGAGATCTTATCGCCTCTAATATGATAGAACTCATCCTCTGTAATCTTAAGAAGGTCCTTACCATCGTAAATAACCTCTCCGCTCTCAACGATAGCGTTAGGAGCAAGAATACCAAGAATAGCTCTGTTAGTTACAGACTTACCGGAACCAGACTCACCTACAATAGCGAGAGTCTCTCCCTTATACAAATCAAATGAAATGTTTCTAACAGCCTGAACCTTACCGTTAATTGTCTTAAATGATACCTTCAGGTCCTTGACCTGCAATTTCTTTTCACGTGCCATCATTCTGTACCTCTCAATGAAGGATTGAATGCATCGCGGAGACCGTTACCGAAGAGGTTAAAGGAAATCAACAACAATGCAATAATAATAGATGGAATAATCAACAAATATGGGTAGTTAGTAAGACCTGCAGAGAAACCCTTTGACAACAATGTACCAAGAGATGTTGTTTCACCGTTGAAACTTACAATACCCAAATAGGACAATGTGGACTCGGAGAATACAACACTTGGAATAATCAAAACTGTTGAAGTAATAAGAGTACCCAATGCGTTTGGCAAAATATGCTTGAACATAAGTCTCAAGTCACTAGCACCCAATGTACGAGATGCAAGAACATACTCCATGCCCTTGAATCTGTAGAACTGAGTTCTTGTTCTGTGAGCAATACCAATCCATCCTGTCAAAACAAATGCAAACAAGATACCTACAACTGCATTTACCTTACCTGTCTGAACAAGGAAAATCTGGAACAAGGATGCAACAACAATAAATGGAACTGCTGCAAGAACATCAGAAATACGCTCCAAAATAAGGTCAACTCTGCCGCCATAGTAACCCTCGATTGTACCGTAAACAATACCAATTACGAAGTTAATAAGAGATACGCATACAGCCAACAACAAGGACAATCTAATAGCCTGAGCCAATCTTACAACGTAGTCATAACCCTCAGCATCTGTACCCATCAAGTGATCATCTGGAACATGATAGAACTCTGTGTTTCCACTCATGTCTACAGAAAGAGTACCGTCCTCATTCTCAATGAACTGACCGCCACACTGCTCTACCCAAAATACATACTGATAATATGTGTAAGAGAGAACACGTGCCTTGTAAGTATTTCCCTTATCCATGGAAATATAGTCTGCTACCTCAGCTACATAATACTTAACACCCTCTTCGAATGTTGTAGCCTCGAAATAGAACATTGTTCCAGCAAGATCCTTTTCGAAGAAGTACTTCTGTCCTTCTTCGAATGCTGTAATATCTCCAGCCTCTACATACTTGCTTGCATAGTTAGGGAAGTACATCAAGTTAGTAACACCCTTGCCCTCTGCATCCAACTTTGACAACTGCTTGTATGTGTACTCGTTACCATCTACATCAAAGAATCTACCATCAGATGTGCAAGGATATCCCTTGTAAGAGAAGTACCATGTCTGTGTATACTGTGTATCGTCACCCTCAAAGTACTCAGATTCTGTGTTCAAATCTACCATTGGGTAGATAACCTTTACGCCAGAGGCCTCTTCAAAAGCCTTGATCTGAGCATACTTCTGTGGTGTAAGACTCTCATACTTGAATCCAATCTCAAAATAACAGTCTACATCTGCCATTGAGTATGTCTTCTTCTCTGCTGTGCCATAGAACTCACCTAAATTCTGAATAGGTGCGTATGCTGACTGGTTACCGATTGTGGAGTTAACTGCAAGACCGCCTTCTGTCCACTCTCTAACACCATTCTCATAAGTATCAATTGTAGATACTGCAATACCGTTAAGTTCATAGTAGAAAGGAACAGACAACTTCTTAGAATACTGTCCATCCAATCCAAGCCAAGCAAACTTCTCAGACTTGGGACGCATGTACTTATATGTGTTGTACTTAAATCCCTGTTCATACTGTGAAAAAACAGGTGCAAGCAAGGCAAAAAGGATAATGCAACAAATAATAACTGCAGCAACAATAGAACTCTTATTCTTGCAGAAACGAATCATAGCGTCTCTAAAAGCACCAATTGGCTTAGTATCTAACTTTTTATCGCGGATGTTATCATCCTTTTGGCAGAACTCAAAATCAGCAGCTGTTAAGTTCTCCAAATTAATATCATTAACATAATTCTTATCAGCCATTCTTGCCACTTCCCATTCTAATTCTAGGATCGATAAATCCGTAGCTCAAGTCTACCAAAATACCAGCCAAAAGACTGATAACTGTATAGAACATACCTACTGCTACAAATACATCGCAGTCAAACATTGAGTAAGCCTGAATATACAACTTACCCATACCCTGAATACCGAAGATATTCTCAATAACCATTGAACCGCCCAAAACGCCAATGAACTCACCGATAATCATGGGGAGAATCGGAACCATAGCATTTTTCATAGCGTGTCTTGTAATAGCCTGTCTACGCTTGAGACCCTTAGTTCTAGCCAAAAGCATGTAGTCCTGAGTAAGGGACTCTGTAAGCTCAGCTCTTGTGTATCTAGCATATCCTGCAATTGAACCAAAGGATAGAGCCAAAACTGGAAGTATCTGAGACTTCAACATTGCTGCATTGAAGTAGCCTCCAACTACAACAGCATCCTGTACAACCAACATACCCTCTGCTCTACCAATGGAGAACACAAAATACTGCATCAAGAAAGCATATACGTAGGATGGAACTGAAATAAACAACATAACAGCTGTAGAAATCAAGTTATCCTGCCACTTATTCTTCTTAAGTGCAGCATAAATACCTAATACAAAACCCAAAGGTACTGCAATAACTAATGAATATACGTTAACCAATACTGTTGGCAACAATCTAGACTGAATAATCTCTGCAACAGGATAGTTAGGCTTAAGGTACATAGAAATACCAATATTGCCATCTAAAACCATATTCTTAAAGAAAATAGCCAGCTGAACAAAGATAGGCTTGTCCATACCCATAGCAGATCTTCTGGCCAGCATAGCCTCTGCCTGAGCCAATGTCAAAGACTCCATCTTACTTGCCAAGTAAACATTCTCGTATATACGTATTAGGATAAAGCACATACTGGTAATAATAACGAAACACATTACTGCCAGCAGAATACGTTTAACAACGTATTTAAACATATCCATATGTTATACCTCCCTATTGAATCTATATGTTTCCATAAAGAGAGTATCACAGACATTAAACATATGTGATACTCTCTTAATGGAAACAGCGGCTTATTTGAAGCCGCTGCTCCCTCAATCATCTAATTTTAATAAACTATCCGAAATTATTCGTAGTTCAACTGACCGTTCTGAGACTTTACGAAGTCTGCCCACTCAGCATCAGAGTAGTTAAACTTGATGTAACGAAGTCCGCCGTAACCATACATAATGTTATAGTTATTTGTGATGTAATCGAACTTCATGGAGTGCATAGAAACTTCACACTCAGAGTAAATCGGGATACAGTAGTAGTTGCTCAACATGAAGTGCTCAAGAGCAGCCATGATCTGAAGCTTAATCTCTGCATCAGCAACTGCGTACTCGCCGCTGTTGATGGACTTACCCCACCACTGAATTGTCTGTGTAATGTCCTTACCATCGATGTTGATTGTCAATGTCTGTGTTGTAGGATCGAAACCACCCCAGTCAGCGTCTGTACCCTCGTAGTAAAGACCAGAAGCCTCGTGAATGTTTGTGTAGTCAGGATCTACGTAGCAACGGATACCGGAGAATGGATAGAATGCAGCACCACCCCATGCACCACGAGCCATCTCGCACTGACCTGTACGAACCATGTCATAACGAGAAGGAGAGCTGGATGTCTGGAATGTAACTGTAATAGCACCCTCGAAACCTGTGCCCTTTGTAGCCTCTGTCAAATACTTGTTAAGAAGCTCTGCCTGGTTAAGGTCATCAGCAGAAACTGCATCGTCTGCGGAGCAGTAGCATGTAAGGTTAATCTTCTGGCCAGGTGTGTAGTCGCCAGCTGCTACCATTGCATCGTATGCTGCCTGGAACTTAGCCTGAGCATCCTTTACAGAGTAACCTGTAATTGTGTCATACAATGCCTTGAGCTCTGCAGAGTTCATGCCTGTTGTGTCATAACCGTACAAGCTAAGTGTTGCAGCCATAGCAGCATCAGAATACTTGTAAACGGAAGAAGGATCATTCTCTACATCATAGTAGTAGAGGTTGTTGTAAAGGTTGTAAGTTGCCTTACATCCTGCAGTTGTCTCAGCAGCCAACTCTGTTCTGTTGATAGCAAGAGACATAGCGTTACGGAAGTCTGTGTAAGCAAGAGCTCTCTTGTTGGAGCCATCGCCGATAGAATTCTCAAGAGCTACAAGAGCCTCGTAATCTGTACAGAAAATATAACGGAATGTGTATGTCAAGTCTGTTCTCATGAGGTAATCAGAGTACTTATACTTTGCAACGTCGGAAGCCTCAAGAGCGATGTCATCAATCTCACCAGAAAGGAACATCAAAAGGTTTGTAGCATGCTCAGAGCTGATCTTGTATGTGATCTTCTGGCACTGCCACTGATCCTGGTGCTTGCCATCCTTGTTCTCTACGAAGTTCTCGTTCTTCTCAAGAACGAAGCTTGTATCTGTGAAGGATGTGAGCTTGTAAGGACCATAGGACATAATCTTGTCTGCTGCTGTACCGTATGTTGTAACAACGAGACCTGTGTCATATGTTGTCTTATTTGCCTCGTAGAGACCCTCATGAACGAGCCAAATAGATGTCATAGCAATATTGAAGTAGAACTCAGTAACTGGATCCTCTGTGATGTAGATGATTGTGTAATCATCAACCTTAAGAAGACCAACCTCATCCCATGTACCGTTACCGATAGACTCTGTTGCCAAGTAAAGGTAATCAGGAGCATAAGACTCGTAAGCTGCGCCAGGAGCGAAGTACATATCATAAACTTCCTTACCGGAAATCCAATCGCCGTCCTTACCCTCTTCAACTGCGAGGTCACGATACTTAACTGTATCTGTAATAGCTACATACTGTGGGCAGCTGTTGCCGTTTGCATCCTTGCAGTCAGCGCTCATGCCCCAGAAATCGTACATATCGATGTAGCACTCAACACCAGCCTCAGCTGCGTTGTTGTAGTTCTTGGAACCAATTGTTACATATGTTGTAACCTTGCCACCCTTGAAGTAAGAGTAACCACCCCAAAGAGCTGTGTCAGAACCTGTGTAATATGTGTTAGCACGGTAGTTCTGCATAGCAGGGTTAAGCAACTGCTTCATGGAGTAGATGTATGTATCAGCATTGATAGGTGTACCATCTTCCCAAGCTGCCAATGGGTTAAGAGAAATCTTCCATACGCGACCAGACTCTGTGGACTTAATGCCCCACTTTGCGTTGTCAGCGTATGTAGCTGTGATATCCTCGATATCAGAAGCCATAACGTAGAGCCACTCATATGTCTCAACGCCATTCTCATCTACCTTGTAACCAATGTCAACAAGACCAGCTGTAATGTAAGACAGCATTGTGTCCTCGTTGCTCATTTCCCATGTATGTGGGTTAAAGTTTGTAGGAGCTGCTCCCATAGCAAATGTCAAGGAATATGTCTTATCAACATCGTTTCCACCAACATCACCAGTAACATCTCCTGTTCCTCCATTGGTTGTTTCTGTCTGCTTACCGCAAGCGGAAAGAGACAATGCAGAAACGATCATAACCAATGCAAGAAGCAAAGAAATTATCTTCTTCATATTGTCCTCCTAAAAAAATTAGACGAATTTATTTCACTTCTCCCAAGAAAGGGGAAATGAATAGAACAATGTTACCCATAATTTGACTTTGTGTCAATCCTAGCGCCATCCAATGTCAATTTTTGTGAACTAAAATTTCATCTTTATTGACATTTTTGAGTTTATATTATTCATGAAAATTGCATATTATATGCCAATTGGGGGGATTTACTTATAAATTGCCTTTTTTCTTACTAAAACCTATGTTCACATATCATAATAATGAGCACCATTTTTTGTGAAAAATAACGATGTGATTTTTTTGCATATTTTTTATGACAAACATCGCCTAATTCCTTTTATTTCAACAAAAACAGTAGCTTTCTTCTCTCTGTTACATGCCAATGTCATAAGCCTACTATTATATATATGTAATATATAATAAATAAGGCATATGGTTTACAGGTTTTACACCCTATAAACAAGCATATCTAAAATTCCATATTATGGTGAATTATAAAATGAGATGCAATTTACAAGGTCTTTGTAGATACTGTTTGTGGATGAATTTTAGCGCTTTTTGTGAGGTTGCTTTTCGGTATACAAATCACAATATACTTCAGGCACCCCATAAGAGGTGCCTGATTAAGACTAACATTTCTTTTTTATAACGACTATTACTGCCACTACAACCGCTGTTATTGATACTCCTGCACAGGACCAATGTATAATCTTCCATTCTCTATCTCCCTGCGTAGTGTCTATAGTTGCTGCAGGCGTTGGAATGCTAGTTGGAGATGGTGTTACATCTGGTGTAGACTCTTGGGGCACATATACTTCTTGATCAGGGTCATGACCTAAAGAGGCATAGGACTCACGCAGTGTATATATAGATGCCTCTTGAAGAAATCTCAACACCATTTTTTCATCATAAGACTTTCTTCTGGAGTAACATTTGAATCTATAACCATTTAGCTCCAAATATCCTTCCCATGAATATTTAGTCTTTCCTTCGCTATCTACTGTTGGGTTTTCTTTTGATTCATATAATAGAATTTCACCTATCTGTCTAGGCTCACAATCATATTCCCTACCTCCACTAAAAATTTCATATTCATCTGTTGAGGGAATATAAAGTTCGTACCTAACATCCGTATACCAAATCAATATACATCCTTCCCCTACATATCCTGTATCTGCAGTATAGGTTATTTTTTTAAAGCCATATCTTGTATGAGGCAACTTTAAGTCATCTAAAAAATCCACAAGATCATACACATATTTGTTTCGTTCTTCTATAGGAATATTTTTAGAATAATATGAAGCAAATGGGTCTTTGCTTATAGTTTCTGCCAAAGGAGCCAGTTCTGGATTATCCTTACCTACATTAAGCAACTGTATAACTTCTTTTCGTTTAAAATTTAAGCTGTATCCTGTTACTACAATATCAGCCTTTGCAACATCTACCGCTAACAAGCACATAATAAAGACTGACAAGAATATAACAATATATTTTTTCATAATGTCCTCTTATTAAAATATTTATTAAAAGCACAAAAAGCGCCTACACTCTTCTTCAGAGTACAGACGCTCACACATAAGTCTATCTAATATTTAGGACTATGGTGGTAGAGTCTCTCCTCTGCCAAGCAATCACTTCTCGCCTAATATGTCCTTTACATTTCCTTTATAACATATTTATGTATCTTTGAAAAGTCAACTCTAGCATATTACACTCACCCCCCCATTATTTATCGAATTACAATAAAAATTTATTGACTTTCGCTTATTCCTCTGTTATTTTGAGCTTAGAAAGAATTCTCCACAGGAGGTCACTATGCTTAAAATATCTAAGAAGTTATCCACTACGCTCTCCCTGGCACTGGCCATATTCTTTTTTGTTAGCTGCGTTGCAGGGCTTTTTGTTCTCCCCACTTTGACAGAAATGCTAATCAATCTTCCCGACAATATTGGTCATCGCGAGAATATCACTGAATTTGGTCGCACACTTGCTCTGATCTGTGCTTACGCCATTGTCCTGATTATGATGATGGCAGATACAATGCTCTTTGCTTTGCTTATGAACGTACGCAAGGGTGAAGTGTTTACCAATAGTACTGTTTCCCAAATTAGGGGAGTTTCTTGGTGCTGCTTGGGACTTTGTCTCCCCTTTGGAATCTTGGGTTTCTACTTCCAACTTTCCTGGATCGTATGTGGATTGGCAATTTTCCTCGGTCTCTGCCTCAGAGTTTGCAAGAACGCCTTTGAGGAAGCCGTAGAAATCAAAGAAGAAAACGACCTTACAATATAAGGAGGCTTACCATGATAATACTTCATTTGGACGTTATGATGGCCAAACGAAAAATGTCACTTAACGAGCTCTCCTCTAAGGTTGGCATTACTTTGGCAAATTTATCTATTCTCAAGAACAACAAGGCAAAGGCTATCCGCTTTTCCACTTTGGAGGCCATTTGCGAGGCACTGGACTGCTCCATCGCCGATATCATGGAGTACGTCCCTGAAAAATAGGAGGTGAACCATGTATCCTGAAGAAAATATGAACCTACCCGAAGAACAGAAGGCACCGGAGTATAATTATTCCAAAGTAGACACCATATTTGCATGGCTCAGCTTAATCTTTGGCTTTTGCTTCTGCAAATCCCTTCCTGTATCTGAACATCCATTTGGCGGCTTTCTCCTTATTCTCGCCTTATTCATTACAGGATTTGTCGTTTTGAGAATCAAGAAAGTTAAGCCTGCTACTAACTGTATTCTTGCTGCAGTTTCTGCACTGGTAATTGGAGCTGCTCTACTCCTTACTAACACAGTATTTTTAGTAAATCTTTCCTTTGCTTACGCCTTGGCAACATTCTGTTATTTTATCTGCGCTGCATTGGGCAACAGATTAGAGGACGGCTTCTCCGACTACGTATATGTGGACTACTTTAAGGCTTTAATCCTTTTGCCTTTCAGTTCTCTTGCCTCTATTTTTAAGGCTCTTTCCAACAAAACTACCAAGAAGGGGTCCCAGATTCTGATCAACACCATAATTGGTATTGGTATTGCCATCATCCCCACGGTTATAGTTTTCCTTTTCCTGTCATACGATAAGGGCTTTACCAAAATATTAAATGACCTTTTCTCATTCAACACAGATAACTTCTCCAACACTGTGCTCTGCTTAATCTGGACACTTCCTCTGGGAATGTATGGTTTTGGCTTGTATGCTGCATCCCTCCAAAAGAAAATGCAGGAGCATGTTTCTGTAGAAATCTGTAAGGAAAAGTTGCAGCAGGCTCAGATTTTGCCACATGTTACGGCAGCTGTGGCCGTTATGCCAATCCTCTTTTTGTACGTAGTGTTCTTTATTTCCCAATGGCAGTATTTTGTATCAGGATTTACAGGTGTGTTGCCCGAATCCTTTAGCTATGCAGAATATGCTCGTCAGGGTTTCTTTGAACTTTGTGCTGTATCTGTGATTAACTTGCTTTTGATCGTTGCCATTGCATTTGCCATTAAGCGCAAAAAGGCCGGTAATCCTGTTGTTTTGAAGATTGTTACTTCTATATTTTGCCTCTGCACATTAGTTCTCATTAGCACCGCCGTCGCAAAGCTTGTTATGTACATCGAATACTACGGTCTGACTCCTAAGCGTATCTACGCAATGTGGCTCATGATTCTCATTGGCGTTGCATTTGTAATCATCGCTCTTGGCCAGTTCGTAAGTAAAATCAAGGTTGTTGCAGTTTGCTTTACTGCCTCTGTTATCATGTTTGCTGGACTTGCCTTGTGTAACGTGAATGCCATCTGCGCACAGTACAATGTTAATAGATACTTAGATGGTAGCCTTGAGACTTTGGACATGTCTGCTATGGGTGAGCTTGGTGATTCAGCAATTCCCTCTCTAGTAAAGGTTGTGGAATCTATGGATGACAACACAGACTCTAGACTCAAAAAGCTCATTGTTGATAATTTGAAAAGCAGAGCTAATGCATTTAAATATAGGGACTTCTCTATTTTCCAAGTTTCTGTACCATACTTACAGGCAAAGGCTGCATTGGCAGATTATATTGAGGAGTAAGCAAAGCCTATGAGGAAGACTATATTACTTCTAGTTGCTCTCATTCTAATCCTCGCAGCCATACCTGTTAGCCTTATTATCTACACTCATAACGTTATAACCCTGTAAGAGTAAAAAGTCTTGGAAATGGCTGGTATCATGTTCATCAATAAAAAGACTAAGAGGTGCTAAATAGCACCTCTTTTGCTTACTCTTTAATCAATTGTTTAATGCGTTCAAGCAATTGGCGAATGTTATCGATTACGGCATCTGGATACACAGCGTACCCAAAACCATACCTTGCATAAATAAATGGAATGCCTGCATAACGTGCAGCTATTTCATCACCTTCTGTGTCACCAACATAAATCGCTGACTCGATATTGTTTCTGCTCATTATGAGTTTAATATTATTCCCCTTGTCCATGCCTGTTCGACCAGACATCTCTATGTCAGAAAAATATTTTTCAAGTTTATGAGCCTTCAAAAAAGCAGAAACGTAGCCATCCTGGCAATTGCTTACGATGTATAGATCATATTGCTGGCTTAAGGTCTCTAATGTCTCTTCGACACCTTCGTACAAGACCGCTCCGTGTTCTGTCAGATACTTTACCTCTTCAACTCCGAGCTCATCAATAATGGAATTTCTTTCAGTAAGGCTTAACTCTGGGAAAAGCATTTCCCCAATCTGTTCCATGGTCTTTCCCATTATTTGCGATACTTTTTCCTCTGTCATCCTAAAGGAAATATCAGCATGTTTATCAAGCACGCGGTTCCAAATATCGGTTACACAACTAGTTGAATCCCAGAGGGTACCATCTAAATCAAAAATAACAGATAGGTTTGTATTGCTCATAACAATCTCCTTCTTAGAGCCACTAATCATTAAACTTTAGATTCCAGAATGGCTATCACAAAGAATTAATTGTATCACTTTTGCTCTTCACAAATCTGCTAACATATCAATTTTCTTTCTGTAACCTTTCAGGATTGAATTGACACAAGGGATCAATGAATCTTGGGAATATATTTCTCTTATTTCATCTTCGGTAGGAAGTTTAGATATATCCAAGCATTTCTTATCTTTTACATATTCAATAAGCTGTTTTTCAAATCCTCTAAAACTGTTAACCTCTATTTTAGTTAAATCATCAAACTCTGGAGTTCTAGGATTTTGCCAAAACATTGAGTTTCCAGAATCGAAAATAGGAGCCATTTTTACAAATTCAAGAGTATGTGTATTTCTTAAAACTCCAAAATTGTTAAAATGCCTGTCCGTATTTGTCATTACAAAATCGGACAAAATCTGATATTCCAAAAAACTTCTAACTTCTTCATCCTCTAACCCATGCTGTACACACATCTGAATAAAGTGTTCATACATAGATACAGAATTATCCTTCTTCTTGGATTCGACAATCTCAATTGCTGGAATAAATTCTAAATCATCTGATGTAAAACTTTCACATGTACAGAAGATTTGCTGACTATCTCCATAGGGAATCGGAGTATATGCTACATAATCATGCTTGCCCTGTTTTTTATGCAATAAGGTTGCTACAACCTCATTTAGACTTTCCTGAGAGTTGCTACCACGATTACCCTTGACAAGATATCTCTTACCGTCTGAAATAATCCACTTTTTTCTAAGTTCACCTTGCAATGATGAGCTTGGGGAAAAAGTGTTGGCTTGCAAATCTAATACATTTTCTTCCAGCTGACCAAACTGCATATCTCCAACAGGGTCCTTAAAATCATTGGTGAAGAGATTTATATCCTTCCATCCCAATTCCATGTCTATTGGTTTAATCCAATAGTGATCTGTTAAACTAAGACCCAGATTTTTTACCAAATAGCCTTGTGGCGTAGCAATTCCTAAGCGCTCCAGAATTCTCTGAATTTTTCCCTGACCAATAGGGACTGCACGACGCTGCCACCATTTTTTGAGCATAGCAACATCTATTTTTCCACCAAGTGGAACTAAATGTAGGTTGATTAATCTTGATACTCGTAGAATGGCGCCTGATATTTCATCTATTACTAACACACAAACACCTTCATCGCGATGCATCAAAACATATGTTTTTTCATTCATACTTCTCACCAGCTTCCATAATCACTACGCTGCCACAAAACATCATCTATCTTCATTTCCATATGAAATGCCGCTGCCTCAATCAAAAACGGAAGCATCGCCTCTGTAAACACTGCTCTAAATGGAACCAAATACTGCTCACCATCGTAATAGAACAAAATAGATATCTTATCATTACAACAAACCCATCGACCTGAAGTATTATATTTTTCGCAATATAATTGTTGTTTCTGTATTGCAATAATATCCATCTTGTTAGATGGCAACAATTCTGCCCCTTGACTATTATCGAATAACAACTCATCTGTTGTGCATCCCAAAGCTGCTGATAATCTTAGTAGCACTTCTCCACTAGCAGAAGATAACTTTTTGTGGCCCTGCTCGTAATCTTGAAGCGTGCGAAAATTGACACCACTAAGCTGTGCCAATTCTTTTTGTGTTAAATTTCGATTTTTTCTAATTCCTTTAAGGCTCACAAAAATCACCTCCTTTGCACATATATTATACGCTTTTTAGCGTACTATATGCAAGAGAGGTGTTTATCCTAAACGTCTATTCCAAAGAATCTATTTTTCATAAGTTTCACAGCATCAAATGTCTGTGTGTAGAAATAAAAATTCTCCTCTGTTTCATTCTTTTCCATTAAGGAAGCAAAATACAAGAACTCATCCATCCTGAGGAAAATCAAAGCTACGCTTTTGGGGATCAAATCCACATCAAGAAACTCTTGGATAGCCTCTTCAGACCTAAAGAGTAAATCATGAATTGTCTCGTATGGGATTTCATCCAAATCAAGAACGGTATATGTTAATTCATTCCACTCTTCGGCTATATTATTCAACTCTGTATATTCCATGGCGAACTCCTTATGTTTCTAGTGTGACTAAATTCTAACACAAAAACAAATGATTTTCTTTATGACTCAAAATATATATTAGGAACCAACAACCTTGCCTCTTATGGTGACCGCATCTCCTTCGCACTTTTCGTGCTCGCTTCTGCGACCACTGCGCCGATTCATGTTCGCTTTTCCTGCCTCTGGCAGCGCTCTCATTCATCGCATGTTATTCGCCCAAGGGCTCATAACCCTCCTCCGGCCCCACCACCGCCTTTTGCGGTATTTCACTCATAACAAAAAGCAGCCGTTCTTTTGAACGACTGCTATGGCAAGTTGCAACGATTTAGATGTCGATGTAAGATTTGTTCGATTAAATTGTAGTTTATTGTTATCGACTTGTCTTATCTTTTCCATAAATGCAAATCGAGATAATTTTGGAAATTTCTTTTACGGACTTATCACAACCGTTTTTCAACCACTCACTAACGATTGCATTTATACCATTAAGATAGTACATCATCACATATTGCCTATCGCTCTGCGGATAATTAAACCTATCTAATATAGGATTGAATATGTTATCAAACATTCGTTTATATACATCTTCAAACCCCAAGGTCTTATTGTTTGCAAGTGCTGTACCAAAAACCTCTTTATTGTCTTTGATATAAGTGAAATAAGGTGTAAGGTACTTATCACAAATGAATATCAAATCGTTAAGTTCGCAGTTTTTGAGGTTGAGTGCGATTGACTTTGTATCGGTTGAGAAATACGACAAAAAATCATTCAATAAATATCGTGTAGTTTCGTCAAGCAAATCTCCAATAGTCTCATAATGAAGATAGAATGTTGTACGATTTACTCCTGCCGTTTCGCAAATCTCACTAACGGTAATATAATCAAACGACTTCTTTTTGAGTAGTGAAATCAATGCAAGGTCCATTTTTGTGGCCGTATTAAAATATTTGCTTTCTGATTTATTCATATTACCACTCCTTGCATTTGGTTTTTATTTGTCAGCGATTTCTTTTGCGAGTTGCACGATTTCATAGGCATATTTCTTCTTGCCATTTTCAAGCATTTTCTTGTAGATGGGATAATTTACACCACACCCGATAAGACCAATAACGCCTACAAGTATTCCAAGTATCATACCACCAATGCCACTACCGATAACTTGCATAGCAAGGCACATACCTGTACCAAATATAAGTGCCGAGATAATTCCGCAAGAATAGGTAAAAATGGTGGCAGGGAGTTTCGCCTTGTTATCCAAATTTTTGAGGGCAACGAGTTTGGAGCTCTCTTTCGGAGCATAGTCCTTTGCGATTGATTCTGCAATAAGTTTGTCTGTGTTCATTTTAAGAACCTCCATTATTTTTTTGTAACCACATTGTACAATTACAAGGAGATTAACCTAACAACACAAAATTCAAAATATGTTGATTTAAGAAAATTTTTATTTGTCTAACTGCTTATATCAGTGAATTTAAAGTTTTTTCATGTGGTATTATCTTGGCATTTGGTTCAAGTCCTCCCCGATATACATAAAACAGGGTGGATATCTATGAAATCGCAGTTCAAAAAATGTAAAGAAAAAAGGGGGTGAAGGACTTGATACCCCCTGACCTTGCCTCTTGTGGTGACCGCATCTCCTTCGCACTGTTCGTGCTCGCTTCTGCGACCACTGCGCCGATTCATGCTCGCTTTTCCTGCCTCTGGCAGCGCTCTCATTCATCGCATGTTATTCGCCCAAGGACTCATA
>JAFYSJ010000010.1 GCA_017559445.1 Clostridia bacterium
ACTGACAAGATTGCAACTGCTGCGATTCCTCCAATTACTAGCTTAGCAGATGGTGCTGTACTAATAATTGTCTGTGGAATTTCCACTGCGGTAGGGTCATCTACCCTAGTACCTGTAACCAAAAGTCTGTGAGTGTTAACTCCGTATGGTGTACATGTTACCAAAGTGATTATGTCTCTACCCTCTTGTACATTTAGGTACTGGTCCTCTTCTGGCAAAACCACGTTAATATCTGATACCTGATACACCAAGGTCTTGTCCAAAATAGTTACCAAGAAAACATCTCCAATAACCAAATCGTCAAGATCTGAGAACAGCTTAGCACTTGGAAGTCCTCTGTGAGCTGCCAAAACAGCATGTGTTCCTACTCCACCAACTGGCAAAGATGAACCATACATGTGGCCAACGCCTTCCTTAAGCTCGTCCTCCCCAAGTCCGTGGAAAATCTCAAGTCTTACAGAAATCTTAGGAATCTGAATATATCCCATGGCTCCGTCAATATTAAGCAAGTTATAATACTCGGGATCCACCTGATCTCCAGATGTGTCTATGTAACCTGTTGAAAGGCGGTTGTTATAGTCCACTGCAGCGTCCCACATATCCTGGAACTGGCTCTCTGTGTACTCATCTGTTGCCTTGTCGTATGAGCCGATTAAGTTAGCATTCTTAATTCTATTGGCCCAGTCAGACACTTCGGGGTACAAAAGAACAATGGCACCTACCAAAAAGGCCAAAGTAAATATAAGTTCTGGAAGAACTGCTACTAACTTATTCCTCTTTTTTGCCTTGCTTTTTTGCATCCTTCTTAGCCTTTCTCAATGCTTTCTTTTCTGCTTTTCTCTTAGCCTTAGCGGCCTTTCTCTTCTTGCGTCTCTTCTTTCTCTTCTTACCGCCAATTAAACTGGCAATAAGAACAGGAATCAAAATACCAAGTCCGATACATACCATCTGTACCCAGTCAAAACTTCGGAGGGCAACTGTTTTACCCTTATCCTCAGCCTGATCAAAAACTTCCTGGTCAAACTCTACTCGATGTCCACGAACGAACAATCTGTGAGTGTTAACCGCATATGGTGTACAGGTAATAAGTGTTACGTAATCGTATCCTTCCTCAATAGCCAAAGCAGATGTCTCATAAGGGTAAACCGTTGTGATGAAATCTACCTCGTATGCAAAGGTCTCGCCCAACACGATTACATAGAATGTATCTCCTTCCCTAACAAGGTTAAGGTCAGTGAACATCTTAGCGTTAGGAAGTCCTCTGTGTGCCGTAATTACGGAGTGGCAACTTTCTCCGCCTACTGGAAGGCTGCTTCCAGGAAGGTGTCCAGCTCCTGCCATTAGAACCTCTGCTGAGGCGTAATGGTAAATAGGGAGCTTGATGTCTATACATGGAATATGCACATATCCCATAATGCTGGAGCCATCTACGTTAAGCAATGCCTCGTATGCTGGATCTGGTACATTCTCACGAATGGCAAATACGTCTGGTACAAGACCACCGACCAAGCCCTGGTTATACTCATAAGCAGCATTGAATTGATCTGTGTAATCTACGCCAGCAATCTTGTTCTCGTATTCAACGATCAGCAAGCTATCTCTATATGCATTCCATTTGCTACTAATGGTTGGATATGCCAAAATACCAAATCCAACAACGAACAGCAAAACTGTTGCAATTACAATAATTCTGTTCTTAGTCTTTTTCACTAGCTTAGACCACCTTATACTTCGGTCTCTCTTCTTCTCTGACTAACAAACACCAAAAGGGCTGAAGCCATTACGCTAACACCAACAAGTGTGAACACATACGTACCGATGCTACCTGTCTCAGGAAGGTCATAGAGCTTAGTGTTCTTGAAGTCTGCATACAGATTGCCTGATGTAACTTCTTCCTTAGCACCAGCATTAAACTTAATAGTATTAGTTATAGTTGTAGTGTTATTTTCCTGCTTGGTTACCTGAACAACATCAAAACCCAATGCTTTCTTAGAAAGTTCAACAGTTTGGCTAGACTTTGAATATCCCTTAGGCGCTTTGACCTCCATAATGTTATATGTAAGATCTGCATCCAATCCAGAGAACACTACACCTGTACGAGAGTCAACTGTAACCGATGTTCCTGTGCTGTTATAACCTATAACCTTATAAATATCTGGGCCACCGTTGGTTCCTGCTATTTTCTCAAAAAGAACGTACTGATTACCAACCCTCACCTTGAACTCAGCTCCTGTTAGAGTTTCTCTCTCTGTTTCTCTCTTATCGTTTGAATAATCATTAGTCTTAACAAGCTTATACTCATATGTATCTATAATCCATTTAGATGCTGTTACAAGTTCATCTCCCTCAGACTTAATATAAACATTAGCTTGGTTTTCTACTTTACCATTATTATTAAGTGATGCAATTTTAGCGGAATAAGTAATTGTAACCTTCTTTCCAGCATAGTCTGGCTTATATGGACGAGATGTTCCATCTACCAATGTGATAATAAATCCACTAGCATCTACCCATGCGCCTTGGGCATAGTCCTTAATCTCTCCAACCCCCTCTATTGAAACCTTTATATTCTGATAGGTACCTAATTGATATGACCAGTCAACAATCTTATACAATGCTGTATCCCAATAATCTTCTGGAATATATGGATATGTGGGAATCGTGTCTTGGAATAGTACCTTAACTGTTTTTTTCGAACCTGATGTGGGGATGGTTTCTTCTATATCAGCAACATCGGATAGCCTACATACAGTCTCTCC
>JAFYSJ010000001.1 GCA_017559445.1 Clostridia bacterium
GATAAGGCAGAGTTCCCATTTGGTATTGAGATATATCTCACAAAATACCAGAACGTGTTCATGTATAAGAAGAAGGCAATGGAGAAACTTAAGAAATCTTTGTTACCAGAAACAAAAAACTAATATTGTTTAGTACTAGCCATTGGCGTAAGCTGATGGCTCTTTTTGTAGCCAAATATGCTAAATTGGAGTATACTGTTTAAATATGTTATTCATTTAAAAGTGGAGGAAATATGAGGATTGGACGACTTCTTTTGACCATGGTAGCCATTGTGATGGCTTTGTTTGTGGTCTCTGGATGCCACAATGTTCAAAATTCCACAGTAGGAGGAAATGTTTCAAGTTCCACACCTACAAGCACAGTAAATACGTCTGTTAAACCAACAAATACACCTACGACGACGGTTAACCCTACAAATATCCCCACTTTTACGCCTACAGTGGCTCCCACATTTACTCCTTCTGCTACACCAACAGCCACTCTAGAACCAACAGCAACCCCTACGGCTACACCTATACCAACGCCAACTCCAACACCTACACCAACTCCAACACCTACACCAACTCCTAAGCCCACACCAACCCCCACTCCACCTAGCAAACCTATGCCTAGTTCATGGTGGTATGTTGTGACCAAGACAGCTAAGTTGCGTGCAGATTCTAAGTCCTCTGCTAAGGTGATTGTAGAGATGGACAACGCGGAACTTGTGCAGGTTATTTCCGAGAGACAGGGTTATGTTAAGGTAAAGTATGGTGACTACGAGGGATATGTTCTTAGAACAAGCATCCAGCCTATAGAGAATAAAGAAGACTGTCCATTGCCTAAGCTTTGGGAGGCTAATTGTAATGAATACATTACTCTCCGTAAATATCCTGGAGGATATGGCATTGACACTATTCCTGTTGGGGGAGTTATGGAGCTTGTCGAATGGCATGGCAAGTATGCCAAGGTTAAGTATGGCACTTTGACAGGTTATGTTCTTACAAGTTACATAATGCCTGCAGCAGATAAGTATTTTGATAACTGTTTGGATATCGTAAAAGTGACAAGTGAATATACTTACGAGCAAATGATTAAGGATATAGATACATTTGCAAGGATGTATTCAAGTATAATCACAGTAGAGAGCCTAGGCACAAGTGAACTTGGTCGCGATATTCCAGTGTTTAGAATTGGTAGAGAAGACGCAGAATATCACGTACTTTTCCATGCATCCATTCATGGACGCGAGCACATGACAACTTGGCTCCTTATGGCAATGGTTGAGTATCAGCTTGCTCATGGAATCCAGGATCTGGACGATGTATGTTTCCACATTATCCCCATGGTTAATCCGGATGGTGTAATTCTGTCTCAGACAGCTTCCTTTACCGAAGAGCAACTTAAGATATATAATATGGACAAGATGTACGGTAACACATATTATGGCAAAACATGGTATGCTTCTCAGTGGAAGGCCAATGCTTTGGGAGTAGATCTTAACCGTAATTTTCCATCTGGTTGGGAAGATATCGCCACTAGATTGGAGCCTTCGTCTGAAAAGTATAACGGAACTGAGCCCCTTTGCGCGGCGGAGTCTAAGGCGCTTAGCGAATACACATTAAGATACGAGTTTGATGCCACAATTAGTTACCATTCTTCAGGATGCGTTATTTACTACAAGTATGGTGACGATGAGGAAATGATTGATCAGTGCGAATCCTTGGCCAATGCTGTATACAAGGTTACAGGATATGTGGTCCAGGACGGAGATGAAATTGATGGCGGTGGATATAGAGATTGGGCTATTGCCGAACTTGGAATTCCATCTATTACAGTCGAGATAGGATGCGATCCAGCACCCCTTGAATATAGAGAAATTTATAGTGCTTTTGCTAGAAACTATGATGTTTTGCGCGCTGTAGCACAATGGGTTAAGGAAAGCAAATAAAACAACGGAGGGAAAATGCAAATATTGGATACGACACAGCAGCAGATGTTTGCATTGCTTAGAAGCTCTCTTTGGGGAGTGGATAAATTTCCTCTGCAAATTTCAGGAGATGTGGACTGGGAAGCAGTATATAAGGAGCTCAAAGACCAGACAGTTAATAGGCTGGTAGCCGATGTTTTGTGCCCACTTAATACACCAGTTAGTCAAAAGTGCCTTATGGACACCACATACGGTATAGTCTTATGGCACAGCTATATGAAAGCTCAGTGCTCCTTGCATAAGATTTTTGAAGAGCATAATGTTAGTTATGCTGTTCTTAAGGGAGCTAGTTCGGCTGTTAATTACCCCAAACCTACTTACAGGTCTATGGGAGATATAGATGTTTTGGTAAGGCCAGAGCAGTTTGAAAATGTTATTAATTTGCTGAAAGACAAAGGGTATACAGTCAAAGAAAATCACAGTTTTAGACATGCAGAACTTCTCAAGGATAGCATAGAGATAGAAGTTCATAGGTGCTATTCCATGTTCTCAGACAAAAGTGTTTTCGAATATTTTGAAAATGAACTTTTAATGGGATTAGACAATACAATTGAGACTCAAATAGAGGGCTATACATTTAATACGTTTTCTCCTATTGAAAATGGTTTAGTTTTGTTAGAACATGTTGATCACCATTTGCAAGGCGGAATTGGATTGAGACAGATTGTGGACTGGATGGTCTATGTGGACAAGTATGTATCAGATGACGTATGGGAAAACACCTTTGGCCCCAAGGCTAAGAAAACAGGTCTCGAGACTTTGGCAATAACAATTACCCGTATGTGTCAAATGTACTTAGGCTTGAGAGAAGATATTACATGGTGCAATAAGGCGGAAGATCAACTTTGCACAGAACTTATGAAGATTATTCTCGCAAGAGGAAATTTCGGACATAAGGACAAAGCTGCGAACAAGATTGCCACTGTTTTGCATTACACTTCAGGAATCAAGGGCACATTTAGAATGCTCCAATATAGAGGAGAAATGTTCTGGCCAGCAGTTAAAAAGTATCCATGGCTTAAGCCGTTTGCATGGTTGCATCATTTGGCAAATTACATTCGAAAGGGATTTAAAATAAAGAATCCTTTTAGGAGTTTTGTAAAGCAAGTTAGGGCAACGGCCAAACAAAAAGATGTCTATGAAAAATTAGGCGCAACAAAAAAGAGTGAAGGAATTGAAACACCTCAGGGAAAGAGGTTTTAGGACTAGATGAAAAAACAAGCGATTTTATTTTTTATTTGTATAGTGTGTTTTGTGGCAATAATCCTTTTGGCCACAACTGAACCTAAAGAGCTAACACAGGATTTTGTAGAAAACAGCACACCAACACCTACAGCAAATGTAATAGGTGATCCTACACCAACACCAACAGATGTACCAACGTCAACACCTACGGCAGCTCCTAATTTGGATCCTTACAAGGCAGAAAGAGATACTATGTTAGCTAAGATTGATAAGATGATTGCGCAGTATATGTATGACGAGGCAATTGCTGAGATTCAAGCTAAGCCACATCTTGCAAATAGCGAGACAGATGCCAGAATTCAGAAGGCAAACGACCTTAAGTCCAGCCTTGTTAAATACGATGGCAAGTTGTATCACATTTTCTTCCATAGCCTCGTAGTATACCCTGAGTTGGCCTTTGACTATGATTCTGACCATTACACTTATTGGGATTACATGGCAACAGTAACAGAGTTTAAGCGCATTTTGCCTTTGCTTTATGAGGCAGGATATGTGCTCTTTGATTACGACTACATCGTAGAGTTCGATGCAAATGGTAAGGCTACATACAAGGATATTTATTTGCCAGCAGGCAAAAAGCCAGTAATTATTTCTTTTGACGATGTTAACTATTACGAATACATGAAGGACGATGGTTTTGCAGATTGCCTTGCAATTAACGAAAAGGGTGACTTGGTTAACAAGATCACAAGACCAGATGGCACAGTTGAGTATTCTTATGAGGCAGACGGTATGCCAATTCTCAATACTTTCGTAGACCAGTATCCAGACTTTTCCTACAAGGGGGCTAAGGGTATTGTAGCTCTCACAGGTTATGAGGGAGCTTTTGGCTATAACTACACCAAGATGTCTGGCGCCGAGAAGGATGCAGCCATTGCAGAGTGCAAGAGAATTGCGGATAAGCTTAAGGCAGATGGTTGGAAGATTGCCTGCCACAGCTATACTCACAAGTCTAGCTTTACAACAGAGACAATTACAGCTCCAGAAATTGCAGTAGATAACACTCGTTGGCTCAATGAGGTTGGTCAGATAGTTGGAGAAACTAATTTGTACATTTCTCCATTTGGCGCATACTTCACTGATGCTCGTAGAGATGAGTGGGTTAAGTCAGGCTTTACAATTATCATGCCAGTTTACTACATTCAGGATTACTACAAGGGATCTACACTTATGGTGCACAACAGATGTAACATCGATGGTATCACTATGGTAAATCACCCTGAGAGATTGACAGAGTTTTTTGACGCATCTAAGGTCGTGGACGAGAAGAGACCAGCGAGATAAGGGGAGAGAACGCTGCGCTAGTATACGCGCTGTCGCGCTAGTGAGCCGCTGCGCTAGTATACGCGCTGTCGCGCTAGTGAGCCGCTACGCTAGTTACCGCACCGTTGGTGCTAGTGAACCGCTGCGCTAGTGAACCACGAGCAGAGCTCGTTATGAATTTTATAAAAACAAATGCTTAGTTGATTAATTTCATTGGCTAAGCATTTTTTATTGGAGAGAATCTTTTTGGAAAACTTTCCGCCACTAGCAACGCAGTTGCGGCTACTAGCGCTTTAGCGCGGCTCACTAACGAGCATTGCTCGTGGCCTACTAGCGAATGCAATGAGCGATCACTAGGACCGAAGGCCCGGCTTACTAGCCGAAGGCGGATACTAGCAAGCTCCGCTTGCGGTTCACTAGGACCGAAGGTCCGGCTCACTAATTCTTCCTCTTTTGCCCAAAATTGACTTTATAAACGCGCGCGTATATAATTTTATAATTCGGTAACTATGCCCAAATAAGGAGGATTCGTATGGCTAAGAGAATAGAGACACCAGTTTTGAAGGATTTGTCCAAAGCACTTTTGGCCTTGGGAAATGAGGACGATTGTTTAGATTTCCTCAACGACCTTTTGACCATTAAGGAGATGAATGCAATCTCTCAGAGATGGCAGGTGGCAACAATGCTCAAATCCGGCGCCACATATTCAGATGTATGTGACACCACAGGAGCAAGCTCCGCAACAATTAGCCGCGTTAGCAGATGCATCGAGAACGGTGAGGGCGGATACAAGAGATTACTAGATAGATTATACCCAGAGGTAAATGAGTAAATGTTTCATAACTTAATTAACGGACTTATCGGCACATATAGCGAGAGAGCACTTAAGAAGGTGCGCCCAATCGCAGATCAGGTTGAGGCATTGGAGCCTCAGTTCCAGAAGCTCACAGACGACGAGCTTCGCTTAAAGACACAGGAGTTCAAGGACCGCTACGCAGCAGGAGAGACCTTGGACCAGTTGCTCCCCGAGGCATTTGCCAACGTTAGGGAGGC
Source organism: Clostridia bacterium (assembly GCA_017559445.1). GTDB lineage: Bacteria > Bacillota > Clostridia > RGIG7378 > RGIG7378 > RGIG7378. The sequence goes on from JAFYSJ010000001.1 coordinate 5,532, forward strand.
CTTCGTTCGTACTCTTAAGAAGCGTCCTTTCTACGTGCAGATTCTCGGTGGTATCGTACTTCACCAGGGTAGAATCTCTGAGATGAAGACAGGTGAAGGTAAGACCTTTGTTGCTGTTTTGCCAGCGTACCTTAACGCTTTATCTGGCAAGGGTGTTCACGTTGTTACAGTTAACGACTATCTTGCTAAGTTCCAGAGCGAGCAGATGGGTCTTGTTCTTAATTTCCTCGGTATGTCCGTTGGCTGTATTCTCCATGGCCTCACTAATGAGCAGAGACGACAGGCATATGCTTGTGACATAACATACGGTACAAACAATGAGTTCGGTTTCGACTATTTGAGAGATAACATGGTTATGGACATTTCCGAGAAGGTACAGCGTCCACTTAACTTTGCTATTGTTGACGAGGTAGACAGTATCCTTATTGATGAGGCACGTACTCCTCTTATTATTTCAGGCGTAGGTGACAAGTCCTCTGACCTTTATGTAAGAGCAGACCAGCTTGCTAAGAGAATGTCTTCTTTTGTTGTTAAGGAAGTTGAGAGCCGCACATTTACAGAAGAGGTAAATGACCAGGTAGACTACATCGTTAACGAGAAGCAGAAGTCTGTTACTCTTACTCCTAAGGGAAATCAGAAGGCAGAGCAGTTCTTTGGTATTGAAAGTCTTTCTGATCCAGAGAACCTTACAATTCTCCACCACGTTAATCAGGCAATCCGTGCCTACGGTATCATGAAGAGAGATAGAGACTACGTTGTTAGAGATGGTCAGGTTCTCATCGTAGACGAGTTTACAGGTCGTCTCATGTATGGCCGTCGTTTCAACGAGGGTCTCCACCAGGCTATCGAAGCTAAGGAAGGTGTAAAGATTGAGAAGGAAAGCCGCACATTGGCTACAATCACTTTCCAGAACTACTTTAGACTCTATAGCAAGCTTTCTGGTATGACAGGTACAGCTCTTACAGAAGAGGATGAGTTCGACCAGATTTACAGCATGGACGTAATCGCTATTCCAACAAATAGACCTATGGTTCGTGTTGACGAAAACGATACTATTTACAAGAACGAAATGGCTAAGCTTAGAGCTGTTGTAGAGGACGTTGCTGAGTCCCACGAAAATGGCCAGCCTATCTTGGTAGGTACAATTTCTGTAGAGAAGAGTGAGCAGCTCAGTGCAATGCTTCGTAGACGAGGTGTTCCACATAATGTTTTGAATGCTAAGTTCCATGATAAGGAAGCTGAGATCGTAGCTCAGGCAGGTAGATATGGTGCAGTTACCATTGCTACTAACATGGCAGGTAGAGGTACAGATATTCTCCTTGGCGGAAATGCAGAGTTCTTGACTAAGCAGCAGCTTCGTCAGGAGGGCTTCGGTGAGCATGCAGTTGCTGAGGCAAATGCATATGGTAAGACAGAGGATCCTGAAGTTCTGGCAGCAAGAGCAAGATATGCCGAGCTTTATAAAGAAAACGAGAAGACTACAGAGGCAGAAAAGGCTCGTGTTGTTGAGGCAGGTGGTCTTTACATCATCGGCACAGAGCGTCATGAGTCACGTCGTATCGACAACCAGTTGAGAGGTCGTGCAGGTAGACAGGGTGACCCAGGTAAGTCTAGATTCTACATCTCCCTTGAGGATGACCTTATGCGTCTCTTCGGTGGTGAGAGAACATACGCATTGGTAGATAGATTGGGCCTTCCTGAGGATATGCCGATTGAAGCAGGTATGCTTAGCAGCGCTATTGAGTCTGCACAGAAGCGTGTTGAGGGACGTAACTTCGATATCCGTAAGAGCGTTCTCCAGTACGATGACGTAATGAACCAGCAGCGTACAATTATCTACGACCAGAGAGATAAGATTTTGGGCGGCGCAGATATTCACCAGCAGTACATCAAGATTATGTCCGCTTTGGTTGACCAGATGGTACACACATTCTGCAGTGAGTCTAACCATTCAGCAGAGTGGGATTGGGGTGCTATTGAGGGATACCTTTGTGATATCTTCTTTGATAGAGCAGAGCTTGATGCACTTGAGCTCAATCAAGATAGCCTTACAAGAGAGCAGTTCCGCAAAGCTATTCAGGAAGCAGTTGCCGACAAATATGCTGCTAGAGAGCAGGAATTTGGCCCTGACACCATGAGACAGATTGAGAGAGTTGTAATGCTCCGTCACGTTAACGAGCGCTGGATGGCTCATATTGATGCCATGGCAGACCTCAAGAACGGTATCGGTCTCAGAGCCATTGGCCAGAGAGACCCAGTTCAGGAGTACAAGTTCGAGGGCTTTAACATGTTTGACGACATGAACAGAGCTATTAGGGAGGACTCCGTTAAGGTTATGATGCGTGGACGTATGGTTTTGCAGCAGCCACAGGTTCCCCAGAAGCGCATGGACATTAAGACAATCAAGGAGGACGCAGAAAACGTGCTCCGTAGAGATATGAACCAGTTCGAAAAGGCAGGTACTGCAATGGGCAAGTCAGCTCCAGTTCAGCAGCCTACAGTAAACGATAATAAGGTTGGCAGAAACGATCCCTGCCCATGTGGATCTGGCAAAAAGTACAAGAACTGTTGTGGAAAGAACGGATAACGGATGATTGATATTTCAGGCGAAATAAATAGATATAGAAGCCTTAATGAGAACTGTGCAGATGGCGACAGAAACATGGCTTACAACCGCGTGCTAGATAGAGTTAAGCTAGGCGGATATGATGTTGCTATTTTGGAGCTTAGAGGCATTATTCGAGACTATCCCGAGTTTACAGAAGCTCGAGTTTTGCTCGGCCTCTGTCTCATTGCCACAGAAAAATACGAGGACTCATATCACGAGCTTGAGTATGCCGTTAGACAGCAACCCGCAGGCATCATGGCTATTAAGTATATTGATAGCATGGTGGAAGATGGCATCAAGATTGGTGACATTGGTGAGGGTTACAGACAGGTTCTCCAGAACAGAGAATTTAACTTAGATAAGCTTCCTCGACTTGAGGTAGAGAAACGTATTTATCTTCCAGCAGGTGCTTTGACAGGTACTTGGGCTAAGCAGTTAGGATGTTTCATTTTGGGATGTGTGTTGGCATTTTTTGTTGCTACAGGCATTTTTGCAAATGACGAAACTAATGGTCCAGCCCTTATGACACCTATTCCAACAACTAATATTTCTGACGTGGCAACGATGGCACAGAGGATTCAAGAGTTGGAGAACCAGGTATCTGGCCTTGTTCAAAGCATGAACATTGCTAATGCCGATGCAGAGTATTGGAAAGCTGCCGCAAAGGTATATACATTAGGAAATTTGTTCGATAATGGCAAATATTCAGATGCAATGGCATTGTTGGAGAAAATAACGGAATTAAATGTACGCGATAGTGAAGACAAGTACCTTGACGAAGTTGTTTACGGTGATAAACTTCCTTTTTATATGAATTCTCTTATGTCTCAGATGGATGCTAAGATGTCTGCTGGAGACAAGGTAGCTGCCTTGAAGTTAGCACAAGAGGCAGTTAGATGTGGACAGGTTTACTTTAAGGGTGAACAGTTGCTGACAGGATACGACAAGGCTCTTTACACATGTGGCCTTTGTTTAGAGGCAACAGATACTGACGCAGCTATTAAATACTATAAGAGTATTACTAAGACTTTCCCGGAGAATAACCAGTACTATGGTTTAGCTCAGGAGAGAATCACAGAGTTGACCAAAGAGGTCACAGAAGATATCACCACAGATATGGGGGAAACAAATTAATGAAGTACGTTAGCACAAGAGGACAGTCACCAAAGGTTACAGCATCCGAGGCTATTTTGAGAGGATTGGCACCAGATGGTGGTTTGTACTGCCCAGAATATATTCCAACAGTTGATCAGGATTTTTTGGATAATCTTTGCCAGATGGATTACAACCAGAGAGCAGCTAAGGTTTTGTCCCTTTTCTTGGAGGACTTTACTGAGGAACAGCTTCTCAAGGAGGCTACAGAGGCATACAGCACATTCGATGAGTATGGTGTAGCACCAGTTGTACAGCTTGGTAACGATTGTAATATTATGGAGTTGTGGCATGGTCCCACATGTGCTTTTAAGGACGTTGCTTTGCAGATGCTCCCAAGACTTCTCAGAATGAGCAAGGAGAAGCTTGGTGTAGAGGAAGAGACATGCATTTTGGTTGCAACTTCTGGTGATACAGGTAAGGCAGCTCTTGAGGGATTCAAGGATGCTCCTGGCGTTTCTGTAACAGTTTTCTATCCCAATCAGGGTGTTTCTGCAGTACAGCGTATGCAGATGGTTACTCAGCAGGGTAATAACGTTCACGTTGCAGCAGTTGAGGGTAACTTTGACGATGCACAGAGCGGAGTTAAGAAGATTTTTGGTGATAGCGAGTTCGCTAAGGTTTTGGCAGACCGTGGACAGAAGCTCAGCTCTGCAAACAGCATTAACTGGGGTAGATTGGCTCCACAGATTGTTTACTATTTCTCCGCATATGCAGATCTCGTAAACTCTGAGAGCATTAAGATGGGCGACAAGGTTAACTTCTGTGTTCCAACAGGTAACTTTGGTGATATTTTGGCTGGTTGGTATGCTAAGGCAATGGGACTTCCTGTAAATAAGCTTATCTGCGCATCTAACTCCAACAAGGTTTTGACAGATTTCTTTGCAACAGGTACATACAACAAGAATAGAGAGTTCTTCAAGACAGGCTCTCCATCCATGGATATCTTGATTTCCAGCAACTTGGAGAGAATGCTCTACCACGCAACAGGCAGTGCGGAGAAGGTAGCAGACCTTATGGCTCAGCTCGTAAATAATGGCCAGTATACATTGGATCAGGCAACAATGGATGAGCTTTGTCAGGTATATGCTGCAGGATATGCAGATGACGCAATTTGTGATGAGACAATCAAGGAAGTGTTTGGCAAGTACTCTTATGTATGCGACACTCACACAGCTGTTGCATATGCTGTAAATAAGGAATATGTGGCAAATACAGGTGACAACACACCAACAGTTGTATTGTCCACAGCTAGCCCATTTAAGTTTGTTGGATTTGTTCTCAGTTCCTTGGTAGGACAGCAGGATCCAGACGTATCTGAGTTTAGACTCCTTGAGGAGCTTAGCACAGTATCTGGCGATAGAATTCCAGCACCTCTTAGAAATTTGGAAACAAGACAGGTTCTCCACGACACACTTTGCGAAAAGGATGACATGAAGGAAACTGTAAACAACTTCCTTAATAAGTAAGATATGAAAGAAAAGAGCGCAGAATTTATTCTGGTAGATAAAAGCGTTTTGCCACCTGTTATTTCAAAGGTTTTGGACGCTAAGATGATTCTAGCTCAGAATCCAGATAGGTCGGTACAGAGTGTTGTAGAGGAACAAGGCATTAGTCGTAGTGCTTTTTACAAGTACAGGGACAATGTGCATCCATTCTACGAAACATCTTACGGAAGAGTTATTACTGTATTTTTTGTGGTTGAGGATGTGTCCGGCATACTGTCAACCATAATCAACATAATGGCCAGGGCAAACCTGAACATTGTGACTATAAATCAAAATATGCCAATTAACGGATTGGCAGACATCTCCATTTCGGTGGAGACAAATAAAATGGATAGCCCAATTGGCGAAGTTATCAGCAGTCTTAGAGAAATAAAGGGCGTCCGAAAGTGCGAGATTATCGCTAGAGATTAATTACCGAACGGAAGGTTAGGAACATGGCAAGAAAAGTTACTGTAGCAGTTATGGGATACGGAGTAGTAGGCTCCGGTGTATGCAGTATTTTGGCAGATAGACAGGCCAAGACAAGTCAGTATGCAGGATGCGACATCCAGCTTAAGAGAATTTTGGATGTTAAGGATTATCCAGATAGCATTTTTGTTAACTTGTTTACTAAGAACTTTGAAGATATTCTCGAGGATGCAGAGATTAACGTAGTTGCTGAGTGTATTGGTGGAACTGGCGTTGCATATAAGTTTACAAAGGCTTTGCTCGAAAAGGGTAAGAGCGTTGTTACATCCAACAAGGCAATGGTAGCAGCACATGGTTGCGAGATGCTTGAAATTGCTAAGCAGAATGGATGTCACTACATATTTGAGGCAGCAGTTGGTGGCGGTATCCCGATTATCCGCACACTTCGTAACAGCTATGCTTGTGAGAATATCAATGAGATCTTTGGTATCTTGAATGGTACAACAAACTACATGCTTACTAAGATGCGCTACGAGGGCACAGATTACAACGAGGCTCTTGAGGATGCACGTAAGAAGGGATATGCAGAGGCAGATCCTACAGATGACGTAGAGGGTTACGATGCTTGCCGTAAGATTGCTATTTTGGCATCCTTGGCATGGAACCGTTTCGTAGATTATAAGGATATCGATGTTTCTGGTATTTCCAAGATTACAGCAGCAGATATTGCAATCGCAAATGCAACAGGTAACGTAATTAAGCTTGTTGGTCGTTGCAGAATGGATAACGATAAGCTTTATGCCATGGTTTCTCCAGTTATGGTTAGAGAAGATAACCCATTGGCTGGCGTAAATGAGTCTTACAACTCTATTTTGGTTAACTCCGACAACTTGGATAACTGTATGTTCTATGGTAGAGGAGCAGGTAGATTCCCAACAGCTAGTGCTGTAGTTTCCGATATCGTAGACGTAGCATCTGGTCTTAGCCCAATTTACTACAATTGGAAGGCAGATGAGACAGTTAAGGTTGAGTCTAGCGACGAGTTCTACTCTGAGTTCTTTGTATATGTAGAGACAGATGATACAGTTAAGGCTGAGGCTAGCGTTAAGGAGCTCCTTAGATCTAAGGCTCAGATGATTGAGATTCAGGACAATGAGCTTAAGACTGGCGCAGTAGCATTCACAACATCTAAGATGTGCTATAGAGATCTTAAGGTTACATTGGGTCTCTTGGCAGATATGGCCGGTAAGGTAAGACTTTGCATGCCAGCAGTTATTTGATAGTGAGCCGCCTTCGGCTAGTGGCCGCAACTGCGTTGCTAGTAAAAAAGATGAATAGAAAATTAAAGCTCAAATGGTATTTTGACCGTTGAGCTTTTTTGTTGCTTGAATTTACAATCTAAGTGCAACACCTAGAAAATTAAAATGACTCATACTCCTGATATAATAGTGTTTGCGAAGACAATTTAATATCGGGAGAATAATATGAGTCATTACAAACATCTTACACTAATAGAAAGAGA